>CAZSMF010000015.1:8902-32441 GCA_964607975.1 uncultured Campylobacter sp. | reverse complement strand
TTTTGAGCCTATGTTTGCCCCGAGTAAATTCGCATAAATGAAAATTTGCTTTAAATGCAAGAATTTTGCTGAGGCTTCATCGGCGAAAAAGTCGCTGATGAGGGAGTTTGTAAAGAGCGTGGCGGGGAGATTGTTAAAAATGCTTGATAAAAAAGCAGAGATTAAACCCGTGCCAAAAATGCTTGAAATTTGGCTTTGACAAAGGGCGTTAAATACCGCATTTACGGAGCTTTGAATGTCTATTTTGTGTAAGGCTTGCACTACGATGAAAAGCGTAAAAACAAAGATGATGATTCCAAAGGGGGCAGATTTTAGGGTTTTGAGTGCTTTTGTGCGAGATTTGCTCCATAAAATCACAAGCAAAAAAAGGGCAAAGACAAGGCAGTTAAGGCTCAAAGGGACATTAAATCGGCTTGAAATGAAAAAGCTCATCACAAAAACGCTCAAAAGCACGAGATAAAAAACGAAAAATTTGCCTTCAAGCTTTGGTTTTGAGGGTGTGCGAAAGCTGATTGTGCTAAAAAGGGCTTTGCGAAAGATAAGCAAAAAGAGCATTAAGGCACACAAAAAGGCTGAAAGATTTGGTAAAAACATTGTTTTGGCAAAGTCATTAAAGGCTAAATGATGAAAATTCGCCGTGATGACATTGGTAAGATTTGAGATGAGTAAGGCATTTGAGCTGGTATCGCAGATAAAGCCCACAGCGAATAAAAAAGCGATGATGAGCCTTTTATCTGCGTTTTTAGCACGCAAGAAAACGCCCAAAATCAAAGGCGTGAAAATCAAAATCGCTCCGTCATTTGCCAAAATACCACTTGTAATCGCACAAAGCACACAAAGAATGACAAAAAGCCTTGCGGCGTGAATGTTTATCTCATTTGAATTTATAGAGCTTTTCGCACAGAATTTAAGGGTGTAGAAAATGAGCCATTCAAAAAAGCCCAAAGCCTCCAAGCAAAAGGAAATGACGATGAGGCAAAGCAGCAAAAGACAGCTATCCCAAACAAGCATAAAAATCACGCTCACTTGATGCAAATCAAGCAGCTTAAAAGCAAGGACAACAACCGCTCCAAGAGAGGAATACACCCAAATTTTAAAGCCAAAAGGACGCCACAAAATCCCAAAAAGCGTGAAAGCAAAGACAAGAAAAACAAACATTTTTAAGCCTTAAATTCATCTTTTAGGGCGAATTTAGCCCCAAAAATCCAAAGCAAAAGCCCCACGCCACTAACGCCACCCAAAAATAAATAAGCACTAAAATAGCTATGAAATTCAGCAAAATACCCACCAGCACTGGCACTTAAAGCCGCTCCAAGTCCGCCACAGGTTAAAATAAGGGCAAGTCCTGCGTTAATGTGTCCGCTACCCCTTAAAATAAATACCACCAAAACAGGCAAGATAACCCCACTCACACCAGCACCGACTCCGTCAAGAATTTGCACCGCTATCATCGCTGGAATTTGACTGAAATTCGCCGCCACTCCTGCACGCAAAATGAGAGCGAAAAAACAGGCAAAAAAAAGCCAAAAATAAAGCTTGAAATCCTTTTTGTGTATCAAACGCCCACACAAAAAAGCCGTTAAAATCATCGTTGTTTGAGCAATAAGCACAGTCGCCGCAGCATAAGCTCCACTAGAATCAACACCCTGTGTGTGCGCTCTTTGACTAAGCAAGGGCAGCATATGAGCGTTGCTTAAATGAAAGCAAAACATTACAAGACATAAAAACAAGACTTTTGTGTCCTTAAACAAAGCCCAAATTTGAATGCTTTTTTGCCTTGTAAGTTCGCCCCTTGCTCCTTTATCGTCAATGCTTTCTTTTTTAATGAAAGCCAAAGCCACAAGGGCAAAGCCTCCCAAAAATGCGGTGATGATAAAAACGCTTACTATGCCAAAATAAAGGGCAAATACAAAGCTAAGTGCCGCACCAAAGACCGTTCCAGCGTGTTTATAAGCTTCATTTCTCGCACATTGCAAAGGATACGCCCTTGCTCCAACTATGCCAAGCGTCAAAGCAGCAAAGGCAGGGGCTAAAAAAACTCCGCTTAAAGCACTCAAACTTTGAGCTATAAGCGTAAAATAAAAAGAGGGGAAAAAATAATTCATCGAACAAAAAATGACGATTAAGGCGATGAAAAAGCCTATAAATTCTTTTTTATGGCTTGTTTTATCGACAAAAATTCCGCAAGGAATGCCAAAAACAAGGGCGATAATGTGAGAAATAGTGCCAATAAGCCCTATTTGAGACTCGCCAAAGCCATTTTGCATTAAAAATACGCCAAGAAATGCACCAAGCCCATCTCTTACATCGGCGACAAAGAAATTCAACCAGACAAGGACATTTGAGGCGTTCATTTTCTAACGCAAGGCATTGTAAATTTCTTGTATTCTTTGCGTATTTAATTTATCGTGCAAATTCCTTTCATCTTGCCGTTTGGTAAGTAAAGCCTGTTCGTTTTGATGAATTTGGTTGAGTAAATTCTTAGTTTGTGTTTCATCGTTTTTTGCTTTGGCGTGATAGAATTTCACTTGTAAAATTTTCTTTTCAAGTTCGAGTTTTTGAAGCTCGTTGTGGAATTTTTGCCTGTCTTTTCGCATTTTTTCTTTGTAATTTGCTTCTATTTGCAAGGCTTTGATTTGCTTGTCCTCACTTGCATTGGCAAAAATTTCATAAGCTATGCCCTTAATTTGAGGTAATTGGCTGTGAGAATTTGGCTCAAAATGCTTGTGCGGCGGTTTTGCTAATGCACCTTGGGCGAAAAGTCCCGCTAAAAGCACGAATGCAAGGCAAATTTGACTAAGAGTTTTCATCTTCGCTCCTTTAAAATTGTGCCTGATTCTAGCCAAATTTTGTAAATATTTTTTCAAGCAAAAGCATTAAAACCCTTAAAATGAGGCGTTAAATTCTTTTATGTTAATAAGCCTAAATCTTAACTGATAGTCATTAAGCTCATCATAAAATGCCTTAAACTGCCTTGTGTTTTCATCAAGCATAAAGGATTTGCCGTTTGATAAAAGGCTGTCCTTGCTCTTAAATTCATAGCCTAGCGAGGAATTTAGCGGGTAAATGCCCTTTTCATCAAGCCAAACGACTTCATTATAAGCAAATTCATACCTCTTGTCCTTGACTTTGCCAAGCATATTTTTCCCGCCCATATTTAAATACTCCACCTCGCTTAAAGAAAGGGCGTAAAGTGTAGGGAAAATGTCCTTGTGTGAGCCTATCCTTTGCTTGTCATAATAAATATCTTGCTGATACGCCTTTGGCACATAAAGATAAAACGGCACAGCATAGCCAAAAGCCTGTTCGCTGCTAATATCTATGGTAAAATCTCGCATTCTATGGTCTCCAGTGGCAGCAATGACGACTTTATCTTTAAGTGGGCTTTGCTTCAAGGCGTTTAGGAATTTGCCAAATTCGTTATTGGCGTAAAAATAAGTGTTGATAGTTTTCATCAGTTTTTTTGCTGTAATATGGCTTAAAAATTCTCTAGGAAGTTCATTTTGAGAGAATTTTTGCTGGATATTAGGGAATGGAGAGTGATTCATCGTGGTTAATGCTATGATTAAAAGGGGTTGTGTTTCGTTTTCAAATAGCTCTAATGCCTTTTGATACATAAATTTATCATCTATACCATAAGCAAAGCGACTTTCCTCCACTTGCGGGTAGAGTTTGCTCAAAACCACCTCATCGATAAGCTCGTCTATGCCCTGAATTTTAAAAAAATCCCCCAAATCCCGCCAAGCTCCATTGCCCGAAGTAAGAAAGATGACTTTATAGCCTTGTGCTTTGTAAAGCTCTATGGGCGAGTGTGCGAGGTAGTGGGTTTTGTATTGGGTTTTTAAAAGAGAAATTGGGGTGTTAAAAACGATGTGAGCTAAACTTGCTGCCGTGTCATTGCCATAAGAAAGAAAGCGATTAAAAACAAAGTCTTGTTGAAAATGCTTTTCAAGCTCTCCTAAAAGATTTAAATTCGGTTTAGCCGCTTCAAAAAACTGAGTGCCAAAGCTTTCCATAATATTTAGCATAATATGAGGCTTATTTTGCGACACAAAGGCGTTTTTAGGGCTTTTTTCAAAAAGCGGGAAAAGCTTGTTTTGCAAAATTTGCCCCCTTTCTTCATCAGCAGGTAAAAATGCTTCTAAATGATGCTTTTTGTAGTATTTATACGCCCATACAAAAGCCATTATTGGATTTAAAGAAATGGCGTTAAAGCTTTCTGTATTTGAAAAGCGATAAGTAGCAGCACTACTTGCTACATATTTATATGGTCCTCTTAATGCTAAAACATAAAGGGCGATGAAAATCAAAAAAAGTCCTATGAGAGTGGGGATTTTAAAGGGAAGTTTGGGGAGTTTAAGGCGTAGAATTTTTGTATTTATCCACGCACAAAATGCACTAAAAATGAGGGCAATGCAGATAATAAGCAAGGTAGGATAGTCCTTAAAAACAATGTCTAAAATGGCACTTGTTTCATCATCTTTAATGCCAAAGATAAAAATATCAATGTTAGTTTTATACATTTCATAATAATAAAAATTCACAAAGCAAAAGATGACAAAAACAAAGCCAAGCAAGGCAAGATAGAAACTAGAAAGATAAAAATAAAGCTTTTTAAATAAATTTAATATTAAGCCCCCCCCCCCTTGTCTATTTATGCGAGTATCCAAAAGAGCAAGGACAGGAGAAAAAACGCTGATTACACTACAAGCAAGAACGGGAAGCAAGGCTATGCTGATACATCTTATATCGCTATACGCACCATAAGCGATGAGTTTAAAACTATCGCCAAGATTAGATAAAAGCAACTCACTTGGTAAAAAATGAAGCGTCATTATCATTCTAGCGAGTGAAAAAAGCAGGGCAAAAATACAGGCAAAAATAAGAAGTTGAGCGATGATAATTTTCACTTTATGTCCTTGTTTGAGATGAATTTGGCTTAAATTTTTTAAAAAAGTCAAGCAAATGAGCCTAAATTATAACAAATTTTATCAAATAAAGCACAGCAAATCGCTGTGCTTTTTGTCAAGAAAAGGTTAAGTAAGGGGCGATGAAATTCACCTATTTGCATTAGCATTATATCGAAAAAATTCACAATTCTCATAAAATCCATATTAAATTTAACGCTTTTCGAAGCTGTTTTAAATAAGTGTTTGTGCTTTTAAAATGTTTTATAATACAAGCTAAATTTGTGAGGCAAGGACGAAAGCCTTATTGATAAATGTAAATTCACTCGTCCATATAATCATCGCTGTATCTGTGAATTCTACTGCAATTATATCTGTATGGTTTTTCATTCATCTCCCAAACTATGTTGTTAAACAAGTAGCATTCAGTGTTTAGCTTTGTGTCTTTGTAGTATTGTATTATTTTCAGTAAATAATCTGGTATGTTTAAATCACTACCCAAATATCTAATCGATGGCGTCATAATGTCATAGACTACCACATCATTGGACTTGGCTAATTCTAAAATGTAGTTTTCCACCTCTTTGCGTTGCTTGATAACTTCTGGGTGCATAGGCACTATATTTAAATCAAGATTATACACGCATTTTAACGCAGCACTATCATAATCATAAGCAGCGTGGTAGGCTAATTGTCCGTATCTAAATATTTTATTATCATAAAGTTCGCTCATATACACGGTGTTGTTATTGACATTGGTATCGCTGTAATATTCAGGGGTATCTTTGATATTGCCTCTTTTGCTTTGTTTATTGACTGTGTATTTAGTGTATAAAACTCTGGTGTAATTGTAAGAATAGCACGACTCGTATATTTGGGTTTTGTGAATCGTGCATTTGGTGTTAAGCTTGGTTATAATGTCGTTAATATTGATGACATCATCATATGTCCTCTTGCTGCTGCTGTATATTAAGGTGATAATCATTGCAATGCCGATGATACTAACAAAAGATAATTTATATTTCTTAAACAACGCTAAGTGATATTTACCCCGCTTTTTAACGGCAATATCATCATTTCCTGTCGCAAAACTAAGAAGTGATTGCGTTCCTTTGAATTTCATTATCTGTCCTTTGATATCTATCGACAAAATTTAATGTCAATGTTTTACTCACCTTGTAAAACTTTTTATATTTAATTTTAGCATTTTACAATGACTTTATCATCATAAAATGCAAATAAATTTCACGCCCTCTTTGGCACAACAAGCATATTCACATATCGCCCTTCAAAATTTGGCTCTTTGTCTCTTGATGCTTTATCCTCAATGCTTTGATAAATCCTTTCAAGCAAGGCGACACCAGCTTCTGGGTTTTGCATTTCTCGCCCCTTTAAAAACACCCTAAATTTCACAAATTTACCCTGCTCTAAAAATTCCAAAGCGTGTTTGACTTTGTAATTGATGTCATTTTGGGCTATTTTAATCGAAAGCTTGATTTCCTTAATGTCAATGACTTTTTGCTTTTTTTTCGCCTCTTTTTGCTTTTTTTCCTGCTGGTAGCGGAATTTTCCAAAGTCCATAACCTTTGCCACAGGTGGTTTTGCATCAGGTGCGATTAAAACCAAGTCAAGCCCTCTTGAACTTGCTAGTTTTAAAGCCTCTGTGCGACTAAGTATTCCAAAAGCCTCGCCATCATCGCCCACACAGCGAAGCTCGTTCGCTCTTATTTCCTCATTGAGCAATACTTCTTTTTCTTTACTCAAAAATGCACCTCATCTAATTTCCCCTTTACGAATTCAAAAAACTCTTTCAAAGAAAGGTTTTTCTGCTCTTTGGCTCTCCTATCTCGTAGAGCAACGCTTTCATTTGCCACTTCCTCATCGCCTAAAACAACTATCATCGGTAGTTTTTGCTTTTCGGCGTTGCGAATTTTCTTACTCAAACTCTCATTTTTATCATAAATTTCACTATCTATGCTTAAATTTAGTAATTGTTTTTGAATTTTCAAAGCATAATTTAAATGCGTTTCGTTGATGATGACTATGCCCACCTGAGTTGGTGCGATGAAAAATGGAAATTCCCCAGCACAATGCTCGGTTAAAATCCCAATAAATCGCTCAAATGAGCCTAAAATCGCTCTGTGAATCATCACCGGACGCTGTTTGCTATTATCACTTGCGGTGTATTCAAGCTCAAATCGTTCAGGCAGGTTAAAATCCACCTGTATAGTCCCGCACTGCCATTTTCTTTTCAAGGCATCGGTGATTTTAATGTCAATCTTTGGTCCATAAAATGCTCCACCGCCCTCGTCTATGCCGTATTTTAAGCCCTGCTCGTCTAGGGCTTGTTTTAAGGCATTGGTTGCATTTTGCCAAATTTCATCACTACCTATGGCTTTTTCAGGCTTTGTGGAGATTTCCATTTCGTATTTAAAATCAAAAGCCCTCATCAAAGAGCCGACAAAGTCTAAAATTTCAAGCACGAGGCTTTTGATTTGACTTGGCATACAAAAAATATGAGCATCATCTTGGGTAAATTCACGCACCCTAAACAAGCCGTGCAAAACCCCGCTTTTTTCGTGGCGATGCACTATGCCGTATTCAAAGTATTTTATAGGCAAATCCCTATAACTTCGCACATCGCTTTGATAAATTTTAATGTGTCCTACGCAGTTCATAGGCTTTATGCCATACTCTTGCTCGTCTATGTGTGTAAAATACATATTTTCTTTGTAGTTTGCGTAGTGTCCGCTGATTTTCCACGCCTCAGACTTTAAAAGCTCGGGTCCTCGCACAGGCTCATAGCCACGCAAACGATGAATTTTATACAGAATTTGCTCTAATTTACTTCGCATTCTTGCCCCGTTACTTAACCACAAAGGCAAGCCGCCGCCTATTTGTTCGTCAAAATGAAAGAGTTTTAACTCCGTGCCAAGTTTGCGGTGGTCGCGTTTTTTTGCTTCCTCGATGATGAAAAGATGCTCTTTTAAACGCTCTTTTGTCGCAAAGGCTGTGCCGTAAATTCTTGTGAGCATTTCTCTTTTTTCATCACCGCCCAAATACGCCCCAGCTATTCTTGTAAGCTTAAAAAATTGCAAAAATTTGGTATTTGGCAAGTGCGGTCCCCTACACAAATCCTCAAATTCACCTTGTTTGTAAATACCCACCTTACCTTGCGGTATCCTCAAAAGCACTTCTTGCTTTAAATCATCATCTTTAAATTTAGCAATAGCCTCGCTTTTTTCTATCTCATACTTTGAAATTTCAAGTTTGGCATTGGCAAATTCTTTCATTTTAGCTTCGATTTTTGGTAAATCCTCATCACTTAGCTTTGAATGAACGCGAAAATCATAATAAAAGCCGTCCTCTATAACAGGTCCTACGAAAAATTTAGCCTCAGGATACAAAGCCTTAATCGCCTGAGCCATTAAATGCGCACAGCTATGGCGTAAAACCTCTAAACATTCAGGAGAATCATCAAAATAAATGGGAGTCATTTGACTTATTTCTTGCGTGCTTTGCGTGTCGATAATAAAGCCTTCGCCCTTGTAAGCGATGATATTTTCTTTCAGTTTTTTGCTCCTTTAAAAATATAGCCTTAATTGTAGCTTGTAAGCCTTAATCTTTTTTGAAATTTAGCATAAATTTGCGTAAAAAAAGCATTTTTTGTGAATTTTTTTATATTTTGCATTTTAAAATGGCTTATTTGCGGGTAAGGTTTCATTGTAAAATAAAAACAAAAACAAAACGCCCAAAACGATGCGATAAATCCCAAAAGGCACAAAGCTAAATTTGCTGATGAAATTCAAAAAAAGCTTAATGACAAAAATAGCTACGATAAAAGCCGTGATAAAGCCTATGAGTAAGGGGATAAAATATGCTTGTGAATCTAAAATTTGCGGATTTTTGTAAAGATTGTAACTCGTTGCTATAAACATAGTAGGAATGGCGAGTAAAAAGCTAAATTCAGCCGCACATTTTCTATTTAAACCAAGTATTAAACCGCCCACAATACTTGCCCCGCTGCGAGAAGTCCCCGGTATCATCGCCAAAGACTGCATAATACCGATGAGAAAGGCTTGTTTAAAGCCCACTTCTTCAAGGCTGTTGATAGCATAAGTTTTGCCCTTGTGAGCCTTTTCAATGAGTATGAAAACTATGCCGCCTAAAATCAGCATAAACGCTACCACATAGCCATTAAAAAGCACCTTGACAAAGGGATAGATAAAAAGCCCCGCAAAGCCTGTTGGCACAAAGGCTATGGCAAGTTTAAGCCAAATTTCAAGGCTTTGAGTGAGCCTTTTGTAAAATAAAAAAAGCACCGCAAGTATAGAACCAAGCTGTATGATGATGAGAAAGCTTTGCCAGAATTTCTCATCAAGATTTACCCTTAAAATGCTTGAAGTTAAAATCATATGCCCTGTCGAGCTTACGGGTAAAAATTCAGTCAAACCCTCGACTACGCCTAAAATAAATGCGTTTAAAAATTCCACTCAAAGCACCTTAAAATTTGGCGTAGCCAAGATTTTTGTGAATTTTATGTAAAATTTTGCGTAAATTCACTGACAACCCTCGCATTCTATGCTTCTATCAGCCACATCAACCTTTGTGCTGTCAGGGCTTTCGCTTCTTAAATAATAAGTTGATTTAATGCCTAAGGAATGAGCCAAAGTGTAAATATCATTAAGATAGCCCCCACTTGCCTTATCAAGCGACATAAAGATATTAAGGCTTTGTCCTTGGTCTATCCACTTGCCACGCACTGCTGCTGCTTTAACCAAAAGCCTTTGATCCAGCTCATAAGATGGAGTGTAAAAGCCCCAAGAATCAAGGTCTAAATTTGGGACGACAACGGGTATCATACCGCTGAGATTTTGCTCGAACCACTTTCTTTTGTATATAGGCTCTATGGTTTGCGTTGTGCCTACGAGTATGGAGATTGATGAGGTTGGGGCTATCGCCATTAAATAGCCATTTCGCATTCCGTCTTTTTTCACCTTTTCTTTTAATTTATCCCAATCACACTGGCTTTGATCAAACAAACCCTCCCTTAAAGTGAGTGATTTTGCCTTTTCATTTGCCACATCGATAGGAAAAATGCCCTTGCTCCAATTTGAGCCTTCAAATTCAGCGTAAATTCCCTTTTCTACGGCTAAATTTGAACTTGCTTGTATGCACTCAAAGCTTATGATTTCCATAATTTCATCGATTTTAAACAAATGCTCATCGCTGCCCCAGTGGATTTTCATTTCAGCAAGCATTTGAGCCTCACCCATTACGCCAAGCCCTATGCTGCGGGATTTTAAATTCGTGTTTTTTACCTTTATGTGAGGGTAGAAATTTAAATCAATCACATTGTCAAGCATTCTAACTGCCGTTGGCACGACTCTTTGAATGTCCTCTTTGCTGTTGATTTTGCTTAAATTGATACTTGCGAGGTTGCATACGGCGGTTTTGCCCTCGTTGTTGAATTTTTCGACTATATATACCTTTTTACCGCCTATGCTATCAAGCGTGGAGATTTTTTTGGCAAATTTTTCGTAGCCCTCATCGGTTCGCACAAGCTCTTCCTCATCGTAGTGGCTTTGGCTGCCGTCCTCAAAGACGACTTTGATTTGATAATAATTTGGCTGGGTGTTTTGAAAAATTTCCGTGCATAAATTTGAGCTGCGAATAATGCCTGAATGTGGGTTTGGATTGGTTTTATTTGCCGTGTCTTTAAAGCACAAAAAGGGCATTCCGCTTTCAAAATAATTAAGCAAAATCTTTTTCCAAAGCTCTTTGGCATCGACTATTTCTTTGCTTTTGCTCTCGTCTTTTTCATACTCCTCATAACGCTTGTCAAATTCAGCTCCATACAAATCACATAAATCGCTCACTTCCATAGGATCAAACAAGGTCCATTTGTCATTATCCTTCACCCTTTGCATAAACAAATCATTTATCCAAAGTGCTGGAAAAAGCTCGTGCGTTCGGCGTCTTTCCTCGCCTGAATTCTTACGCAAATCGATAAAATCGTTTATATCCATATGCCAAGGCTCTATATAAACGGCTATCGCTCCCTTTCGTGTGCCAAGCTGATCCACAGCTACGGCTATGTCATTGGTGATTTTAAGAAAGGGGATAATGCCCCCAGCGGCGTTTTTATGCCCGTCTATACTGCCGCCCATAGCACGCACTTTGCACCAATCCCAGCCTATGCCACCACCAAATTTAGAAAGCAGTGCCATTTCTTTGTAAGAATCAAAAATGCCCTCGATATTATCACTCGTGCTTCCTATGTAGCACGAGCTGAGCTGATGTCTTGTTGTCCTAGCGTTTGAAAGCGTTGGTGTGGCGAGCATTACTTCAAATTTGGAGATTAAATCATAAAATTTTTTCGCCCATTCTTGCGGATTAAATTCATTCTGTGCTAAAAACATAGCAATGCCCATAAACATTTGCTGCGGAAGTTCTATGGGTTCGCCTTTTTTGTCCTTGATTAAATATCTATCATACAGGGTTTTAATGCCAAGATAAGTAAATTGCAAGTCTCTTTCGGGTTTAATATAATTATTTAAATCATCTAAATCGTATTTTTCTTTCAGTCCAAGTAAAATGCGTCCTTCTTTTTCGCCTCTTTCGAAGTATTCTCTTAGGTGATTGTAGCGGTTCATTCCGCTTACTCTTTTGTGTAAGCTGTTTAAAAAAAGCCTAGCTGCCACAAAAGTCCAATCAGGACAATTAACATCTATCTTATCCACCGCCGTTTTAATGAGCGTGTCTTGAATTTCTTTTGTGGTAATCCCCTCTCTAAACTGAATTTGCGCGTCAAGTTCTAGCTCACTCAAACTCACGCCTTTAAGTCCAGCTACGGCGTCTGTGGTGTATTTTCGAATTTTTGATATGTCAAGTTCCTCAGTGCGTCCATTTCTTTTGATGACTTTCATTTACTATCCTTTCTGTGATTAAAAACTCTTGCAAAAATGGCATCAACATTTTTGGTATAATACGAGTAGTCAAAACATTTTTCAATATCGGCAGAATTCAAATTCATTTTAAGTTCCTCATCTTCGAGCAAAGCCTGTAAAAATAGGCTTTTGCCCTCATCATCAATGCCCTTTTTGCCCTCTTGTAAATCCGCCCACACTTTCATCGCATTTCTTTGGACGATTTTATAAGCATTTTCCCTACTTATGCCTTTTAAAGGAAGTTCTAAAAGCACTCTTTGAGAAAAAACCAAACCGCCCGTTAAATTCAAATTTTTCATCATATTTTGCGGATAAACAAGCAAATTTTCTATTAACTTTGTTAAACGCACAAGCATAAAATCGCAAGTGATGAAACTATCAGGCAGTATAAATCTTTCCACGCTTGAATGGCTAATATCTCTTTCGTGCCAAAGGGCGACATTTTCAAGTGCAGGAGTGGCAAAAGAGCGAATAACTCGGCAAAGCCCTGTAATGTTTTCGCTTAAAACGGGATTGCGTTTGTGCGGCATAGCCGAGCTTCCCTTTTGTCCTTGCGAAAAATACTCCTCAGCCTCATAAACTTCTGTCCTTTGCAAATGCCTGATATTAACGGCGATTTTTTCGCAACTTGCCGCAAGTAAAGCAAGGGCGCAAATGACTTCTGCGTAGCGTTCTCTTTGAATGATTTGATTTGAAATCGCTGCTGCTTTTAAGCCCAAAATGGCGCAAACTTTTTCCTCAAATTCCAAAGGAGAGTGAGCGAAATTTCCCATTGCTCCGCTTAATTTTCCAAAGCTTATATTGTCTTTTGCGTTAAGGAGTAGATTTTTAGCCTTTTTAAGCTCATCAAACCACAAGGCTAAAACCAGCCCAAAAGTGATAGGTTCGCCGTGTATGCCGTGGCTTCTGCCAACCATAAGTGTGTCTTTAAATTCAAAGGCTCGTTTTTCAATGGCATTAAGCAAAGAGTCAATATCCTCTAAAATAAGCTCTAAACTTTCTTTGATTTGCAAGGCTTGTGCTGTGTCTATGCAATCAGAACTTGTCATCGCATAGTGTAAAAAGCGGCTTTCCTCGCCCAAATTTTCGCTAATATTCGTAAGAAAGGCGATGACATCGTGCTTGGTGCTTTTTTCAATCTCATCAATGCGTTTAATATCAAAACGAGCATTTTTAACAATCTTTTGACAATCTTCATCGCTAACAAGTCCAAGTTCATTCCAAGCCTTTACCGCCGCAAGCTCGACTTTGAGCCAAGCATCGTATTTGGCTTGTAAATCCCATTTTGTCGCCATTTGCTCTCTGCTATAACGATTTATCATATTATAAAGCCTTTTTGCTGTGTTTTAAAGAAAATGAAGTATAATTATAGCTTAATAAAAATTATAAAAGATTTAAAGTTGGCTTATAAAAAGATTAAACTTGCAAATGATGAATTACCAGCGTTTAAAGTGCTGATGAAAGCTTTAAGCATTTCAATGGGCGAGGCACAAAAACTCATCGATAAAAAACGCCTTTTTTGTGATGAAAGTCTGGTTACGCAGAAAAATCAAATTTTAAAGGGCAAAATAGAACTCATAGTCTATGAAAATGCTCCACTTGGGGAAAAGCCGATTTTTGATAATCAAAACCTTGCTATTTTTGATAAAAAAAGCGGGGTTTTAAGCCACCCAAATGGGCGAAATTGCCCTTATAGTTTAAGTGATGAAATTTGGCATTTGTATGGCAAAGAAGCCTGTGTGGCTCATAGGCTTGACAGGGAGACGAGTGGGTTGATTTTAGTCGCTAAAAACAAAAAAACGCAAATTGTGCTTAAAACTATGTTTGAAAAAAGGCAAATTCAAAAAGAGTATTTAGCCCTCGTGCAAGGGAAAACACCGCTTGAATTTGAAGTGAATGTGCCTTTGGCTTTGGGTAAGGATTATGACGAGTTTAAAACAAGAATGCGAATTTGTCCTTTGAGCGAGGGAGGAAAGGAAGCTTACACAGAATTTAAGCGGCTTGAATTTTTCGAGGATTTAAATGCCTCTCTTGTTTTGGCTCGTCCGCTCACGGGGCGTCAGCACCAAATTCGTCTGCACCTGTTTCATATGAAACATAAAATTTTAGGCGAGTCTTTGTATGGTTTAGAAAAAGCTCAAATAGAAAGCATTTTAGATAAAAAGATAAGCCCCATTGACAGAGTGAAATTAACGGGGGCAAAAAGGCTGTGTTTGCATTCTCATCGTTTGCTGTTTGAATTTGGCGGGGAAAAATTTGACATTGTTTCGCCAAAAGAAATGAGGGCTGAATTTTTATCTGCTGTGCTTTGCGAGTGAGCTTTTATTTGTGAGCAAGAGGAGGCGAAATATCTAAATTTAAAGATATTTCGCTTAAAGATTAGAAGCTAAATCCTCCGCCAAGCTGAACGCCTATATAGCGTGGGATTTTTGTCCCTTCAACGGATACACTCTTTGTTGAAGCAACCAAACCTATATCAAAGACGCTAAATCCCAAGCCAAAGGAAAGCAATGCCCCATTATCTTGCCTTAAATCTTTGGCTATACCAGCACGCACATCAAAGAATGTGGTGTCAAAGTCCAAGCCCAAGCCCATTTTTTGAGACTTTTGCACCTTTTCTCCTTCTGCACCTGTTTGAAGTAGGGTGTTGTTGGTTAAATCCATATCAGCAGCCAAAGTCAAACTTTCAAAAAATTCATAAGATAAACCAAGTCTTAATTGAGGTTTGATTTTCAAATCCCCATTTTTTTTAAAGTCAAATTTTGGAGCGTTGATATTTTTCGCACTCAAAGCGACATTGAGGCTTTGAAAATCGACAGGACTATACACTACACCCAAATCCAAGCCAAAATTACTATCCCTTGTCGCACCGGTATTTTTGACTATGCCGTCAAACATTTTATTTTCATCATAATTTATTGTGAGCCGCTCCTTGTAAAGATAGCTTGATACATTCATAAATTTAAGAGCCACGCCAAGACTTACGCTTCCTACCGGAGTTTCTTCGTTAATGGCGTAAGATACAGGCACTTCGAGCATATCAATGCGTCTCATATTAAGATATATTGGTGCTTTTCCATTGATAATATCAACCAAAGCTTCATAAGTTTGCGGTATTTCTACCTTACCTGTAAAATGAGCTGTGCCGTATAAGCTGTAAGCTACACCCAAGGAAAGCTGTCCGTAAGGTAGGACATCTGGGATTTTAAAGGCGAAAGCCCCTTGTCCTTTGAGGTTGAGGAAGTTTTCTTCAAGCAAGGCGTTGAATTTGTCAATGTCCTCGAATTTAACTCTTTCAAAGTCGTAATCGAAAACATCAAGCACATTTTTGTAGCTTAATTCCACGCCAACGCCATAGCCTACTCGTGTAGCTGGATTTGCCGCACTGAGTGCTGGATTGTAAAATATAGCGTAAGGATTGTTTCGCATCGCTACGCCAACGCCGCCCATAGATTTGGATTTATGCCCAAGCTCGTTAAATTCCAAAGCATTCGCACTTACGCAAAGCAAGGCAAAGCTCAACAAAAGCTTCATCGTCATCTTCATTTTTCGTCCTTAATAGGGTTTTTTAGAAAAGCCATTATAGCCAAATTTCCTTAAAAATTGCATAAATCATAACATAAAAATTTTCGCCACAATGAGAGCGAAGAGGCAAATCACAAGGGCAAGGTGATGATAAAATCGGCGAAACGGGTCGGGCTTTTTCAGCACGAGGATAAAATAAAAAGAAAACAAGGTGCAAAGCAAAAGCAAAAGCACGAGAGCGATTTTAAGCCAAATCATTTTTTGAATGTGATTTTGCAAGAAAAAATTCTCCCAAGTCAAAGCTTCTATATTTAAATAAAAATTCGCTAAAATCCCTCCACTTAACAATAAAAACAAAAAACTTGTCCCCAAAATCAACGCACTTGCTCTTAAAAGCTCTCTTTTGAGCTTGATGAATTCAGCCTCACTTCGCCCTTTTTTTAAGAGGGAAAAAACAAAAACATCATATACTAAATAGCCAATGACAATACAAGCACACAAAAGATGAATGCTTTTAACGATGAGGTAAAACATTTTTTTTCCTTTTATTTTCTACAAAAATATTTGCAAATTTTTTATCTTTGGCTCTGTGAAAAGTTTCATATGAAACTTTATTTTTTTTCATTTTTTAACACATAAATGATTCCAGCGAGTGAAATTCCTACCACAACGATGATAAAAATCAACTCGCCTATGTCTAAAATCGTCATTGTTCTGTCCTTTCTTTGAGCTGTCCGCACGCAGCACTAATATCTAGCCCCTTGCTTTGTCTTATGGTGCAAGTGATGCCTTTGGCGTTTAAAATTTCTTGAAAAGCTACGGCGTTTTGTATGCTTGGGCGTTGGTAACTTGCTCCCTCGTGGGGATTGAAAAGGATTAAATTCACCTTTGCCCTAATGCCGTTTAAAAGCTTGACTAGTTCTTTGGCGTTCTGTGGGCTGTCGTTTAGCTTGTCGATGAGCAGGTATTCAAACATAATTTTCTTGCGTTGATTGATAGGAAAATTCCGCACAGCCTCCATAATAGAAGCGATATTATACGCCTTGTTTATAGGCATAAGCTTGTCTCGCAACTCGTCATTAACGGCGTGTAGGGAAATGGCTAAAAGCACACCCAAATTCATCTCTCCAAGTGCTTTTATTTGTTTGGCTAAACCGCTGGTGCTTATGGTTTGGCGGCGTGGGCTTATGGAAAGGTTTTGGCTTAAAATTCGCACAGCCTTGGCGACATTGTTAAGATTATCCAAAGGTTCGCCCATACCCATATAAACGACATTGACTCTGTGTTCGTAGGGAAGTTTGTGCTGCTTTTTTATCCATAAAATCTGCCCCACAATCTCACCAGCACTCAAATTTCTTTTCAATCCGCCCTTTGCAGTAAGACAAAAAGAACAAGCACTCTTGCAACCCACCTGACTTGAAACGCAAATGGTATATCTTGGCTGCTTTATCATTTTACCATTTTCGTCTTTACTCTCCTCTTTCATCGGTAGCAGCACGGACTCTATCAACAAGCCATCACTAAGCCTAAAAAGGTATTTTATGCTTTTGTCTTGGCTTTGTTCGAATTTGACGCAATGCAGGGGAGAAAAGTGAAACTGCTGAGCGAGGCTTTGCCTCATTTCTTTGGGTAAAGAACTCATTTGAGAAAAATCATCGGCGTATTTTTGATATATCCATTCAAAAATTTGTTTCACACGAAACTTTGGCTTTATGATTTGAGCAAGTTCCTCAGCGGTAAAATCAAGTAGATTGCGTTTTTCGTCCAAATTTTTATCCTAAATGAGATTTTTTTCTTGCAAAAAATATTCTAAATTCTTTTTCGCTTGGGCGTGATTTTGTATGAAAAATTGATGAGCCTTGCTGTCGCAAACATTAGTCGCACATAAAAAGCAGGTGGCTGAAATTTGAAAACGAGCCGCTACGCTTAATACAGCAAAGCTTTCCATATTTTCGATTTCAAGTCCCAAATGGACGAATTTTTCAGCTATGTTTTTATCCGTGCAAATATAATTTGACGAATTGCATTTTGTCGTTTCATATGAAACATTAAGATTGATTTCATTTTGCAAGGGGCTGTAAAAATCATTGGTTAAGCTACTTGCTTCTATATTAAAACAATGTCTGCTTTCATAAATTTCAAGCAAGGCGGCATCGTTTTTATACAAACCACAAGTGCCGATGAAAATCAAATTCTGCACTTTGTTTTCAAGCACAAATTCTGTCAAACCCATACTCGCTTCCACCAAGCCCACGCCTATGCTTTTAGCAAAGCTAAACTGCTCGTTTTTCCCCGCACAAATGATTGCTGTTTGCATTTTTCCCTCAAATTCACAAAAATAAAGTAATAATACTTCCTAAAAACAATAAAGACATATTGTAAAACAAAAAGGTAGGAATGCAAGTATCTCTTATGTGGTCGTGCTGTTTGTCCGCATTTAATCCCGCACTCACAGCCAAAGTCGTTTCACTCGCCACACTCCCAGCATCGCCCAATGCCCCAGCTACGCCAATGATGAAAATAATGGCAGAATTTGAAAAGCCAAGTTCAAGGCATAAGGGACAAAACAAGGCGGCGATTATGGGGATAGTGCCAAAAGAAGTGCCTATGCCCATAGTGATGAGCAGTCCTATGAAAAGCATTGAAAAGACGGCTAAAAAAGCGTTATCTTGCATAAAAGGTATAAGGGACAAAACAAGGCTATCTATGCCGCCGCTACTTTTAAGCACCTCAGCATAGCCACTTGCGACTATCATTATAAAGGCGATGTAGCCCATAAGTTTTAAGCCGTCATCAAAAACCTCATCGACTTTTTTATACTCAACCCCGCCTAAAATCACCATAAGAACAAAGCCCAAAAGTCCAGCAAGGGGCAAATTTGAAGTGTAAATTTGCAAAGTTAAAGTCAGCACAAGCCCGATTAAAACGCCCCATTCCTTTCGCCCCATTTTTAAATTGTCAAAATTCATTTTTTCTATTTGGATTTGTTGATATTCTCTTGGTTTAGCGTAAAAGATAAAAACGGACAAAAACAAGCCCACAGCCATACAAATAAGGGCTATACTCATAGTGCTGGTGATTTGGCTTAATTCCACGAAAATATTATTTTCGGCAAGATTATCTTTGATGATAGTTTGAAAAATCAAACCAAAACCCAAAGGCAAAACCATATAAGGCGTAGTCAGCCCAAAAGTCAAGGCACAAGCTACGGCTCGTCTGTCGATTTTGAGCTTGTTAAACAGCACAAGCAAGGGAGGGATTAAAATAGGGATAAAAGCAATGTGTATGGGAACGAGGTTTTGCGAAAAGCAAGAAAGGAGTGCGAGGCTTAAAATCAGCACGAATTTCTTTTGCGAAAGAGCTTTTGAAACGCTGCTGACAAGATAGGCGGTTAAATTCGTGCGTGAAATGGCTGCGGCTACCGCACCGAGCAAGATATAACTTAATGCTGTTTTGAGGTTGCCTTGCATTCCTTTAATGAGCGTATCCATAGTGTCAAGCATACTTTGTTCTGCAAGCAAACCAGCAGCAAGGGCGGATACAAGTATGCTTAAAAGCACATTGAAACGAAAAAGGCAAAGCGCACTCATCAGCACTACGCTTATTAAAACCGGGTTTAAAAGACTCATTGTTTAATCCTTAAAATCAAAATAGTATTTTAGAAAATCAAACTTAAAAAAACGATAAATTTAAGAAAAAATTTTTGTTTTTATCAAAAAGAATGCAATAAAGGCTTAATGATTTACAAAAAAAAGATACAATACGATTTTTAAGCGAAAGTAAAAAATGATACAAGCGAAAAAGCGATTTGGACAGAATTTTTTACACGATGAAGCGGTTTTGAGCAAAATCATTCAAGCCATTCCCAAAGAGCTAGATAAAATCGTTGAAATTGGGGTTGGCTTAGGTGATTTGACGCAAAGACTTTTAGAAATTTCAAGGGTAAAAGCCTACGAGATAGACGCAGAGCTTATGCCTTTTTTGACAAAGAAATTTCAAAAGCAGCTCAAAGATGAGAGTTTAGAACTTTTGTGCGAGGACGCTAGTAAGGCTTTTACTCCAAGTTTAGACACGCAGGAGTATTTTTTAGTGGCGAATTTGCCCTATTATATAGCGAGTAAGCTTATTTTACAGGCTTTGCAGGATACAAACTGCAAAGGGCTTTTAGTAATGGTGCAAAAAGAACTCGCCTTGAAATTTTGTGCGAAAAGTGGCGAAAGTGATTTTAGTGCATTAAGCGTTTTAAGTGCATTGATTTGCCAAAGAGAAATTCTTTTTGAAGTGCCACCGCAAAGCTTTACGCCTATGCCAAAAGTCGTCTCATCGCTAATGTTTTTACAAAAAAGGCGTGAATATAGCGAAATTTGCGAGATTTACGCCTTTGAGGATTTTTTGAAAGATTGTTTTAAAGCCCCAAGAAAACAGCTCATAAGCAATCTCAAACCCCTAAAAGCCCAGCTTTTAGAGTGTTTAGAAAAATTAAATCTAAAAGCCAACATTAGAGCGCACGAACTGAGCGTTGAATCTTTCCTTGAAATTTATAAAAATGTGAAGGATTATTATGAACGAGGAGCAAAAAAACGCTAATACGAATGCGAAAAGCAACAAGCATTATCGTTATAAGCGAAAGAAAAAATCGCTTGAAAATTCGCTCAAAAGCGAAGAGGCTTTGAAAAATAGCCAAACAAGTTCAAATTCAAAGCCAAAAAATGATGAGGCAAAAAAACCTAAAAAGAAAAGTAAAAACCTCCCCACAAAGCTTACAGGTGATGAGCCTTGGCAGATTCAAATGCAAAAGGTGATTGAGGCAAATAAAATTATCCACGAAAATCGTTTGCACCCGCTTAAATACAACAGCACAAGCACACATAAAATTCGCATTACGCCTGTGGGTGGGCTTGGGGAGATTGGCGGTAATCTCACTGTGATTGAAGATGATACAAATGCCATAGTTATCGATGTGGGAATGAGCTTTCCAGATAGTGCTATGCACGGCGTTGATATAGTCATACCAGACTTTGACTACATACGCAAAATCAAAGACAAAATCAAAGGCGTTATCATCACACACGCACACGAGGACCACATTGGGGCTGTGCCGTATTTTTACAAGGAATTTGCCTTTCCGCTTTATGCCACGCCACTTGCTTTGGGTATGATTTCAAACAAATTTGAAGAACACGGCTTAAAGGAGGAGAGGAAGTATTTTCGTCCTGTGGAGAAAAGAAAATTATATCAAATCGGCGATTTTGAGATAGAATGGATACATATCACGCATTCTATCATTGACGCTTCGGCTTTGGCGATTAAAACAAAGGCTGGAACGCTCATTCACTCAGGGGATTTTAAGATAGATTTCACGCCCATTGATAATTACCCAAGCGATTTAAATCGTTTGGCTTTTTATGGCGATGAGGGCGTGCTTTGTTTGTTAAGTGATAGCACAAATTCATACCGCGAAGGCTCGACAAAGAGCGAAAGCTCGGTTGGAGCGACTTTTGACTTGATTTTTTCAAGGGCAAAAGGGCGAGTGATAATGAGCACTTTTAGTTCAAATATACACCGCGTTTATCAGGCTATCACTTATGGTTTAAAATATGGACGCAAGGTTTGTGTTATCGGGCGTTCAATGGAAAGAAATTTATACACCACTATGGAGCTTGGTTATATTACGCTTGATAGAAAGATTTTTATCGATGCTGATGAGGTGTCAAAGCACAAAGATAATGAAGTGCTGATAGTTACCACAGGCTCACAGGGTGAGACAATGAGTGCGCTTTATAGAATGGCAACGGACGAGCATAAATTCATCAAAATAAAGCCAACAGACCAAATCATCATCTCAGCCAAAGCCATACCGGGCAATGAAAGCAGCATTAACGCCGTGCTTGATTTCTTACTCAAAGCCGGAGCAAAGGTAGCTTACCAAGAATTCAGCGAAATTCACGTTAGCGGACACGCGAGTATGGAGGAGCAAAAGCTTATGTTAAGCCTTACAAAGCCTAAATTCTTTCTGCCCGTGCATGGCGAATACAATCACATCACCAAGCACAAGCAAACAGCCATAGCTTGTGGGGTTGATGAGAGAAATATTTATTTGATGAGTAATGGAGACCAAATAGAACTTTGCCACAAATACATTAAAAGGGTAAAGACGGTGAAAACAGGCAAGGTTTTTGTGGATAATCAAATCAACAAGCAAATCGCCGATGATGTGGTGATTGATAGACAAAAACTTGCCGATAATGGCGTGGTTGTGGTTATCGCTCAGCTTGATAAAGCAAATAAAACGCTTATCAATAAGCCAAGAGTGTTAAGCTATGGCGTGGTTGCGGATAAACAAGATGGGGCTTTTTCAAAGGAGATTAGTGAGGTATTGAGCGTATTTTTTAGCAATATAAAAGATGAAGTGCTTAATGATACGCGTTTTTTAGAGGCTCAAATTCGCCAAGTCCTGCGAAAGCACATTTTTAGAAAGCTCAAAAAATACCCAACCATAGTGCCAAGTATTTTTGTGATGTAAGATGCGTATCAATCAATTCATCTCACACAATTCAGCCTTTTCGCGTAGAGAGGCTGATGAGTTTATCAAGCAAGGTTTAGTCAAAATCAATGGCAAAAAAGCGAATTTAAACGACAAAATAAGTCAAGATGATGTGGTTTTTGTTAAGGGCAAAAAGCTTTATCGGCGAACGCAATTTTCACTCATCATCTATCACAAGCCAAAGGGTGAGCTTGTAAGCCATAAAGACGACAGGGGACGAAAGACTATTTATGATAGTTTGCCAAAAAATTTTGCTTCGTGGCGTAGTGTGGGACGGCTTGATTATTCTAGCACGGGGCTTTTGATGTTAAGCGATTCACCTGCTGTGGCGAGTGCTTTAATGCAAAGTGATTTAGAAAGAGAGTATTATCTTAAAGTCAAAGGCTTAATTAGTGATAAAGTCATTCGTGCTATGCAAGAAGGACTAGAAATTACGGGCATAAAAGGTGCGCATTTTAAAAGTAAAATTAACGCAATGACAATCTCACCCTTTTTAGACTATGAAATTTTCGGTTCAAGCGGGGGTTATACCAAGCTTAAAGTGCTGATAAATGAGGGTAAAAATAGAGAATTAAGGCGTTTTTTTGGGTATTTTGATTTAGAACTTGTGGATTTAAAAAGAGTAGCCTTTGGCATAATAGAGCTTGGCACGCTCAAAGAGGGCAAATTTCGCTATTTGACAAGAAGCGAGTATGATAAATTAAGAGATTTTCTCAAAATAAATGCGGTGAGGTATTGATTTTGTGCTATGATTATATTATTTTTTAGGAGATACAAATGGATTTTGATTTAACGCAAATGCTTATGGCTTTTGCTTTGGCAACTTTGGCAGGATTTTCTACCGCCATTGGTGCGATAATAGCCTTTTTTTCAAAACAAGATAATCTTAAAGTCCTCTCAGTAGGGCTTGGCTTTTCGGCTGGGGTGATGATTTACATTTCTTTTATGGAAATTCTACCCCAATCTTTCGAGAGCTTTCAAAAGGAATATGCTGGTTTAACGGGTGAATTTTTAGGCATAGCCTGTTTTTTCGCTGGTATTATTTTATCCACCTTAGTGGATAAGCTTATCCCTGAAAAATTAGACCTTAATGAGCAAGAGGATTATCAAGAGCTAAAACTTTGCGTTTTGAGTGAGGAGAGTAAAAAATATCATCAAAATTTGCAAAAAAATATGGCTTTAAAAAGGGCTGGAATTTTAACCGCCATTGCCATAGCCATACACAATTTCCCCGAGGGCTTTGCCACCTTTGTTTCGGCTTTGGATAGTCTTTCTTTTGGCATTGCCATAGCCATTGCCATTGCCATTCACAACATACCTGAGGGCATAGCCGTTTCTTTGCCTATATACCACTCCACAGGAGATAAGAAAAAAGCCTTTATCTACTCAGCCCTTTCAGGGCTTACAGAGCCTATTGGGGCTTTGGTTGGGGTGCTAATATTTTTGCCCTTTATTGGTGAGTTGAGTTTGGCTATCGCTTTTGCTGTGATTGCTGGGATTATGGTGTATATTTCTTTTGATGAGTTATTACCCGCTGCAAGAGTTTATGGAGAAGCACATCATTGCTTATACGGCTTGCTTGCAGGTATGGGCGTAATGGCTTTAAGCCTTGC
>CAZSMF010000015.1:0-8802 GCA_964607975.1 uncultured Campylobacter sp. | reverse complement strand
ATCATTGCTTATACGGCTTGCTTGCAGGTATGGGCGTAATGGCTTTAAGCCTTGCCTTGCTTAATCATCTTTGAAAGAAATTGGCATTTCCTGTTTTTGTCGCACTGAGCTTAAAAATCACGCAACCATCAGGACAGACTATATTTTTGCTAAATTGCTCCCCTCCTAATTTTTGCAAATCTCCGCCACTTCGCACAGCTTCCATAAGAGGAAACATTATCATCATTACTTTTGAACAAATGCCATATCCTTGTTTATTTACAGGACAACCATAACTGCATTTATAAATATCGCCAATCTCCTCGCCATTGCGACAATGCCCTTGCGTTTTATTAGAATTCAAAAAGCCTATAACCTCAATTTCAAATTCAAAATCTTCGGCAAACCATTTTTTCATCATTTATCCTTTCAAATGTTTGATAAGAAGTTGAGGCTTTATCACTCCGCCAAATTCGTTTTTGCCTATACTTGCGACAAGTGATATAGTCTCTCCAACGCTTAATTCTTTACCAAAGTTAAAAAACAAAGCCTCCACACTTGCCCTACCGCTGCCAAGTATGAGTTTTAAATGCTTTTCATCTTTGCCGAGCTTTTTGACATTTTTAACGCTTAAATTCTTAAATTCAAACAAAGGGCGAGGATTTTTATGCCCATAAGGCTCAAAATACTCCAAAAGTTCAAGCATTTCAAAATCCACATCATCTATACTCATCAAACCTAGAATTTCATCACTGCTTATAAAGTCCTCTTTTGGTATGTTTTGACAAAATGTATTTAATCCAGCCTTTAACTTTGGCAAATTTTTAAGCGCAAGAAGCATACCCCCAGCACCCTTATGCCCTCCATAGTTTAAAAATAAGTCCTTTTGGCTTTCGCAAAGCTCTAAAATGTCGATTTTACCAACACTTCTTGCACTTCCCTTTGCCCTGTCCTCAAATTCACTAAATACAAAGGCTGGTTTGTTAAAATGCCTTGCCAAGCGACTTGCCACTATGCCTAAAACGCCCTCGTGCCAATTTGCACCACTGACTACCACAGCAAAATCCTCATCACTCACCTTTGACAAAGACTCCTCAAAAATCCTCTTTTCCTCGCTTTTGCGTTGATTGTTAAAGGCTGTGATTTGCTCTAAAAGCAGCAGGGCTTTTTCCTCATTTTTGCTGTATAAAAATTCAAAAGAAAGCTTTGCATCGTCCATTCTTCCGGTGCTATTGATAAGAGGGGCGATGAGAAAGCTAATGTTTTCAGTCTCAAATTTGCTCTTTTGAAAAAGTTGCTTTATGGCTTTAAATGCTGGGCGTTTGGAGGAGTTTATTTTTTCTATGCCCTTGCGGACTAAAACCCTATTTAAATCCCTAAGCTCCATCATATCAGCCATTATGGCTATGGCTAAAAGCTCGATAAATTGGCTCATATCGATTTTGATTTTACACACATCTTTGACTGCGGCAAGTAGATACCAAGCCACTTGTGCACCGCAAATTTCAATGTTTAAAGGCTCATTGTCTTGTTGTTTGGGATTGATTATCGCTAAGGCTCGTGGGAGAATTTGTGGGGGTATGTGGTGGTCTGTGATGATTAAATCAATGCCCCTTTCTAAACAAAGCTCAGCCGCTTCAATGGCACTTATGCCATTATCCACCGTGATGATGAGTTTGGTATTTAGCTCTTTGACTATGTTTGAATTTAAGCCATAGCCGTCTTTAAAGCGGTTTGGAATTTTTATAATGTAATTTACGCCGATTTCATCGAAAAATTCAGCCATAATCACACAAGAAATGATTCCATCGACATCATAATCACCCACAATGGCAATTTGCTCGTTATTTTCAATAGCCCTTTTTATGCGATTAGCTCCCTTGTAAATGTCTTTAAATTTATTTGGCAAGGGTAGGGCATTAAGGCTAGTATGTTTGTCGTTTATAAAGCGATTTTGTAAGATTTGGCGAATTTCATCTTTGCTGAGCATAAAGCTTTGCCTTTTCAATGAACGCTAAAATCACCGAATTTGGACGCACCAAATGCGAGGTGAATTCTGGGTGAAACTGCACTCCAAGGAAAAATGGGTGATTTTTAAGCTCAACTACCTCGATAAGCCCATCACTTTCCCCGCTAACGATAAGCCCATTAGCCTCATAGTCCTTTTTGTAGCGAGGATTTGCTTCAAAGCGGTGTCTGTGTCGTTCTTTGACGCTTTTTTTACCTTGATAAATTTCGCTTAAAAGGGTGTTGGCTTTGATTTGACATTCATAAGCACCAAGTCTCATCGTGCCTCCAAGCGGACTTTTTTGCGTGCGAATTTGCTTTTTGCCTAAACTATCGATGAATTCATCGATGAGAAAGACGACAGGATTTTTGCTTTTATTGTCAAATTCGCTTGAATGAGCGTCTTTTAAATTTAAAATGTGCCGAGCAAATTCCACAAGAACAAGCTGCATACCCAAGCAAATGCCTAAAAATGGAATTTTCTTTTCCCTTGCAAATTGTATGGCTTTGATTTTGCCCTCTATGCCCCTGTTTCCAAAGCCACCAGCGACTAAAATTCCGCTAATATCCTTAAAGGCTTCGTTTTCATCGGTATTTTCAAGTTTAGCACTATCTACCCATTTGAGTTTTACCTTGCTATCAAGTGCCGCTCCGGCGTGGATAATGGCTTCTGTAAGGCTTTTATAGCTTTCTTTTAAGTCGATGTATTTACCCACAAAGGCAATTTGCAGCTCATTTTTTGGTTTAAGCACCCGTTTTACGAGCCTATCCCATTCTTTCATATCGGGCTTTAAAGGCTTTAAATCAAGCAAAGAGGCTATGGAATTTAAAATATCTTGCTTTAAAAAATTCAGCGGAATTTGATAAATGCTTTTCGCATCGACACTTTCTATGACGCAGTTTTGTTCTACGCCGCAAGAAATGGCGATTTTGCTTTTTAATTCTTTATCCAAAGCCAATTCACAGCGACAAATTATCATATCAGGGCTTATGCCTATGCGGCGAAGTTCGCCAACGCTGTGTTGAGTGGGCTTTGTTTTCAGCTCCCCTGTGGTTTTGATGAAAGGCACAAGGGTGAGGTGTATGTTCATCGCTCCTTGTTTGCCAACCTCCAAACGCAAGGCACGAATGGCTTCTAAAAAGGGCAAACCCTCTATATCGCCGACCGTTCCGCCAATTTCCACGATGAGAATTTCCTTTCCAAGTCCAGCTGCCTTAATGCGGCTTTTGATTTCATCGACTATGTGCGGGATAACCTGAATGGTTTTACCAAGATAATCCCCACGCCTTTCCTTTTCTATCACGCTTTGATACACCTTGCCTGTGGTGAAATTGTTGATTTGACTTAAATTCTCGTTTAAAAATCGCTCATAATGCCCCAAATCCAAATCCGTCTCCGCACCATCATCGGTTACAAAGACTTCGCCGTGTTCAAAAGGACTCATAGTCCCCGGATCGACATTGATATAAGGGTCGGCTTTTAAAATGCCAACTTTCAGCCCGGAATTTTTAAGCAAAGTGCCAATACTTGCTGCTGCTATGCCCTTGCCAAGTGAGCTTAACACCCCGCCTGTGATGAAGATGTATTTAGTCTGTGCTTTTTTCATTTCTTACTCTTTGTAAAATTTAAGTGCCATTATAGCCAAAATATACTTTTATTAAATTAAAAGCAAAAATTTGGCAAAATTGTCTTTGAAATTCAGTTAAAATTCGCAAGTAAAATGGAGGAAAAGCAATGTTAGAACTAATAGCAGCAATAACAGCACTAGCGATTCTAGCAATGTTACTTGCACCATATATAAAGGACAAACAATGAAAATAAGCCTCTTATCACACACGGATTTAAAAATTTGCTCTCACGCCATTCGCACTTGTTGGCAAAGCTTTGCTAAAAGTGATGATGGCGGGGAAGTGGATAAAGAGTTGATTGACAGAGTGGGGAATAAATTCAAACACGCTTCGACTTTGGAGCATTTAAACTACACTTTTTACATTCAAGGCATTTCAAGGGCGTGTTTGCAAGAACTTGCCCGTCATCGCCACGCAAGTTTGAGCGTGAAAAGCACTCGCTATACCCTTAAAGAGTTGCGAAATGAAGATGAATTTAAGCAAAATGATTTTGAAAGAGCTAGTAAATATCTTGTTTTAAGCAAGAATGAAGCCGTTGATAATGCTAGTATTGCGGCTTTGGAGCATTTACGCCTCATCTTACAAAACAGCATTAGCCTTGATATAGCCAAATACTGCCTTGTTGAAAGCTATAAAACCGAGCTTACTTGGACGGTAAACGCAAGGGCTTTGCAAAATTTCTTACATTTAAGAAGTGGTAAAAGTGCGCTTTGGGAGATAAAAGACTTAGCAAAAGCCCTTTATGAAGCCTTACCAACTGAGCATAAATTTATATTTGAGCATTCTTTGAGTGAGGATTAAGCCTTTGCCTCATTTTTAAGCTTTAAGGCTGCATTTCTTGCCATTTCATCGCAACGCTCATTTTGTGGGTGATTGTTGTGGGCTTTTACCCAAAAGGCTTTGATTTTATGAGGCTTTGCCGCTTCTAAATACTCTTTCCACAAAGGCACATTTTTTTTGCCCTTAAAATCCTTTTTCACCCAATTTTCAAGCCATTCATTGATACTTTGCACCATTAAATTTGAGTCCGTGAAAAGCAAAATTTCGCAAGGTTCTTTGAGGGCTTTTAAGGCTTGTATAATGGCACGAAGTTCCATTTGATTGTTTGTTGTATTAGCCTGTGCGCCAAAGCCCGTTTTTTCGTGTCCTTGATAGTTTAAGATAAAAGCCCAGCCGCCAAAGCCCGGATTATCAAGGCAAGAACCATCAGTGTAAATTTCAACGATTTTCATCATCACGCACTTCATAAAGAATTTTGCATTTGCCAAATTCATAGCAAATCGGGCAATGATAAAAAAACAAAGGCATTTGGTTTTTACAATGCGTGCAAATATAAGAAAAACTGAGCTTGGCTTTAAAATTGTTTTGATTGAGTATGTGAAGCATTTGCAGTTTTGGGTTTGTAAAGGCGTAATTTTCTTTTTGCGGCGTTAAATTCAAAGCACAAAATAGCTCAAAATACTGCCCATCGTCTAAAAATTCAACTTTTTTATTTTTGTAAAGCAAATCCACCACAAATTCAAAAGCAGCGTGGCGATTTTGTCCCGTTTTTTCAAGCAAAAATCTTTTAACAAATTCGTTATTTTCGCACAAAGTTGGGGAAATTTCGCCCAGTTTTCCAGCATTTTGCAAACGCAAAGCCTCGATGAAAGCCTTTTCTTTGCTTATATCAAAGCCAAGTTCAAACAAGCATTCGAGGGTATTTAGCACTTCATCGTGTTTTTTGAGTTTAAGATAGGCTATTTTAAGGAGTTTTAACGCCTTTTCATTGCGTGGGCGTAAATTTAAAGCGTTTAAAAGCACCTCAACGCTTCTTTGTAAGAAGCCAGACTTAAAATACACTTCGGCTAAATCATAAAAAAGCAGCTCTTGTTCGTTTTTGTTTTTGATTTTTTCAAGGGCGATGAGATAAATTTGTATGGCTTTTTCAAATTCACCGCTTTTAGTGAAAATTCCAGCCAAAAAATGCAAATTTTCAAGGCTCAAACTTGAAGCACGCAGCAAATCTTTATGCTCGTCTTGAATTTCAAATTTCTTAATAAAGCCCACAAGTCCTTTTTCTTGGCTTTGTGCGGCAAAGATACGCCAAAAATAATACCCCACAGCCACCACCAAAATAAGTGCGGTGAGTATGACAAGTCCTACAATGGGGTCTCTGTATTCAACGAAAAAAAAGTCCATTTCAATCCAACTTAAAATTTTTCATCACATTATAGCCAAACTTTTTCAAATAAAGCTTTTTTGTTTTTGAAAAGCTCTCCACCTCGTCCTTGATAAAACGCCTTTATGAAATTCATACCACAGCACCAGCAAGGCTACGGCAAAAGAGATGAGCTGTCCTGCTGGATAACTCGCCCAAATGCCATTTATTCCCCAAAATTCAGGCAGTATCATAAAAAGCAAAAGCACAAAAATCAAGGTGTAAGAAATGGTAACCACAAAAGAACTCATAGGGCGTTGAATGCTTTGAAAAAAGGAGGCTACGCTCATATTAAAGCCTATGAGTATGTAGCCTAGAAAGTATATACTCATCGCTTTAATGGTGTCGTTTAAAAAGCTTAAATCCACAACCCCATTGCTGTCTTTTTGCAAAAACAAAATCACTAAATAATCACTAAAATACATTGCCCCAAGATACAAAACAAGCCCCAAAGACAAAGAGAAAATGAGAGCAAAACGCAATATGCTTACAAGTCTTTTAAAGGCTCTTGCACCAAAATTATAACTTGCTATGGGTTGTATAGCCTGAGAGGCTGATAAAAGCGTAGTAAAAAGCACTATACCTGAATACATCACCACACTATACATAGCCACAGCTTTTTTTCCGCCAAGTTGTATAAGCAGATGATTTGCCACGAGCATAACCACACTTGCGCTTAATTCCGCACTTGCCTGTGCTATGCCATTTTGTGCGGCTTTGAGTAGAATTTTAAGCCTCAAAGCCCAGACAAAATAAATTTGCCCCCTAGCCCTGATAAAATGGGACAATAAAATCAAAAAGCCTATGCTATGCCCCAAGATAGTAGCCATTGCCGAGCCAAAAAGCCCCCATTCAAAGATAAAGATAAAAAGATAGTTCAAAAGCACATTGCTACAAGCCCCCGCAATCATCGCTATCATCGCAAGGGTAGGGCGTTTGTCATTTATCGCAAAAATGTCAAGCAAGGGGTGCAAGACTATGATAAAAGCCCCTAGAAAGATGACTTGTAAGAATTCTTTGCTTAATGGGGCGATTTCCTCATTTGCTCCAAGTGCGATGACGATTTCATCACAAAAAATATAAAATAAAAAGCCCAAAACAACGCCACTTAAAAAGGCAAAATAAAACACAGAGGAAAAAACCTCCCTCGCCTTTTGCTCCTGTCCTCGTCCTAAATAATACGAAGAAATACTCGCCGCACCTATGCTAAATAACAATTCATAAGCAATCAACACAGGAAAGACAGGCCAAGCTATGCCAACAGCCGCCAAAGCGTCCTCGCCAAGCTTTTGTCCTACAAAAATGCCATCAACGACATTGTAGGTAGAAAGGGCAAGCATAGCACAAAGTGAGGGCAGAAAATAGCGAAAATAAAGCTTATAAACGCTTTGATTTTTTAAATCAATCTTTTGCATAGCTTGCCTTTTTTGAATTTAAGCCCTTATTATAGCGAATTTTAGACTAATTTTTAAACAAAATGAAAGTAAAATTTGCTAGAATTTTGCCACTTACTTTGAAAGGAAAGATTATGGTATCAACTTCACTTGTGATTGCTATCGTTTTGCTTGTAGTCGTTGTGGCTACTATATTTGCAGGGCTTAAAATAGTCGGACAAACTGATATTTACATTGTCGAGCGTTTGGGAAAATATCACAAATCCCTTTATGGAGGCTTAAATTTGATTATCCCTTACATAGATAGGGTGGTGGCTAAGGTAACGAGCAAGGAACAGCTCATCAATATGGGACAACAAGCCATTACCAAAGACAATGTCAGCATTTTTGTCGATGGCATTGTTTTCATCACCGTAATGGACGCAAAAACGGCTGTTTATGGGGTAACGAACTATCAAATGGCTATTGAAAATCTTGCCGTAACCACACTTCGTGGGGAGCTTGGTAAAATCACCCTTGATGAAGCCTTTTCTAACAGAGACAAGCTCAATGCGGCTTTGCAAGTGGCTCTTGGGGAAGCAGCACATAATTGGGGTGTGAAAATAATGCGTGTGGAGATTAGCGAAATTTCGGTAGGCAAGGACATACAAGAGAGTATGAACCAGCAAATGAAAGCTGAAAGGGACAAAAGAGCCATTGAGCTTAAAGCAGAGGCTGAAAAACAGGCTCAAATTCGCAATGCCGAAGCATATAAACAAGAACAAGTCCTCCAAGCAGAAGCCATAGAAAGAATGGCTGAGGCTAGAAAATACGAGCAAATCGCCCTCGCACAAGGACAAGCCGATGCGATACGGCTCATCAATGACGAAATGGCAAAAAGTCCCTTAGCGGCTGAATTTTTGCTGACAAAAGACAGGATAAGTGCCTTTGCTGAATTGAGTAAAAATTCAAGCAAAGATAAGGTTATAGTCCCTTATGAAACGGCTGAATTTATCGGCTCTTTGTCGGTGATTAAGGACTTTTTAAAGGATAAGTAATGCAGCTTTTCTTTGGCAATGAAATGATGATAGAAACAATGTGGTTTTTTATCATCGCTGGAATTTTACTTTTGCTTGAATTGTTTGTTTTTAGCTATTTTTTGCTCTTTATCGGCGTTGGAGTGCTGATAAGTGGCGTTTTAAATTTCTTTGGGCTTTTTAACTCCCTTGCTTTGCAATGTTTTTGCATAGTGCTTTGTTCTATTATCGCTCTTTTTGCCCTGCGTCCTTTGATGAAAAGATTTTCAAAGCCAAAGGATAACTTCGTTGAAAATGCGAATTTAAAGCTTGAAATCGGCACAAAGGCTAAGGTTGTAGCTAATGGCATTATAGAGTGCAAAGGCACAATGTGGAAAAGCGACACCAGCAAAGTAAGGCTTAATGAGGAAGTAAAAATCGTTGCTTTTAAAGACGGCATTGCTGTGGTGGAGAGTTTATAGAAGTCTAGCTTAATTGCGATAAATTCACTTAAAGCATAGCTTTTTGCGTTTTAATCGCTTGATAAATCTTTGCAAGATATATTTTAACGGCAATTCTTACAAAAATACTAAAACAG
>CAZSMF010000014.1:0-32981 GCA_964607975.1 uncultured Campylobacter sp. | reverse complement strand
TGCGTCTTTTTATCGGGTTTAGGAATTGGGATTGTCTCCATAAATTCTTTTGAACCATAAGTATAATTTCCAATTTTAGTCAAAGGAGTTATTAAATTTCCAAATTTTGAAGTAGTCGTATTTAAAACCGCCGATAAATATTTTAATTCATAAACATTATTATTTTTGTTTGTAATCATAAATACTGAATTATTAAAATAATATCCAGCATCAATAAAAGAAAAAGAGTAAATTCCATTAACAGGCGTCCAAACAATTTTCTCTTTGTCAAATTCTTTATAATAAGCGATTGTATCTTGAGTTTCAAACCATTTGTTATTTGTCTTTTTTCTGCAACCCTTTTCTCCGCTTTGCTCTAATTTTTTACCAAAACTTTTTAAATATTTTTTTATCGCAGGATAATTATTTATATTTAAATTTAAAGTTGGGAATGTGCATATTAAATAAAGTCCCTTAAAATCGTAAGAGTAGCGTTTAATATCTCGTCCTCGCAAAATGGGTTTGATTAACTCGGCGGATTTTTTATCCTCTTTAATCAATCTATTTCTCGTCTCCTCGTCTATGATAAACGCTTCGTTAAATCCTGTTAAAACTCCTCGATAAATTTTTATGTCCCAATCTTTGAGCGGTTTATGTTTGCTAATCTTCTCATAAATGCGCCTCTCGTTTTCGTCCATAATCACCCATTCTTTATCCTCAAATGCGTTTATGGTTTTCTTTGTCCCATCAAGCGAAGTGTAGGCGGGTATCAATCTCTCTCTTGCACTCTCAAAAAGTCTGCCGTAGAAAATGATATTTGTATCGACAGTAGCAGTTGCAAACACACCCGCTCCTAAATCGACAAGCTTAAAAACATTTGCCTTATCGTAAAAATATTTTCTTGTTGTAGAGCCATAACCTGCACGCATCCATTTATTTGAAGTGATTAAACTTACAACGCCATTTGGACTAAGCAAGTTAAAGCATTTCTCATAAAAGAGTTGATAAATATCTCCTGTTTTAGCTAGACTTTTGAAATTTTGCTTTTCGTATAATTTTGCTAACTCTCCTTTATTTTTTTGAAGTTGAATATAAGGCGGATTGCCGATAATTATGTCAAAACCGCCACTTTGCATAATATCAGCAAAAAAGAAATGATACAAAAAGACTTTATCGCTGTGAAAGTCGTTTTTCTTGTAATCATCAAGCAAGGCTAAAAGCTCATATTTAAAATTCTCATAGTCCTCATAGTCTTTTAAATCTTTTTGCTTTTGTTGTTTTGACTCTGTGCTTGCTTGCAAACCTACGCCTGATATGGAATTTTTTAAATTTGTAATGCGTTTGTCAAGCTCTTTTATACGAGCATTAAAGACTTTTTCCATTAAATTTAAAATATCTTTTTTGGCTTTTTCTTTTTTTACTGCCTCATTTTGCGAAAAATAATCACCAAAAAGCCCTTTTAGTTCATCTGTTTTTGTAGAATCAAAAAGCGAAATTTTGTCTAAATCTTTTGTGTCATAATCGCCGAATAAATCGGGGCTTGCTTTTAGTTCTGCTGTGTTTAAAGTTGGTATTATCTCTCGTCCGCAGATTTTATCGCACAAGCTATTTCCTTGCATAAATTTAAAGTCTAAATTTGGCAAGGGCTGGGGAGTTTGCTCATCTACGGCTATGGAGAGCCAAAAGCGAAGTTTTGCTATTTCTATGGCATCAGCATCAATGTCTATGCCATAAATGCACTTGCTTATAATGCGTCTTTTTAAATCCGCCTTATCCTTGCTTTCAAGGGTTTTATTAAGGCTTTCTAAAATGCTTATCATTTCGCTTAAAAGTCCCATAGGAAAAGCCCCACTACCAAGGCTGGGGTCTAAAATGCTTAAATTTAAAAGCTTTTCTTGTATCTTTGCGGCGTTTTTTCGCACAAAGTCATTATCGCTTTCTTGCTTGAAAATGAGGGCTTTTAACTCGTTTTCATTGTGCGGGAAGCTGTTTTTAAAGTGCAAAAGTAAGGCATTTTGACACATATAATGCACTATTGGGCGAGGTGTGTAAAAAGCTCCATTTTCTTTGTTATAATCAATGAGATTTTCAAAGATTTTACCTAGCATTTCAGGGTCAATGGCGATTTCAACTTCTTTTGGAGAGCTTTCCTCCAAAGTGAAATTATAGCTTTCAAAAAATTTAAAAAGCTCTTTAAAAAAGGCATTGTCTAAAACTTGACTGATTGCAAAATGTGCCTTATCATCTTTTAATTCATCTTCAAATAAGCCTCCGTTTAAAAAGGGGATTTTGCTTTCAAATAGGGGGTTAAAATCATCGCTTCTTTGCTTGTTTAGACTCTCAAAAAACAAGGGGCGTAAGTATTTATCGTAAAAATTTTCCTTTTGCTTACAAGTTTTTTCAAAGATATTTTTCAAAAAATCTTGCCGTCCGCTGCCATACTCGCTATCTTTTGGCACGCCCAACCAGCCCTTTTTTTGTAAAAAATACAAAAAGACAATTCGCCCTAAAAGCTTGTTTGCAAAGGCTTTTATGGCTTTTTTTGTATGGTTTATGCCTTTGTAATCTTTAAAATAAGTGTTTAAATTTGCCTTTTCAAGTTTATCTATGATAGTGTCAAAAAACTTTTTATAACTATCAAAAAACTCTTTTTGGACGGGTTCTTGCGAAAAAGCCTCTTTCAACACTTCTAAATTTAAAGCCTCTTTGTTGTCAATTAGCTTTTGCAAGGCATTTCTAGCTGTGGCTGTTTGGCTGTGTCCTAAAACAAAACTCCCACGCTTTAAATCGCTAAAAGTTTCTTTGTTTTTTTCATAATCAAAACCGCTGGTGATTAAAGAAAGGCGAAATTCTTTCATTTCATTTTCATAAAAAATCGCTAAAATCGCACTTGCGGTGGATTCTTTAAGAATTTTTTTCAGCTCATTATGCAAGGTGATTTTTGCCTTGACGCTTTTTGTTTGAAAGATAAAAATGCCAAGTTCTTTGCCTTCTAGCTTAACATTTTTGGCAATTTGCAAAGACTCTATAATACAAGATTCTTGTGGATAAACAATCTCGTCCATAAAGGTGATTTTCTCAGCGAAAAGCTCTATCAAAAAGCCTTTAAAGCTGTCTTTGTTAAAAGGATTTTTAACAAAATTGTCTAAATTAAAGTGTGCGTTCATTTTTTACTCCTCATAAAAGCACTTATGCTTAATTGTATTTGTGGGGTTTTTGAGCCTGTTGGCATTGGGCTATCTTGTGAAATTTGCGTTCTTTGGCATTTTGCGCTAATGTTTTCATAATCTTGCTGTTTTTTGGCATTTTCTATTTCTTTTTCAATGCCCTTTAAAATGCCATTTTCTAGCACTTTTTTAATGCGTTCTTTTTCCTCATCGCTTAAAAATTTACAATGTATTATTTTGCTGTAAGCTTTTCTTGTTTTTGCGTTCGTGTTTTTGTTAATTTTTGCTTCTTGTGTAGGCGTGTTAAAAAGCGTTTCGTTGTTTGGGGCATTATGCTCTTGTAAAATCTTTTCTATGTCATTGTAATGTGCTTTTATTTGCGTTTCATTTGGCTTAATGATAGCTGTATTAAGCTGCTTTTTAAGGTATCTTGCCATTTGTAAAAAGCTTGATTTTTCAGCTTTATTTTCTTTGAGTGCATAAAAAAAGCTATTGCCAAGCTCGTTTTTAAGGTAGCAAAAGCTTTGTTCTTCATCATCTATAAAGCTTCGTGATTTGGGTTTAATCTTTAATATAGCGTTAAATTTAGCCTCATCGTCTCTATATAGCTTTTGAATGTCGTTTAAAAACTCCGTGTCCTCGCTTAATTCATCGCTTTCATTTTGAATTTTTTCAAACAATTTTTTGCTTTCAAACTCCTCAATCTCATCATAAATAGCAGAATCCTCGCCAAGAGTAGAATGAAAACTTTGTAATTTTTGATAAGCGATTTGCTTGAAATTCAAAATCTCATTACTTAAATTTGTGGGCTTGAAATTGTAAATTTCAATCTTTTCGTGCTTTGTGCCTATGCGGTTTATCCGTCCAATGCGTTGCATAAGCTTTGTAATGCCCCAAGGGCTGTCATAATTGATGATGATATTTGAGCGGTGCAAATTGATACCCTCTGCGAGTGTATCTGTGGTGATTAAAATGCTGTAATCATCTTTTTTATTGTTAAAATTAGCGTCAAAATTTTCATTTAAAATTTCGTAATTTTTATCTCTATTAGCTGCGTCAATTTTTAAAACTTTTAAATCTTGTAGCTTTGTTGCTAGATAATTTGCACTTGATTTTGCCTCAGTAAAAATGATGACTTTTTTGCCCTCAAATTCTTTAAGTTTATCCTGCAAGGTTTTAAGCTTGGTATCATTTGTAATGTCCTGCCATTTTGAACGCAGGGTTTGTAAGGTGCGTAAATCACTTTGTAAATGAGCCTTAAAATCCTCTTTAAAATCACCAATTTCAAGGAAAATGACATTGCCCTTTTCTTCATAACTTTGTAGTAAAAGCTCTAAATCATCTTCGCTATCATCTTCTCTTGCTAAAATGTCATCGTAGAATTTATAAAGGTTGTTTTGCTTTTTGGGGATTGAAATTTTACCCTTTTCAAACATTATCAAAAAGGCTTTTAAGGACTTGATTTGAACCTCTAAACTCTCCTTAAACGCCTCAAAACTAGAATCAAATCTCTTAAATAAAAGTATTTGCATAAGATTTTTTAGCTGCTGGGCTTTTTCTATGAAATTCTTTTTATCGCCGTAGTGTTGTTGAAATTTTACCTGTCCGCTTGGCGTTAAATTTGGATAAATCAAATAACGATAATAGCCAAATTCTCCAATGTCATTTTGTTTATCATTAAGCAAGGCAAGTGTTTGCAAGGCTAAATTGAGTGTGCGTTTGTCTAGATCATAATTTAAATCTTTTGGCGGTGCGATTTTAGGGAATTTAAGTTTTTGCTTGTGTAAATCATCTTTAAAGCTTTCTATGTTTAAAATATCGCTTCTCGTGCGTCTTACCATTACGAAACGCAGTAATTTATTGCGGATTTTATTAGCAATGTCATCAAGCTTTTCTTTTGCTTCTTTTCTTTTTTCGGGTGCATTTTTAAGCTCTTTTTTTACAGCTTCAAAGTTTTGAATCAGTGGGTTGAAAAATTCATCTAATTTGCTTACATCCTCGATATTAGCATTTCTTTCATCTTGGAAAAGCAAAAGTTGATTTTTAATATCTTGTGGGGAATTTCGCAAAGGCGTGGCTGAGAGTAAAATCACCTTTTTCTTTTCTTGATTTATCGTGCTTGTTTTGCAAATTTCTTGTATATTTTTATAGCGATTGGAGAGGTGATTGGCTAGGTTATGGCTTTCATCGATGATAATGAGGCTATAATTTTGTGCCTTTTGTTGTATGGTATCTAGCTTATCATAAGAGGCTACATCGGCTTTTAAATCAAGCAAATCTAAATGCTTATCCCAATTTTGCACCAAAGCACGAGGACAGATAATGGCTATGTGAAAATTCCTCTGCGTTACCTTTAAGCGTTTAGCGATAATAAGGGCGATGAGAGTTTTTCCAAGTCCCACAACATCGCTTAAAAAGAAGCCGCTATACTTTTCTAATTTTTCCAGCCCCTCTGTTATGGCGGCTAGTTGGTAATTAAGCACTAAAAAATTTTTAGGGAAAAGGTTTTTTAAGCTTGTGTCTATTTTGATTTGATTTTCGCCAAAATATTCTATTAAAAGTTTATAATAAATCTCCTCTGGCGTGCAAATTTTAAGATAACTTTCTTCTTCTATTTGTTTTTGAAGCACTTCGCTTTCATCTAAAAGAATGCTATTTTTCCAAAGCTCGTTAAATTCATAAAGTGCGTAAGCTATGTCGTTGCTGTCTTTTGTCTCTAAATTAAACTCATAATGCCCCTTTAAGCCGTTGTAGCTTAAATTTGAACTGCCAACGATGAGTGAGCCATTGTAGCTTGTATTTGAGCTATTTTGTATGGGATTTGAATTGAAAATATAAAATTTAGCGTGGGTTTTTTTATCCTTGATAATGCGAATTTGTAGTTTTTGCTCTTTAAGGGCTTTAAGCAGTAAATTAAAGGATTCTTCAACCTCAAATTTATACTCGCTATTGTTTAAATCCTCGCATTGTTCTTTACAAAATTCACGCTTAAATTTTTCATAAATGCTTTTTTGATGATGAGGATTGCAAATGAGCTTTGATAAATCCTGCGATAAATCCGCATCAATGCCTACTAAAATGTTAATGCTTTCAAGCTGTGCTAATTTAGGGCTTATAAGCCTCCATAAAATCTTAAATCCGCTCACTCTAAAAAAGCCAATGAGAAAGCATAAATGCACTATATTTTTATCATTTTGAAGTATGGTGTTGAATTTTTCTAAAAGGGTATTTGAGTCGGTGTTGGTGGTGAATTTAGAATCTTTTGGCGGTAAATTAGGCGAAAAGCTTAACCCCCCCCCCCCCATTAAATGCTTGATTTTGTAAATTCATAATACTCTCCTTCAAATACAATTTAAAATATGATAAATCTCAGCGTTGATAAATTGCGGTGGGAATGGGATTGAAACGGAAAAATCCTTGTAAGCATTGCCCTGCAAGTTGCTGATGATTTGCACGACATAATTAACGCTATTTGAGCCTTTTTGAATGTTTTTTTGGTTTTTGGGGTTAAAAACAGCACCATCGCTGCCGACTTTATCGGTAATGGTAAGCTCTAAAAAGCACTTGTTTATGGGGTATTGAGTGATATTACTCACACGCCCTGTGATATAAACGCTTTCTGTGCGTAGGTTTCGTGCGAATTTAATGTCCGTGAGCGTGGCTTGTTTGGTATGTTCCTCGACATACATTAACAAGGAGTAGAGCAAAATGCCTGATAAAACGACATTGACAAAATAAAGCACTATCGAGCCTTGCCAATTTGAAACATAAATGAATATGATTAAGCAAATAAAGGCAAAAAGGACAATCACACCAGCAAAAATAAGAATATGAAAGATATTTAGCATTAAAAACACTCGCTAATCAGCTCTATGCTGAGCTTTGAATCGTGATTGAAATTTTCAAAATTTATCCTTTGCATTTGAGTTTCGCCCCTTGCCAAGCCGTTTTGCAAGGTTTTGCTCTTGCTTTTTAAGGGGAAAAAGTGATTTTTATAAGTGGCAAAAAAACTTGCATTGTTATCAAGCTGTGGGCGAAGCTTTGTCGTAATCTTGCAGTAAGTGAAGTGGTATTTTGAAATATTAGTAATGTTAAAATCCACGACAAAATTGCTCTCACCATAATGCCTTGAAGTGATTATTTCAGCCTGTCTCGCTCTAACCTTGCTATCGATAAAATCATAACCATAATAAAACAAATACCCACAAATAACAAAGTCAAAAAGCAAAACAAACAAAGCTAAAATGGGGTGTTTCCCTAAAAACGCCACGACAAGCAGTATGCAGATAAAGACAAAAATCACTAAAAAAAGGAACAAAAAATCCACAGTGTAAAGGTGCTGTGTGTAAAAAAGTATCCATTCTTTAAGATTTTGCATACTGCTTCCTTAATGAATTTACTGACTTACAGAGCTTTGCTTTTTCGTATCCTTTGTATCCACCCAAATATTTGGCACAGAACCGCCCGGTGTTAAGAAAATTTTAGCATCTGTGTTGCTTTTTAAGGCTTCGTTGAATTTGCCTTGCACTTCAATTTGCTTTAAATTTAAAAGCGGATTGTTTAAGCTATTTGCTACTTGTCTGTTTGCGTAAGCTTGTGCGTCAGCTTCTATACGAGCAGCATCAGCCTTACCTTTTGAGCTAATGATAGTCGCATTTGCCTCACCCTCAGCAAGTGTAGCCCTACGCAAAGCCTCTTGTGAAGCCCTTTCAGCTTCTTGTTTAGCAACTTGGACGAGTTCTATTTGCTTTTTCACCTCAGGTGGTAGGACGATTTCGCGTAATTGCACGGCATTGAGCATAACGGGGTGATTTTCAAGACTAGCGATAGTCTTGCCTATTTCCTCGTTGATTTGCTGGGCTATGGCGTTACGATTTGCTGGTAATTCCTCAGCTGTGTATTTACCGACTACGCTTCGCACCACATCGCGAACCGTTGGGTCTATGATTTTATCCTCCCAATTCACATTCCATTTGGCTATGGTTTGTGGGACAACGGCTTCATTGAGTTTGTATTGCACGGTTACATCGATTAAAACGCTAAGTCCCCTGCTGTCAAGCACGGACACACTGCTTTTATTTATCACGCCTGAACCGCGTTGCAAAGAGCTTTCATTCACGCCCTCAACCGAAGCATAAGTCATTTGTCTTACCTTGGTGTCGATGACTATGATTTTTTGAAAAATTGGCACAAAAAAATGCAAACCCGGTTCAAGTGCCTTTTCTCCAAATGCACCTGTGGTTACCTTAATCCCCATTTCACCTGAATTTACTATGGCAAAAGGTTTTGCCACGACAAGTAAAATCGCTAAAATAATGACTATGTAAATTAAGGGTGTGAATTTCCCAAAACCTTTCATAAAGTCGAAATTTGGGGCTTTGAAATTCAAGGGCTGCTTGTTATCAGAGCCGTTTTTTTTGTTGAAATAATCATTCAAATCTGCTGGCATTGCATATCCTTTTTAAATGTAAGTAAGCATTGAAGCGAAATTTTTGTTGCGTCCATAAACCACATCAAAAAACGCATCTTGTAAGAGCTTGGTTAGCTCACCTCTTTCGCCGTTGCCAATAGTGCGTGCATCGACATTTCTTATCGGCGTGATTTCAGCTGCTGTGCCTGTGAAAAAGGCTTCATCAGCCGTATAAACCTCATCTCGGCTAATCCTCTGCCTTAAAACAGGCAAATTCAAGCTTTTAGCGATTTGTAGCACCGTATCTTGCGTGATACTTCTTAATGAAAAGTCATTTGGTGGAGTGATTAAAACGCCGTTTTTAACGATGAAAAAACATTCCCCCGTTCCCTCAGCCACAAAGCCTTCCTCATCAAGCAATAAACCCTCTTCATACCCTGCTTCAACGGCTTCAAATTTGGCAAGTTGTGAATTTAAGTAGTTTGCACTTGCTTTTGCCTTATTCATCGCCGATTTTACGCTGTTTCGCATAAAGCTTGAAATTTTCACCTTAATGCCCTTTTTCAAGCCCTCTTCTCCAAGATACGCTCCCATTTCCCAAGCGGCTATGGCTACACGCACAGGGGCTTTCATATGATAAACGCCCATTTCGCCGTCTCCTAGAAAAATAAGAGGACGCAAATAGGCATTTGTCTTAAATTCATTCGCGCGAATGATTTCAATCTGTGCGTTTTCAAGCTCTTTTTGAGAGTAAGGGCATTGTAAAAGAGTGATTTTAGCGGACTCTAAAAGCCTTTTTGTGTGTTCTTGTAGCCTAAAAATAGCCAAACCTTTATCGCCCTTATACACACGAGTGCCTTCAAAAACGGCATTTCCATAATGCAAAGAATGCGTGAGTATATGCACGGTGGCGTCTTTGAAATCAACGATTTTCCCGTCTATCCAAACCTTTTTCGCTTCTGCTTTCATCGCTTAACCTTTCAAAAAATGTGAAACAAAATGCCATTTTAGCACAAATATACTAATGCTTTGACAAAAAGCAAATTTTATTAAACCAGCAAGATGACATAGCCGCTGTCATCTTTTTGAATTTTGTAATTGTATTTGCCGTCTAAATAAATCACAAGGCGGTAGTAGCCCTTGTGTGCGCCAAGTGTGAGCTGCTTGAAAGCTGTGCCGATTTTAAGCCTTAAATTTTTGGTTTTAAAACTTGCATTTCGCTCAAAATCAATGATGATTTTGCTTGGATTTCCTACGGCAAAATGCCCTATAATTTCATCTTGGGTGATGAATTTGATTTTTTTCTTATAACTAGCAAAGCTGATGAATTCATCTAACTTGCCATTATCGTTTGGAATTTCAACGCTAAGACTTGCATTTTTTTCGCCAGTAAGATTAAACTGCTCGGGCGTAGTTACAGAGACATCAAGCACGGGCGTGGTTTGTGGGGACTTTGTTTTCACAAAGGCATAGATATTATGCCAATCCAAGCTTTGGTTAATGTCTAGCGATATAGTTTTTTCCGAGCCATCAAGGGTTACATAAGTGATGCTAATGCTTTTAAGCAGCCTTGCGTCCGAGTTAAACACCACATCTTTTCTTTCAAAGTCGTTAAAAATCGCCGCTTCGTCAATGGGTTGAGGCGGCACGAAAGGATTATCTTGTGCAAAAGCAAGGCTTGTTAAAAAAGCCAAAATCATCATCAATTTATCGTTTTTCATCAGGATATAGTCCTTTTAATTCAAAATACTCTTTTTGCTTCCTTGCGTTTTGTTCTTTGAGCCAATTTATCCTCAAATTCAGCTCTTTTTTCGTCTCCTGCAAGGAAAGCAAGGTTTCAAGCGAGGATTTACCAAAGAGCATATTGCCAAAATAATACGCCGCTAAAATCGTAAGCAAGGCGTAAATAAACATTTTTAGCGTATCAAAATAAAACTGCTTTTTCTTTACCCGCTCATCATAAGCATTCAGTAAATCCTTATCTTGCAAAGTTGTATTCAGAGTTTTTCTCCTAAAAATTCATCATTTTCAAGCTCGATTTCAAGTAAGCGATTGTATTTAGCTGTGCGTTCGCCCCTTGCTAATGCTCCTGTTTTGATTTGTCCTGTGTTTAAAGCCACGGCAAAATCGGCGATAAAAGCGTCCTCACTCTCACCAGAGCGGTGGGACATAATGCACTTGTAATTATGCCTTGTGGCTAAACGCACCGTTCTCATCGTTTGCGTTACTGTGCCTATTTGATTTGGCTTGATAAGCACGGCATTTGCCATTTTTTTGACTATGCCCTCGCGTAAAATATCCTCGTTGGTTACAAATAAATCATCGCCCACAAGCTGAATTTTACTTCCAAGTCTTTGAGTGAGCTTTATCCAGCCCTCATAATCATCCTCCGCCAAGCCGTCCTCAATGCTAAAAATTGGATATTTCGCACAAAGTTCCTCATAACGAGCGATTAAATCATCGCTTGAAAAGCTTTTTCCTTCAAGTTGATATGAGCCGTTTTTGTAAAATTCACTACTTGCGACATCAAGGGCGATTTTAATCCCCTTTTCATAACCAGCTTTTTTAATACAGCTCATCAAAAGTTCGATGGGTTCGGTATTATTTGCCAAATTTGGAGCAAAACCGCCCTCATCGCCCAGTGCTGTTGAGTGTCCTAAACTTGCTAATTCCTTTTTAAGCAGTGCATACACCTCACACACCGCACGCAAAGCCTCTTTAAAGCTTGTAAAGCCAAAAGGCATTATCATAAATTCTTGAAAATCGACATTGTTATTAGCGTGAGCGCCGCCATTGATGATATTACACATAGGCACGGGTAAAACACTAGCATTTGCACCGCCTAAATAGCGATACAAAGGAATATTCAAAGCCCTTGCTGCTGCTCTTGTATTTGCCATAGACACGCCCAAAGTGGCGTTTGCTCCTAAATTTGAGTAGTTTTTCGTGCCGTCAAGTTCGAGCAAAACGGCGTCAAGTTGGCTTTGATTAAAGGCATCAAGCCCAATGATATTTTCAGCAATGATTTCATTGACATTACTCACCGCCTTTAAAACGCCTTTTCCGCCGAATCTCTCATCTTTATCACGCAGTTCCAAAGCCTCTTTTGAGCCTGTGCTTGCACCACTTGGCACTATGGCTTTGCCTACACTACCATCACTTAGAGTGATTTCAGCCTTAACGGTGGGATTTCCACGACTATCAAGCACTTCATAAGCCCGCACATCCTCAATGACTAGCATTTTACTCCTCCTCGTCTTCATTATTTGCAGAGATAACACCCTCTATGCCGATAGAACCTTGTATGGCTTTAATGATTTCATCAAGCACCTTTGGATTTTCTTTCAAAAAGGCTTTTGAATTTTCTCGTCCTTGTCCTATTTTTTTGTCCTTGTAAGAAAACCAAGCCCCGCTTTTGTCGATAATGTCAAGCTTGACACCATAATCAATCACTTCACCCTCTTTGGATATGCCCTCGCCAAACATTACATCAAATTCAGCCTGTTTGAATGGTGGAGCGACTTTGTTTTTAGCGACTTTGACTTTGACTCTGTTGCCTATTGGCTCTTCGTTTTGTTTGAGTGTGGCGATTCTGCGGACATCAAGGCGAACGGAGGAGTAGAATTTCAAGGCATTGCCGCCCGTTGTTGTTTCAGGAGTGCCATAGCCCATAGCACCGATTTTCATACGAATTTGGTTGATGAAAATCACCGTGCAGTTCATTTTATGCACTATGCCCGTGAGTTTTCTTAAAGCCTGACTCATCAATCTTGCTTGTAATCCCACGTGCTGGTCTCCCATATCACCTTCTATCTCGGCTTTTGGAGTAAGAGCAGCCACGCTATCAACGACAACTAAATCAATAGCTCCACTTCTTGCTATCGTTTCTACGATTTCAAGGGCTTGTTCGCCAAAATCAGGCTGTGAAATGTAGAGATTATCAGTATCTACGCCCAAATTTTTAGCGTATTTGACATCAAGGGCGTGTTCAGCGTCTATAAAAGCACACACACCACCTGCTTTTTGACATTCAGCGATGATGTGAAGCGTGAGTGTGGTTTTACCAGAAGCCTCAGGTCCGTAAATTTCGATAATGCGTCCTTTTGGCACACCGCCTATACCAAGGGCTAAATCAAGCCCCACAGAACCCGTGCCAATGGCATCAATATGCTCCACTTCCTTATCTCCAAGCCTTAAAATAGTGCCTTTGCCAAAGGTTTTATCAAGGCTTTTAAGTGCAGCGTCAAGGGATTTTTTCTTGTTCTCGTCCATAGTAGTCCTTAAAAAAATAATGTGAATTTTACAAAATTTATCTTTATAGTTGGCTTTTTTTGAGAGAAATTTTTTAAAATTTTTTGCAAAAAAGAGTGATTTTGTCTTGACAAAAATTTGAGTTTTTGGCTACAATGGCACAATTTTAATGACAAGGAAAAGTCAGTGTCAGCTTATTTTGACAATGTATTTTGGCTCACAGAATTTAAGCGTGAAAGACGGCAAAATCCTTTTAAGCGGTGAGGCTGAAAAATTTGTTTCAGGCTGGTTTGGCGATATAGCCTATAAGAGAAATTATATCGGTGCAGATAGTGATAAAAAAGCCTCAAAAAAACCTTGACATAGAAGCTAAAAAGCAACTTAATGCCGAGCAATACGCAAGTAGCGAGGAGTATTTTACCGCCTTAAAAGAGGAGATGAAAAGCATTACAAAGCTTTCACTTTCCCTTAAAATAAGCCAAAGCCTCATCATCGACAATCTTGATAATCCAAATTTTAATGATGACATAAAAGGCTTAATCGCACAAATTACACAAAGCACACAAAGCGCTTTAAGCCTTGATTTGCTGGTGTAGTTTTGCGTGATGAGATTTTAAACCCGTTTATTTAATAGCTTAAAGCTTCATTTTGGCTTTAAGGAACTTGTGCTATAATGAGATTGAATTTAGCTTGAAAGGATAAAAAATGCTCAGCACAAAAATCGTTTTAGATGAGGAAAAGATTTTAAGAGAGGGAAAATACAAGCTTGATGAGCTTTATGCTTACCTTGATGAAATGGCTCAACACGCAGGACTTATTAAACAGGATAAGCACACCTATCTTTCTAGTGGCGATGAGAATGATTTAGCTCGTTTGGGGATTTTTACAATCAATAGGGTTGTGGAAAACGAAGCCATTACACGCAATGTTAAAGAGTGGTGGTGGCTTGATAATGGAGTGAAAGACATCGATGTTATTGCTAAAAGCAAAAGCAAGGGTAGAGGTGTTTGGGAATGAATGACAAGCCTCAAAGTGAATCATTGAGGGCAAAATTTCAAATGGCTTGTGGGTTTTGAATTTGATGAAAGGACAAAATGGCAAAATACATTTTAAAAAATAAAGATATTGATGTATTGAGCTTTGAGGTGGTAACAAAGGAAATCAAATCGACACTTTCTAATAGTATTAACCTTACTCAAAAAATTGAAAATATACAAATTCTTAATGCCCATCTTTTGCCTTTAAATCTCAATGAAACAGAGCTTAATCTTTCTTTGTGGATTAAAGATAGAAAAATCCCTGAAAATAGAGAATTTGTCGAAAATATAGTCGCCACTTATAGTGAAAATGGTAAAGAACAGCCTATGGATTATATAGATATATCTTTGGGACTTTCTTTAAATGACAGCTTTTGGATAGTTCCTGCAAATGAAAACTATAAATGGAAAGATTATAATCTTTACGATAACGCCTTTAATGAGACATTAGAACACATAGCCTTTGGTGATACTACTCAAAAAATAAGTGGGATTACTAGCTCACCCGAATACACTACAAATGGAATGTTGAAAAAATGTTGGCACAGAATTGATAAGCAAATTTATCTTTATAAGGGTTCAGGCACAGAATATGCAAATGGCGGGAAAGAAGCATTTAGTGAATTTTATATGGCTCAAATTGCTGAAATTATGCAGTTTGAATATGTGCCTTATGATTTAAAAACATTTCATAATCAAATAGTGAGTTCTTGTCCCATATTTACCAATGAAAATGAGGGCTATGCCCCTATGTATAAAATTTTCAAAAATAAAGAATATAAATTCTTAAAAAAAGCCGAGCTAATCAATGCCATAGCTGAATTTTATGCTCCCAAAAAATTACAAGATTTAATGCTTTTTGATGCGTTGATTTTAAACCCTGATAGGCATTTGGGTAATTTTGGAATGATAATAGATAATAACACCAACAAACTGCTTCGTCCTGCACCAATTTTTGACAATGGTTATTCTATGATGAATTTTCTCACATTAGATGAGCTAAAAAATATTAAAAACTCTAAAATAGAAAAAATAAGTTCTTTTGGATATAGTTTTGATGAGCAGATAAAAGAGGCAGTGCAAACTCGTCATATCCCTAATCTCACAAAACTCACCCAATTTAAATTCAAAAGGCATAAAGAGTTTAATTTAAGTGATGAATGGCTAGAACCTATCGAAAAACACATACAAGAAAGGGCTAAATTTGCCATTGAACTATGCAAGGCAAAAGAGTGCGATAAAATAGCTCAAAAACACGCCGATTAAAAAAGCAAACCATAAATTTAAATTCAAGTCCAAAGATTTCTATCATAATGTATTTAGCCATTGATAAATTCTACCATACCCATACTAGATGATTATTCAATCAAAAAAGTAAAAAGCACATTTTTTAAATTTAATTCAAATTTTTATGATAAAATTGCTCTTTTAAAAAAAGGGGTAAAATGAAATTATTATCGTGGAATGTCAATGGTTTGCGTGCCATTTGTGAGAAAAACGCTTTGCAATGGCTTAAAGATGAGAAATTTGATTTTGTCGGCTTTCAAGAGATAAAGGCGAGTGAGGATAAATTCCCAAAAGGCATTTATGAGCTTGATTTTAAATCAATCTTTTCAAATTCGGCTCAAAGGGCTGGGTATTCTGGTGTGATGAGCCTTTGTGATTTTGAATGCGAAACAAAAAAATGCGAATTTGCAGAGGATAATGAGGGGAGAGTATTAGAACATCGTTTTAAAGACGCTGTTTTGTTTAATATTTACTTTCCAAATGGACAAAAAGACGAGGAGAGATTAGCTTATAAAATGAAATTTTACGATGATTTCTTACTTTACTTGCAAAAACTCTTAAAAGAGGGACGAAAAATCATCATTTGCGGCGATGTTAATACCGCACATAAAGAACTTGATTTAACCCACCCAAAAGCCAATGCTAACACCTCTGGCTTCTTACCTTGCGAAAGAGAATGGATAGACAAGCTCCTTAAAATAGGCTTTATAGACACTTTTAGGGCGATAAATGGCGATATTAAGGACAAATACTCGTGGTGGTCTTATAGAATGAAAGCAAGGGAAAGGAATGTGGGTTGGAGGATTGATTATTTTTTCATCAGCGAAAATTTAGGCTCAAAACTCAAAAATGCCTTCATAAGAGATGATATACTAGGTTCAGACCACGCTCCTGTGGGTATAGAGCTTGATTTGTAAAAGCTTACAACTTCGCCTGTTTTTACAAGCGAAGTTTATTAAGATATTTTAAAAATAAATTATTTTTTGATGAATTTTTGACATTTAAAATAATATTTCAAGCAAATTCTTTCAGCAAAATTTTACTTGTATCCATTATGCCTATGCCGCTGTTAAGCACCTTTTGGGCTATGCTTTTAGCCTCATCAAGCGAATGTAAGGTGAAAGTGCCGCATTGAAATTTATTTGCCTCAGGGATTTCTTTGGCGTTTAAAATATCTTTCATACTCTCCTGCCACGCATTTTTCACGCTTTCATCGCTTGGTTTGCCAATGAGGCTCATATAAAAGCCCGTCCTGCAACCCATAGGCGATATATCTATGATTTCAACGGCATTTGAATTCAAATGCTCTCTCATAAACCCTGCAAATAAATGCTCCAAAGTGTGAATGCCTTTTTCGGGCAAGATTTCTTTGTTTGGCACGCAAAAACGCAAATCATAAACGCTTATGGTGTCGCCCTTTGGAGTTTGCATAGTTTTAGCAAGTCGCACAGCTGGTGCTGGCATAATGGTATGATCTACTTTAAAGCTGTCAAGTAATGGCATTTTTTATCCTTTTTTTGAATTTAAAGCCAAATTCTAGCACAAAAAAGCTTTACAATGTAAAACAATACGCCACAGCTATGTTAATCACCATTCCCACGAGCAAAAGCGGGGTTGAACGCTTGACAAGGGTGATTGGACTTATCTTTGTGTATCCTGCAAGGACTAAAATTCCACCAGATATAGGCGAAGCGGCTCGTCCCAAACAAGAAGCCATTTCTATCGGCAGGACAAGGACTATGGGGTGAATGCCAAGTTTGTGAGCAATGTCTGGGGCGAGTTTGCCAAAGGCATTAAAAGCAGCTATGCCACTTCCCATAATCATAGTCGCAAAATACACTATAAAGCTAAAAAGCGTTATGGTGAGGATAATCGCCGAAGCTCCCATATTTGACACCGCATCAGCGATGATAGATATGCCTCCAAGTGCTTTTATACCGGAGGCAAAGATTCCAGCAGCGATGATAATGGCAACAACGCTGATGAAAATATCCGCCATTGCCTTTAAAATCACAAGCAAATCATCACCAAGCTTTTTAGCATCGCGGTGGCGTATGAATTCTATGATAAAAACCAAAGCAATGCTGATGAAATTTGCCGTTATCACATCAAGTTTCACGCCCATAAAATAAGCACTAAATAAAAAGACAATAGGCAGCCAAGGCAAGAAAATGTAAAAAGTGGGGCATTGGGGATTTACGATTTGAGGAATTTCAACTTCTTCATTATTTATGCCCTTTGCCTTGTCCCTTTTGTCCATAAAGCTGTAATAAATGGGGATTAAAATAGCGATAATCACCACATAGGCAATGACGGTGTAAATTTGATAGTTTAAGAAAAGCCCCACGACATTTTCTTTTTCTCCAACCATATCTGCCATATTTATGGAATTTCCATCTTTTGGACCATAATCTAGGGCGATTAAAGAAAGCACAGAAGCTGCGGTTAAGGGGCGAATTCCAAGAGCGATAAGCACAGGATAAATACAAGCAAGAAGTAGTATAAGCAAACCAGCATACGATGAAATGACGATTTTTAGTGCCATTCCCACTATAAAAGTCCCGCTTAATACTAAATATTTATTAGAAATTTTCCCCAAAGGCTTGTTTGCAAGGTAGGCAAGTTTAGCCGAAGCGTTAATGTGCTTCATATAAGCAGCAAAACCCGCCACAGACATAATGATAAGCCCAACACCAGCTAAATTTTTCTTAAAAGTTGCCGTGATGTAGGCAAAGCCGTCAAGTAAATTTGTCAAAAAGGTGATTTGCTCTGGTTTTCTATTTGAATCAGGTATGGGCGTGCCTGTGAGGTAAAAGGCAAGGATTAAAATAATAAGCCCTGAGAGGAAAAAGACGAAAATGGGATTGTAATTTTTAAGCACAAAATACGCCACCACAATCACAGATACAAGGGTAGAAAATATCATTAAAAATTCCATATTGCTTCCTTAAATCAAATAAGAAATTATAGCCTAAATTCAAGCTTTTTTATAAGAAATTTACCCAATTTAGTAAATTTTCGCTATAATTTGTCTTATTTTTTTCAAGGAACAATAATGCAAAATAAAGATTCGCTCTTTTTTAATCTTAAAGATAAAGTGCCAAATGACGCTCTTTTACCACTCAAAGAAAGTTTAGATAAGGCTAGTGAAAGTGTGCTTGAAAAACTCGTTTTTGTGAATTTAAAAAATTCTCTTTTAGGGCTTGTTTTGGCGTTTTTCTTGCCCGGTGTGGATAGAATTTACAAGGGCGATATAGTTTTGGGCGTGGTTAAACTTATCCTTTTTTTCGGCGTTGTTGTATTTAACTACGCCGTTGATTTAGAATGGTTTGCTGAATTTTGTGTTGAAAATATCGCAGTGGCTGTGCTGTTTTTAGTGTTTATGTTGGCTTTGTTGGTGTGGTTTGTTATTGATTTATTTTTGGTTTATAGAGGCATTAAAAAAGACAATCTCAAAAAAATCTTTGAAGTTTTAAGAGCTAGTTGATGAATGAGATAAATTTTTTTCTAATGGACATTAAAGATAAAGTCCCAAGTAAAGCCCTTTTGCCCTTGCAGCAGGATTTAAAGAAAATGGATATAAAAATAGTGCAAAAGCTTTATTTTATCCATTTTAAAAGCCCGATTTTAGCCCTAATTCTTTCTTTACTTGTCGGCATTTTGGGCGTGGATAGATTTTACAAAGGAGACATTAAGCTTGGCATAATCAAATTCGCCTTGCTTGTGATAAGCTGCATTGCTCTAATCTCCACTACAATCATAGCAGCAAACGAGTTAAGAGAGTATTTATTATCTTTACCAACGACAAATCCTTTTTACCGAGACCTTTTCCTAGAAGTAGATACTTATGAAAAACTACCCGAATTTATTTTTAATACTTATCTAGCTCCTTTTATCATCGGTATTTTGGGTTTAGTGCTTTGTTATATTTGGTGGATTGTGGATATTTTTCTTGTCTTTTTTGGCGTAAAAAAGGACAATCTCAATAAAATTTTTCAACTCATAAAGGTATAAAATGACGACAAAATGTTTAGAACGCATCAAAAATAAAGTCCCAAACAAAGCCTTTTCCTTACTCAAAGAAAACATAGAAAAGGCAAATGAAAAGCATTTAAAAGAGCTTTTGTCTTTGAATTTCAAATGTCCTAAAACGGCTTTGTTCTGCTCGGTTTTTGTCGGCATTTTGGGCGTGGATAGGCTTTACAAGGGCGATATTAAACTCGGCGTGATGAAATTCTTACTTGGCTTTTTATTTTATATTGTTGTTTTTAGCACACTTAATCACTCTGCTTTTGGAGCTTACGAGCTTTCAGGCTCTGCAATATTTTCTTTTTCTGTGGCGTTTTTGATACTTCTAGTAGCCTGTATTTGGTGGCTTGTGGATATTTTCTTTGTTTGTGCTGGTGTTAAAAAAGATAATCTAAGCCTTCTCAACGCCACCTTAAACACAGCCAAAGCTTAATTTGCTTTTATCTAGCGAATTTCTTTGTGATTTTTACACCCTTATCAAGGCTTTCGAGCTCGAAGTAAAAATCCCCAGCTCCCCAGCATTCTCGCTTGATGATGAGCTTTTTACCCTCCCATAAATAGACATTTGCTCCCTCGTTAATGTCCTTGTAAAGCTCTATTTTAGGTTTTAAGCCCTCACAGGCACAGCCGTCTTTGTCGTTTTTTAGATGGGCTATGCCGTGCGTGTTAGCGAGTTTTTCATAGCTTTGCAAAATAGTGCTATCCTTGTCAAATGCCACAAAAATAGCACTATACTCATCATAAGTATTTTGCAAGGGCTTAAATTCAAGGCTATAAACAAAGGCAAAGGCACAGCATAGAGTAAAAAAGGCTTTTTTCATCACTCATCACCCAAATTTGGCTGCATTTGCACTATATTCCAAGGCAAACCCTGAGAATTCAGCTCGTCCATAAAAGGCTTTGCGTCAAATTCCTCCATATTTTTAACGCCCTTGCCACTCCAAATGCCTTTGGCTAAAAGCTTTGCTCCTATCATCGCTGGCACACCCGTGGTGTAGCTTACAGCTTGTGCGCCCGTTTCCTTGTAGCATTCCTCGTGCTGACAAACATTATAAATGTAAATCTGCTTGTCTTTACCCTCTTTCACACCGCGAATCACACAGCCTATATTTGTCTTTCCCTTAGTCCTCGCCCCCAAACTCGCCGGGTCTGGTAAAAGCGTCTTTAAAAACTCAATAGGCACGATTTGCTGCCCTTGATGAAGCACGGGCTTTATGCCAAGCATTCCCACATTTTCAAGGCATTTCATATGAGTGAGATAATTTTGCGAAAAAGTCATAAAAAAGCGAATGCGTTTAAGCCCTTTGATATTTCGCACGAGGCTTTCAAGCTCCTCGTGGTAGAGTAAATAGCTATCTTTTACCCCAACTTGCGGATAATCCCACTGCATCTTAATTTGCATAGGCTCGGTTTCTTTCCACTCGCCCCTTTCCCAAAAACGCCCCTTTGCACTCACTTCACGCAGATTGATTTCGGGGTTAAAATTAGTCGCAAAGGCATAGCCGTGGTCTCCTGCGTTACAATCTAAAATGTCTATAAAATGAATTTCATCAAATAAATTCTGCTGTGCATAAGCACAAAATACATTCGTTACGCCCGGGTCAAACCCACTTCCTAAAAGCCCTAAAATTCCAGCTTTTTTAAAGGCTTCATCTTTCGCCCATTGTTCTTTGTATTCAAATTTCGCCACATCAGGATGCTCATAATTTGCCGTGTCAATATAAGGAATTTTGGCTTTCAAACAAGCTTGCATTAAGCTCAAATCCTGATAAGGCAAAGCCAAATTCAAAAGCAAATCCGCCTTAATCTGCGTGATAAAACCAGCCACAGCCTCACTATCATCAGCGTCTATTGTCGCTGTGTTTATGCTCACTCCAAGCCTTTCTTTGATAAATTTGGCTATCTCATCGCACTTGCTTTTCGTGCGACTTGCAAGGGTGATTTGAGTGAAAGTGTCTGCATTCATCGCACATTTCACAGTCGCTACACGACTTACCCCACCTGCTCCTATGATTAAAATATGGCTCATTTTGTATCCTTTGAAATTTTTTGTGTATTATAGTAAAAATTTTAAAGAATGTAAATTGTTTATGTGAGAAGTTATCGTTATTTTCAGCATTTGTTAAATATTTTACCAAAATAAAATCAGCTCAAATGCTCTATGAGTATTTTAACGCCCAAAAGTATAAGCACCAAACCACCGATAAATTCAGCTTTTTTGCCAAGTTTTGAGCCAAAAGAGCTGTTGCAACCAAATTTATGTCCTATTTGAAGTCCTAAAATGCAGATGATAAAGGTTACAATGCCTATTATAGCGATACTTTGCCATACATTTATATTTTGAAACTCCACAAAAGCAAAGCTCACGCCGATAGCAAAGGCGTCAATGCTCGTAGCCACAGCCAAAGCGAACATAGTTTTAAATTCAAATTGCTCGCAGCTGTTTTCTTGACTTCCATAAGATTCTTTAATCATCTTTGCCCCCACAAAAAGAAGTAAAATAAAGGCTATGTAATGATCAATTTCGCCCACAAATTCAGCAAAGCCCTCGCCCAAAAGAAAGCCAAAACTTGGCATTAAAGCTCCAAAGCCACCAAAATAAGCCCCAACGATAAAGTAGTTTTTTAGTTCAAGCCTTTTAGCCCCAAAGCCCTTACACAAAGACACCGCAAAAGCGTCCATTGCCAAGGCACAAGCTAAAAAAAACACAGCCAAAATCCCCATTTTTCTTTATCCTTAATTATACAATCTTTGTGAAGTTGGATTGAAAATTTAGCCAAATTTAGCTTAAAAGCCGATAAGAATGTTTTGAATTTTTTATAAGATTTTTGCTAAATTTAGCATTTTTTAAGCATTTTAAGGGTATAATCAAGCCTTATTTTTAACAAGGCCCATTCGTCTAGCGGTTAGGACATCGCCCTTTCACGGCGGTAACACGAGTTCGAGTCTCGTATGGGTCACCACCCCTTTGTAAAAATTTTCTTATTTCAAATTGTGAGTTCCTAGCTTTAAAAGCTAGGATTGAGTGATAAATTGGCTTGTTTTTTATGATTATAGGCTATCAATTACTTGCTGCTGTTCGGCGATTTCCTTTTCGATGTTTTTTGCCCCCATTATCATAAAATAAGCATAGACAAAAGGAAAAAACATACCCCTTAAAAAACCTTTCATCATCCAAAATAAAAACTTACCAAGCCAAAAGCCCCAAACATAGTTATGTCCGACCATTGCGTCCCGCCATACCATAGCGTCTTCTAGTTGCTCTCTATCACTTTTTTTGATTAAAATTCTGTCGGTAAATCCAGCCGAAGCCCAAATAATAATACCAAACATAAAATACCAAGGTGTATTAGAATCGTTTGGAGTGCCTATGTAACCATAAACAATAAGGTAGCCATAAACAACAAAATATGCACCAATAAGCAAAATCGCCGTCCAAATGATTTTTTTAGTCCTTATTGATTTGAGAAGTGTTTTAAGATATTCTATATGTAAGCTTATGCCCTCTATGGCACAATTTTTACAAATAGGTTTATCTATCCCTTCTGCTTTAATGGAATTTTGCACACACAAGCTACAAATCCCACAACCACATTTTCCGCAAGCTCCCACTGCTGGGGAGTCGTTGTGAATGATACAATTCATCTTTTTGTCCTTTCAAAAAAATATCAAGCGTAGAATACAAAAAAAAAAAAAAAACGATTTTTAAATGGGTTTAAATTTAAGTTTTTTATGAATTTTTTAAAAAGATAGTTTTTAGAATGATTTAACGAATTTTACGCTTTTTTGTCCTTGAAAGCTTAAAAATTTGCGAAGCAGGGCGAGAAAAAAGCTTTTTATCGATGATTTTACCGCCATTTTCAAGGGTAATTTGCTTGGCTGTTTTTTCGTCAAATTCTTTGCCGTGCAGATTTGCCGAACTTGAATAAAAATATCCAAATTTTCTTAAAAATTCGCTGTGCTTTCCCGTTTTTACCACGCGAAAGGCTTTTAGATTAGGGTAGATAAAACTTGTTTTTTGTGCTTTTCGCACCAAATTTTTATGTGCTTTTGGCACACGCACAAAGTCTAAAAGCTCGGTAAAAAGGGCTGTTGTGAGTATGCAAGGCGTGTTTAAGGCTCTTTTTTTTGCCTTGTTAATTTCTTTAAAATCCTTGCTTAAAAAACCCGCTGTGGTGTCTGTTTGAACAAGATAGAGCATTATTTTTCACTTTTCACTTAATGCCCTTAAACCATTCCTGCAAACTTTTCACCTCTAAATAGCTTCCATCTTGAATGGCTTTTATCGCCTTTACCCCAGCACTTGCGGCTCTTAAATTGGTAAAATAAGGAATGTTAAAGCGAATGATATTTGCTCTGATTTTTTTCGTATCGTCCTTGACGCTTCTTTCATCGCTGGTGTTGATGACGAGTTGAATTTCGCCGTTTTTGAGCTTATCCTCGACATTTGGGCGTCCTTCTGAAATCTTATAAATTTGTTCGCATTCAAAGCCGTTTTCTCTTATGGCTTTGCAAGTGCCACCCGTGGCGATGAGTTTAAAGCCAAGTTTAATATACGCCTGTGCTATACTTTTAGCCTGTGCTTTGTCGCTATCTTTTAAGGAGATGAAAACCGCTCCTTGCTTTGATAGGGCGTTAAAGGCTGAAATTTGGCTTTTAGCAAAGGCATTGGCAAAATCCTTGCCTATGCCCATTACTTCACCCGTAGAACGCATTTCAGGTCCTAGTTCTAAATCGCTTCCGTTGAGTTTAGCAAAAGGAAAAACCGCTTCTTTAACACTGATAAAATGGCTTTTTTTCGGGTATAAAATGCCATTTTTTTCGCTTACGACTTTGTAATCATCGTAGAATTTCAAGGCTTCTTTCAAATCGCCCTGCCACATTACCCTTGTAGCCACCTTTGCCAAAGGCACACCCGTTGCCTTACTCACAAAAGGCACGGTGCGACTTGCACGAGGATTAACTTCTATGATATAAAGTTCGTTTTTATACAAGGCAAATTGTATGTTTAAAAGCCCTATGACGCCTAAATTTAGGGCGATGTCTTTGGTTTTTTGATAAACGAGATTGATAGTTTTTTCGTCCAAATTGCAAGGAGGCAAGGAACAAGCACTATCTCCTGAATGCACCCCCGCTTCTTCGATATGCTCCATAATCGCCCCCACATAAACGCTCACACCATCGCTTATGGCATCGACATCAAGTTCGGTGGCATTGTCTAAAAATTCATCAATCAAAACAGGAGACTTGTCGCTAACCTCGACAGCTTCTTGCATATAAAGCCTAAGCTCGGCTTCATTATGCACCACACGCATAGCCCGTCCTCCTAAAACATAGCTTGGACGCACTAATACAGGATAATTTATCTCACTTGCTTTAAGCACAGCTTCTTCAACGCTTGTGGCTGTGGCGTTTCGTGGCTGTTTTATGTCAAGTTTGTGGATAAATTCAGCAAATTTCTTTCTGTCCTCGGCTAAATCAATCACCCTTGCTGGTGTGCCGATGATTTTTGCCCCAAAAGCACTGAGCCTTTTAGCGAATTTAAGCGGCGTTTGTCCGCCAAAATGCACGATAAGCCCGTCTGGTTTTTCTCGCTCAATAACAGCCCTTAAATGCTCAAAATCTATGGGTTCAAAATACAAAATATCGCTGGTATCATAGTCTGTGGAGACGGTTTCTGGGTTGCAATTATACATTATGGTTTTGACATTTAAATCATTTAAAGCAAAACACGCATGCACGCAAGCATAGTCAAATTCAATGCCCTGTCCTATGCGGTTGCTCCCCCCGCCAATCACCATAACCTTTTTTTCTTTTTTAATGCTTTCCTTTGCCTTTTCATTAAGGCTTTGGCTTGAATTTGTCGTGGAGTAAAGATAGGGGGTGAGGGCTTGAAATTCACCCGCACAGGTATCAACTTCGTTGTATTCAAAGGTGATTTTTTGACGCATTCTAGCAAAATAAATATCATTTTGTGTTAAGTCTAAATTGTCTTTGGAGTTGATGAGAAAGGCTATCATTTTATCCGAAAAGCCCATAGATTTAGCCTTTCGAAGTAAGTTTTTATCATTTAAAATATCCATATCAATCTTGCTTTCAAATTCGACAAGTTCTTTAATCTGCCTTAAAAACCACCTGTCTATCTTGCAAAGCTCGTAAATTTCATCGACATTAAAGCCGTCTCTAAACGCTTGGGCGAGATACAAAAGCCGTTTTTCATTAGGATTTCGCACATTGAAAATCAGCTCGTTTTTATCAGCACTGATAAATTCAAAACCGCAATAATCCCTCTCCAACGAACACAAAGCCTTTTGAATGCTCTCTTTAAAGCTTGTGCCTATCGCCATAACCTCGCCTACGCTTTTCATCGCCGTGCCAAGAGTGCTATCAGCTGAGGGGAATTTTTCAAAGGTAAAACGGGGCAATTTTGTAACTATATAATCAATCACAGGCTCAAAACTTGCCGGCGTGCCTGTAATGTCGTTTTTAATCTCATCAAGACTAAAACCAACAGCTAAAAGCGTGGCGACTTTGGCTATGGGATAGCCTGTGGCTTTACTCGCTAGGGCTGATGAGCGTGAAACGCGTGGATTCATCTCAATGACTATCATTCGTCCGTTTTCTGGGTTTATGGCAAATTGCACATTGCTACCGCCCGTATCCACGCCAATTTCGCGTAAAATCGCAAAGGAAGCATTACGCATAGCTTGATATTCTTTATCTGTAAGCGTTAAAGCAGGGGCAATGGTAATGCTATCGCCGGTATGAACGCCCATAGGGTCAAAATTTTCTATACTACACACTATAATGCAGTTGTCGTTTTTGTCGCGTATAACCTCCATTTCAAATTCTTTCCAGCCGAGCAAACTCTCCTCAATGAGAATTTCGTGTATGGGACTTAACGACAAAGCCGAACTTGCAAGCTCTTTAAATTCGTCTAAATTATACGCTACGCCACTTCCAGCCCCTCCAAGCGTGTAAGAAGCACGCACCATAAGGGGAAAGCCTATGCTATCGACTGCTTTTAGGGCTTCATCATAATCATAAGCATACATAGACTTTGGCAAGTCCATACCGATTTTTTTCATACATTCTTTAAAAACTTGCCTGTCCTCACCCTTTTTAATCGCCTCAGGTTTAGCCCCAAGAAACTGCACGGAGGCAAAATTTTGCTTAAATTCTTTACTCTCAAAGACTTCCATAGCGACATTTAAAGCCACTTGTCCGCCCATAGTCGGCAAGATAGCGTCTATTTTTTCTTTTTTGATAATGCTTAAAATATTTTCTTTGGTAATGGGTTCTATGTAAGTAGCATCTGCAAACTGCGGGTCTGTCATTATGGTAGCGGGATTTGAATTGATAAGAATGACTTTATAGCCTAATTCTTTAAGGGTTTTTGCTGCCTGAGTGCCTGAATAATCAAACTCACAAGCCTGTCCTATGATAATAGGTCCGCTTCCTATCAATAAAATATTTTGAATGTCTGTTCGCTTTGGCATAAAAAATCCTTAAATTTTGGTGAAATTATACCAAGTTAAAGTTTCTACGATACAATGTAATGAACTTAAATTTTTACAATTTTATGGCTTTTTAAGTCTGTAAAAAGTATAATTGATTCAAGCTTTAATGACATTTTAAAGGAGACAATATGTCTAAAATAATGAAAACTATGGACGGCAACGAGGCTGCTGCTTATGCTGCTTATGCTTTTACCGAAGTTGCCGGAATTTATCCTATCACGCCAAGTTCGCCTATGGCTGATTATACAGATATGTGGGCGGCTGAGGGCAAGAAAAATCTCTTTGGTGTGCCTGTTAAAGTCGTAGAAATGCAAAGTGAGGCTGGTGCGGCTGGGACTGTTCACGGCTCACTTCAAGCTGGGGCTTTAACTACTACTTACACTGCTTCACAAGGGCTTTTACTAAAAATTCCAAATATGTATAAAATCGCAGGACAACTCTTACCCTGTGTGATTCACGTTGCGGCTCGTTCGGTTGCCGCACAGGCTCTTTCTATTTTTGGCGACCATCAAGACATTTACGCTACGCGTCAAACGGGCTTTGCTCTGCTTTGTTCGCATTCTGTGCAAGAGGTTATGGATTTAGCTGGACTTGCACACTTATGTGCGATTAAAGGGCGTGTGCCGTTTTTGCACTTTTTTGACGGCTTTCGCACCAGCCACGAAATTCAAAAGATAGAGCTAATGGACTATGCGGATTTTGAGCGTTTGCTTGATAAAAAAGCCGTGCAAGAATTTAAAGACTTCTGCTTAACGCCTGAAAATCCTAAAACTCGCGGCACAGCACAAAATGATGATATTTATTTTCAAACAAGAGAATTAAGCAATCGCTTTTACGATGCCCTGCCTGACATTGTGAATGATTATATGAAAGAAATTTCAGCCATTACAGGACGCGAATACAAGCCTTTTGTGTATTATGGCGATAAAAACGCTACAAGAGTCATTGTGGCTATGGGTTCGGTTACGCAGAATTTAGAACAAGTTGTGGATTATTTATGTGCCAAAGGCGAAAAAGTGGGGCTTTTAAAAGTCTATCTTTACCGCCCATTCAGCCTTAAATACTTCTTTGAAGTGATGCCAAAATCAGTAGAAAAAATCGCCGTTTTAGACCGCACAAAAGAGTCTGGTTCTTTGGGCGAACCACTTTACCAAGACATTAAATTCGCCTTTTACGGCAAGGAAAATGCTCCTTTAATCGTAGGTGGGCGTTATGGACTTTCATCAAAAGATGTTGATCCTTCGCAAATGTTTGCCGTCTTTGAAAATTTAAACGAGCAAAATCCAAAGGACCATTTTACCATTGGGATAAACGATGATGTAACGCATACTTCTTTGCAGATTAAAGAGAAAATTTCTTTGAGTAATGATAGCACCACAGAATGCTTATTTTACGGGCTTGGAGCTGATGGCACTGTGGGAGCGAATAAAAATTCCATTAAAATCATAGGCGATGAGACGGATTTTTACGCTCAGGCTTATTTTGCTTATGATTCTAAAAAATCCGGCGGTTACACCAGAAGCCATTTGCGTTTTTCTAAAAAGCCTATCCGTTCGACTTATTTAGTCTCCACACCGCATTTTGTGGCGTGTTCTGTGGCGGCTTACCTTGAAACTTACGATGTTTTAGAGGGCATTAGAGAAAATGGCACTTTTTTACTCAATAGCATTTGGAGCGAAAAAGAAACGATTAAACACCTGCCAAATAAAGTAAAAAGGGTTCTAGCACAAAAAAAGATTAACTTTTATATCATCAACGCCACCAAACTTGCCAGAGATATTGGGCTTGGTAATCGCACTAATACCATTATGCAATCAGCCTTTTTCAAGCTTACTAACATTATTCCTTTTGAGGACGCGCAAAAATTTATGAAAAAACTCGCTCATAAAACCTATGCAAAAAAGGGCGAAGCCATAGTGGAGATGAATTACAAAGCCATTGATATTGGTGCTGATGGTTTGGTAAAGGTTGAGATTGAGCCTTCTTGGGCGAATTTAGATGATGAGCCAAGCACACAACACAATGCTTACAAAGGCACTGAATTTGTGGAAAAAATCGCCAAACCTATGGAAAAGGCAAAGGGCAATGATTTGCCTGTTTCAGCATTTTTAGGCTATGAGGACGCTCATTTTGAAAGCGGCACGACTGAATTTGAAAAAAGAGGCGTTGGCGTTACTGTGCCTCGTTGGATTGAGGCAAATTGCATTCAGTGTAATCAATGTGCTTCTGTTTGTCCTCACGCTGTGATTCGTCCGTTTTTGATTGATGATGAGGAATTTAACAATGCCCCAAGCGGTGTGAAAGAACACGCCCTTGATGCCAAAGGCACAAAAGAACAAAAGCTTAAATATAAAATTCAAGTCTCGCCACTTGATTGCACGGGCTGTGAGCTGTGTGTGCAAGAGTGTCCGAGCAAGGAAAAGTCTTTGGTTATGGTGCCGCTTGAAGAGGAAATGGACTTTGGCGAACAAGAAAATGCGGATTATCTTTTCAAAAAAGTGCGTTATAAAGATGATATTTTCAATAAAGAAAATGTCAAGGGCGTGCAGTTTGCTCAGCCTTTATTTGAATTCCACGGTGCTTGTCCGGGCTGTGGGGAGACGCCTTATATTACGCTCATTACAAGGCTTTTTGGCGAGAGAATGATTATCGCTAATGCCACTGGGTGTAGCTCGATTTATGGCGGTTCTGCACCTTCAACGCCGTATAGAAAGAGCATTAAAAACGGCTATGGACCAGCTTGGGGAAATTCACTCTTTGAGGACAATGCTGAATTTGGACTTGGAATGAAAATCGCCACTGAAACCGTGCGAGAACAAATCGTTGCTTTGATGAATGAGAATTTAAATCAAGTGCCAAATGCTTTAAGTGCTTTGTTTAAGGAGTGGATTGCCAATAAAGATGACGGAACGGCAAGTTTAGAACTTCGCAATAAAATCGTGCCTATTTTAGAAGCTCACAAAGACATTAAAAGCGTGCAGCAAATCTTAAATTTAAAGCAATTTTTGACGAAAAAATCGCATTGGATTTTCGGCGGAGACGGCTGGGCGTATGATATAGGTTATGGAGGCTTAGACCACGTTTTAGCAAGTGGGGAAAATGTCAATGTGCTTGTGCTTGATACTGAGGTGTATTCAAACACAGGCGGACAAAGCTCAAAAGCCTCTCGCACGGGTGCAGTGGCTCAATTTGCCGCCGCAGGAAAGCCTATACAGAAAAAAGATTTGGGGCAAATCGCTATGACTTACGGCTATATCTTTGTCGCACAGGTGAATTCAAACGCCAATTATAACCACCTCATCAAAGCCCTCATCACCGCTGAGGCTTATGATGGACCTTCGCTAGTCATCGCTTACAGCCCTTGCATAGCTCACGGCATAAAGGGCGGCTTGTCGCATTCAGGCACACAGGGCGAATTAGCGACAAAATGCGGATACTGGCCTATCTACACCTTTGACCCGCGTTTGCAAGATGAGGGGAAAAATCCACTCCTTATGGCTACAAAAGAGCCTCAATGGGACTTGTATGAGGAATTTTTGATGAATGAAGTGCGTTACAACTCACTTAAAAAGTCAAATCCTACAAATGCTGCCGAGCTTTTTGAGAAAAACAAAGCAGACGCACAAAGGCGTTACCGACAGCTTGTAAGACTAGCTACGGCTGATTATAGCAACGAAAAGGGTTTTAGACATCAAAAGGATTAAACCAGCAGTCCGCTTTGGACTGCTTGGTTTGGATACTTCGCTGCGTTAATATGAGCGAAGTATCCACAAGTAAAAAAGCTATTTTTTCGCCAAAGGGTGAATCATATCAGCAGGGACTACAAATTTATCGTAATCTGCTTCGCTAACAAGCTGTAATTGCAAGGCTGATTCTTTAAGCGAAATGCCTTTTTTGTGAGCGTTTTTAGCGATTTTAGCCGCATTTTCATAGCCTATGTGTGGATTTAAGGCTGTTACAAGCATTAAAGAATTATGCAAATACTCATCTAGTCGCTTCACATTAGCTGTAATGCCCTTGACACAATGAATATTAAACGAGTGCATAGAATCTGCAAGTAAATCAAGGCTTTGCAAGAAATTGTAAATAATCACAGGCTTGAAAACATTGAGTTCAAAATTACCCTGAGACGCACCAAAGCCTATGGCTACATCATTTCCTATAACTTGCACCGCCACCATAGTGATAGCCTCGCACTGCGTAGGATTTACCTTGCCCGGCATAATGGAGCTGCCCGGCTCATTTTCAGGCAAATTCAACTCCCCAAGTCCGCATCTTGGACCACTTGCAAGCCACCTTATGTCATTGGCGATTTTCATTAAATTTGCCGCCAAAGCCTTCATCGCTCCGTGCGTGAAAGTAATGGCATCGTGGCTGGTAAGAGCGTGGAATTTATTAGGACTTGCGACAAATTTAATGCCCGTAAGCTTTGTGAGTTCGCTACTTACTTCCTCACTAAAATTCGCCGGTGCGTTAAGTCCCGTGCCAACAGCCGTTCCACCTATGGCAAGCTCCCTTAAAGTCGGCAAAGAGGAGATGATTTGCTCTTTTGAGTGTTCGAGCATAGAAAGATAGCCGCTAAATTCCTGTCCCAAAGTAAGCGGTGTCGCATCTTGCAAGTGCGTTCGTCCGCTTTTGATAATGTCTTTAAATTCAACCACCTTTTGCTTGAAAGTGTTTATCAGCTCATCAAGTGCTGGGATAAGCTTTTTCTCCACTTGTTCCACTGCTACAATGCTCATCGCCGTTGGGAAAGTGTCATTTGAGCTTTGTCCTCGATTTACATGGTCGTTTGGATGCACGAATTTTTCGGCTCTAAAATCCTTTCCTAAAAGCTCTGTGGCTTTATTGGCGATGACTTCATTGACATTCATATTGCTTTGTGTGCCTGAACCTGTCTGCCAAATGGCAAGAGGGAAGTTATCATCAAGTTTTCCAGCCAAAACCTCATCACAAGCCTTGATGATACCCTCTTTTCGCTGCTCATCAAGCCCATTTTGTAGTCTGTGATTGACTATCGCGCACGCTTTTTTGAGGTTGGCAAAGGCGTAAATCAGCACCTTTGGCATTTTTTCAATGCCTATTTTGAAATTCTCAAAGCTTCTTTGTGTCTGCGCCCCCCAATACTTCTCATCAGGCACTTTTACTTCGCCCATAGTGTCGTGTTCTGTTCTAAAAGCCATTTTATACTCCTTGCGTTTTAAAATTTGGTAAGGGAATTTTAGCATAAATTTATTGAAAATAACTTAAAATTAAGCGTGGTATTAAGCATTTAAAATTCCTCTAAATTGCAATACTTGGCAAAAATAAAAAGAACTAAAATTCGCAAGATTTTTGAAAATTTTTGATAAAAAATGATAGAATTTCGAAAAAATTCAAGGAATAAAAATGACTTTTTTAGAATTAGCACAGGAGGTTTTACAAAAAGCAGAGCTTCCGCTTACCTTTCGTGAGATTTGGGAGAGGGGCGAAAAGATGGGACTTGTTGCAAAGGTTAGTGGTAAGGGGAAAACACCTCAACAAACTTTGGGGGCAAGACTTTATGTCGATGTGAGAGATAACAAAAATTCTGCACTTTCAAAAATAGGAAATCGTCCTGCGAGATTTTGGCTTAAAGCTCGTGAGATTAAGGATATTGGCGAGATTGAGGCTAAAATAGAAAAAGAAGAACAGCAAGAAATCAAAAATAAAGAAGGCTTTTTAGAAAAAGATTTGCACCCTTTGCTAGTAAATTTTTTGTATTACAATCAAAGGTTTAATCTACACTGCAAAACAATCAACGCCAACACGAGCAAGAACAAAAATAAGGGCTTAAATGAGTGGATACACCCCGATATAGTCGGCATTCACTTCCCTTTTGATGATTTTAAACAAGAAACGCTTAATTTACTTGCGAATTTAAGCACTTCAAGCTATAAAATCTACGCATTTGAGCTTAAAAGATTTATCAATAACGCTAATTTAAAAGAGTGCTATTTTCAGGCTGTGAGTAATTCAAGCTGGGCAAATGAGGGCTATTTGGTAGCGTATGAGATAAAAGATGATGAGGTGCGTGATGAACTTGCCAGACTTAATGCGAGTTTTGGCATAGGCGTGATTGAGCTTAAAAATGAAGAAGTTATCTTTGAGGCTAAAAGCAAGGATTTAGACATTACCACGCTTGATATGCTTGTGGAGAAAAATAAGGACTTTAAAGAATTTATTGACAATGTCAATAAAGACATACAGACAAATGACGCAGATAGAATTGCTAAAAATAAATATGATGAGATTTTAAGCGATGAGGATTTGCAAAAGCATA
>CAZSMF010000013.1:0-33459 GCA_964607975.1 uncultured Campylobacter sp. | reverse complement strand
CCACAAAGCATAGACACATAAAGAGATTAAAATCTTGTGCGGTAAAATCTGTGAAAATGAGAGTGTTAAAGTTTTTTTTATTATATTGCACAAAGGGTTTGTAATTTGTGTTTTGGGTTTTAATGAGAGAGTATTCTTTGCTGAAATCAATATCGAAGCGATTTGAAGCAAAATCAAAGCTAGAATTTTGCTTACATTCTTGTTGAGTGTTCTTACTCAAAATGCTGTCATTTTGAATGATTTGCATTTTTTTATCCTTGTTTAACAAGGCACAAAAATTATAACATAAAAGTAATAAATTTGTTTAAAATCAATCAAAAAGCAAGCCTTGCTTTTTATCTTTTGCCTCACGCAGCACCGAGTTTTGAGAAAGATTGGATAGACTTCTAGCAGTTGTGCTATTAGCTTATTGACAAATTTGTCTTAAAGTGGTATAATGTTGGCTTGAAAAATTTGGAGGATAAAATGATTGTTGATATGATTTTGACTTTTTGCGTAATGTTTGTTCCAGCGTTTTTGGTGTATAAATTTTTTAGCTTTGTGAATAAAAAATATAAATTGGATAATAAACCTTATGAATTTTCCGCTTCCGAAGAGATTGGAAAAAAAAGTATCGCCGAGCAAATAATGGGTGGTGCAGAATTTATATCTCCGAGAGGAGATTATTCTACTGATTTTGACTATATGAGAAAAGATGACTGATGAAATTCTTGTAAGAACGAGTAGCGAATTTGACTATGAAATGATATACTCACACGACTAAAATCACCTTAAAAGAAATGCTCACAAGACTTTCAATGTAAAGCCATTGAGATTACAATTATCTTGTCATTGTGTCGCTTCACACCCCACTTCTACACAAAAATCTATTAAAAGATTGAACCGTGACTACCAGATATGACATTTTCCGCTCCTTTTTTCAAGATATTAGCACTCTTATACTTATCACTGACACTTTTTGCACCATCGTGAAAACCACCTTCTCTATTTCTCAATTCATCTTGGTCAATTATCAATACACCTTGCGATGTCATTGTGTAGTCTGCATTTACTTGGTTTATTTTTTGTTGATTATGTCCTCGCACATCAGCTCCCACAGTGTTTTTAATGTCGAATGTTTCTCCCTGTGTTGTTCCACCAGCACCAAATTGTTTTTGTAGCCCTTGAAGTGCGGCAGGATTGTTTTGAGCTAGATTGTTGATATGGCTTCCAGCATCTGCAAAATATCTATTTTGCTGTGCCACGCTTAAAGCATTCCAATTTTCCCCATTATTTGCAGCCATATTTTGAGCTAAACCGTTTATTATATTATTTAAATCATTGCCTTTTACAGACTGAATGCTGCTTTGAGTTTCGGCATAATTTTGAGAAATTGTTTTCATTTGTGAAAATGTATGAGCATCTTTAACTCCCAATGTTTCGGTATAAGCAGCACTTGCACTATCTGATTCAGTTACTGTTTTAACCGAAGCCCTGCTTACTGCTTCGTTATAGGCTACTCTTTCGCTCTCTGTTAAGCCCATTCTACTAGCTGTTTGCGTATCGATTTCACCCCTTATACCAGCACTTACTCCATTCCCCATAAAACTAGCCCCAGCGTGAGCTTCGGCATAAGCTGATATTTTCGCACTTGCTGATTTGGTAGTTTGGTCGCTTACGGCAATTTCTTGTGCAAGATTTGTGCCGAATTGTTTGGTAAATGATTCATCGTGTGATTCGAGGAATTGCCTTGTTACATTTAAGGCTGATGATTTGCCTTTTTCGCTCAGTTTTTGGAATGTTTCGTTGAGTTGCTGATTATAATTATTAGCCACTTGTTGTCCGTAAGAATTTAAATTATCTACCGCCGCATCGCTTAATTTAGCTCCTTGCATTAAGCCACCGATATTAGTTCCGCTCATTATGGAGTTATCAATTTGTGAATTATATACTCCGCTATATCCATTAGTTCTTGTGCTGTATGCAGTGAGGTTTCCATTGCTATCATAATATGACCCCTTATGACTAAAAATCCCAGCTTCCATTGCATACACTTCATCGCCTCTTGGGGTTGTTATAGCCGTGCTAGTGCTTAAAGCCTGTTGCGTGGCAAAGCCCCCAGCTGCTCTTGCTCCACCTGCAAGTTGTTGAGAAAGTGATGAGGCTATGCTGACAAATCCCATTTCACTACCCTTTGCAAGAGCAAAAGCCAACATAGGAGTAAGCATTATGAGATAGCTTAAAAAATTCGAATTTGCTGTTATTTTTTGAATGACATCTTTATAGTTTGCGTAGGTAAATGCTGCGTCATTGGCATTGACAAGTTCGAAGCTTTTTTGTATGTTTAAGTCATTTAAGAAATTGATAAGCGAGAGTATGGGAGTCCATAACACCATAGTCAAACATAGGGTGAAAAACATTGTGTTATTTTTAGGAGTTTTATAGTTTTCAAACTTGACTTGTTTTGGCAATAAAAGGGGTAAAAATGCGATAAATGGCGGACAGAGAGGGATTTGAACCCTCGATACCCGATTAAGATATGCACCCTTAGCAGGGGTGTGGTTTCAGCCACTCACCCATCTGTCCAAAAAGAAAAAAGAATTATATAATATTTTTTTTAAGTTTTAGCTTAAAAAAATTTTTCAAGCCCATTTAAGTGCTTGAAAAATTTAAAATTCGCTCAAATTTGGCTTTTACAAAAAATTTAAACGCTCAAATAAGCAAGTAAGGCACAAATGATAACGCCCAAAGCCAAAACGATGAGCTGGGAGCTTCTATCTTTTTTACTCGCAAACAGCGTGATGATTAAGCCTGAAATGTAAAGCAAAAGCAAGGCTATACCAAAGCCCACAGCAAGAACGCTAAAATACCACCCGCCTTTGTCTTTGTGAAGCAAGATAATATCTCCTAGCCAACTTCTAGTCATCGTGGTGATAAGAAGCTCATCAGGCTTTTCTTGCTTGGCATTGATGACATAGTGAATGCCGCCCATACTTACCCCGCCTTGCTTTCTGTCGTTTCGCAGCTTTGTATTGGAGGGAATTTTAATGCCCTGCTCTTTAAGAATGTCAAGCAAAAGCTCTTGTTCTTGCCCTTTGATGAGAGTGGCATTGACTTTGTATTGAGCTTTATCCGCCCAAATATCATCTTTTGCCCCAAAGATATAGGCTATGCCGCTTATAGCGTAAATCAAAGCCATAGGCAGAAAAAACAAACTCACATAAATGTGAAGCAGACGAAAGAATTTCATTTTATTCATCGTTTTTCCTTTGTGTTGAGTAAAATTTAAAGCAAGAATAATACAAAGTGAAAGTGAATTAAGTGTGAATTAGCAAGAAAAGCCAAAGCTTTTTATCGCTTTGGCTTGAAAAATTTAGCGTTTATCAATGACGCTGTAATTGTAAGGTTTGGTGTTTTTATCAAGTTCAAGGTATTTTGGCGGCGGATTGCCGTTGATTTCCTCGTGTTTGTAATATCTCTCACCAGCCTTGTGTCCATTGACATCGACTTTGTAGCGAATTTCGCCCGGATTGAGCTTTTGTATATCTTCAAAAGTCCAATTTGAAGCCTTATAGGCTATGCCATTTGCCGCAGCGATTTCACCAAGCTTACTTTGCCCCATTCTTGCCATTTCAACGGCTTGTAGAAGCATTCTTGAAGCCTCTCTTGGATTGTGAAAGCCGGTTGAATTTTCAGCACCGACAAAGTCGCCTCTCATTTGAGCTCTTCTGTGAAGTTCAAGCACTTCTTTGAGTGCGGCTGAAATTTTCTTATCATCAGCCTTGCCATCACTTTGGAATTCAGCTTTTTTGCCAAGTTCAGCCCTGATAAGCTCAATGTCTTTGATGAGGCTTACAGCAGCGTATTCAACACTTCTTAAATCAAAAGCCACTGACTTTTGAATGTCAAGAATTTGTCCTTTAAGATACTCTTCACTTTGAGTATGGCAGGTTTTGCACGCTGAATTTATATCTTGTAAAGGCGAAGTGATATTGTGTTGAGTCATTTTCTTTGCACCTTTTCGCACATAAGGCATATGACAATCCGCACAACTTACACCATTTGCCGCATGCACGCCACCGCTGTAAAGTTCATATTCAGGGTGTTGAATTTTAAGCATAGGAGCTTTGGTGATTTTATGCGCCCAATCTTGTGCGAACACCTCGCGGACTTTTTCATAATAATCCTCAAACATTTCTATCCTAAATGGCTGTCCTTTTTTCCACTCTCCCCAAGGGAAAACGAGTTCAAGTCCAGCTACTTCGATTTCTGTTGGGCTATTGCCATCTCTCCAAGAATCAAACTCATCATAAGTTTTTTGAGTGCCGTTCCACCATTTTTTGCTACTATCATTAGCAATGCTTTCGCCTAGCACTTTAACCTTTGTGCCTGTTGGCTTGAAGTAATACTCCACGTGGCATTGTGCACAAACTAGGGTTCTCATTTCATCTCTATCTGCTTTTACGCCTTGAACAGGGTCTTTTTCATAGCCTCTCATCACCAAAGCATTGATAGCTGCTGGACGAGAAAGGCGAAGGCTCATATCGTTTGGATTATGACAATCCGCACAAGTAACGCCCATTCTTTTACCGCCGTGAGGTCCGCTATGTTCGGCTGAATTTTCTACTATGCCATTGACTGCTGGAACGGTTTTTATCATCGTCCAGTATTTAGTTGAGTTAAAGACTACAAAATCACCTTTTGCGGTGTTGTCAATAAGCCATTTAGTCCAACCACTATGGCAATTCATACAGGCAGCTGGTTGTCCGCCAAAAGCCGCAAAGCCGTGTGAATTGAGGAAGTCTTTGTTATTTCTTGCTGTATCCATTTGATCAACTTGTATCCAAAAGTGTCCTCTTTCTTCGTTAGCATCGATTGAAAAAGGATACCCAGCCCAAAGCACGGTAAGTTGTGGGTAGCGAATGAGTTTAGAATAAGCCAAATTCCCGCCAAATTCAGTGGCTACTGGCTTTTCTTTTTCCACAGTCAAATACATATCCAAATAGTCAGGAAAATTTTGTCCCCAATGGTCGAAAGTTGGATTGTCATCACTCATTTCAACCAAGTTTTTGGAGATAACGCCCCCAACACCTTCATTTTGCTTTTGAGTTATGTCATTGTTAAGCCAAAGCACGCCAGCAATGACAAGAACTAAGATGATGATTAAGCTCATCACGACATTTTTGTTCATTTTTGCTCCTTAAATTTTGGTTTAAAATCCTCGTTTATGTCCTACACCAGTATGACAGGATACACAATCAAGTGCATTGTTTTGGTGTGGGTTGGTTGTTGGATTGATTGTATTTGTTGCGACTTCGCTGTGGCAACGCACACAATTATCCTGCACCCATTTTTTTGTGCTTTTAGTCGCACTGAGATTTGTTGGCAAATCATTCAGCTTAAAGCTAAAAGCATACGCGTGTCCTACTCCACTTTGTGCCTTTGCTATCCATTTGCTAAGAGTATTGTGCGGCAAATGGCAGTCATTACAGGTGGCTAAGGCTTGATTATTTACTTTCTTAGAATGTGGGGCTTTCACATAGTCATTATAAACCTCGTTCATTATATGACAATTGTTACAGGCTTCACTCGCATTGGAAAAGTAAGACATTCCCTTAGCATTGTAAAAGGTATAAAAACCCAACGCAAAGAATACAAAGAGCAAAACAAGAAAAATGCTAAAAAGCCTATTTTTACCTTGTTCCAAGCTACCTCCTTAAATTTGATTGCGCCTAGAAATAATAGCAAAATAACATTAAAGCAAATTTAAAAACATATTTAGTATTAAAAGCTTTCAAAGGACTTTAAATTCATCATTTGCATAAATTTGTCAAATTTTTGACTTAAAAATTATTCAAAAAAAGAAAATGCTTTTTTTAAGTTTTTTGCGAAAACAAATCAAAAATTCACTTACAATTTATTTATTTAGACTACACTTTCTTTATTGATTTTCGTTTAAAATAAGGAAAAAATATGCAAATTTCGCCTTTCATACAAAAAATAAAGACTATCAAAAAGCCGAGTAAAAAAATGCTTATTTTTGCTCTTATTGGCGTTGTGCTAGTGCTTGGGATTTATTTTTTGTTTTTTAAAAAGGACGGCAATAGCACTCTTATCACGCAAAAGATTACGAGAAAAAATATAGAACAAAGCATTGAAGCCGTTGGCGAAGTATATGCCAAAGAGCAAGTTGATGTCGGCGCACAGGTAAGCGGACAAATTGTTAAGCTTTATGTGGAAATAGGCGATAGGGTAAAAGCTGGTGATCTTATCGCACAAATTGACAAAGACAAGCAGCAAAACGAATTAGACATCACCAAAGCCCAACTTGCGAGTGCAAAGGCGAATTTAGAAAGCAAAAAAGTCGCCCTAGAAATTGCTAGTTCGCAATACAAAAGAGAACAAAAGCTTTACAGCAACCAAGCCACAAGTTTAGAGAATTTAGAAACGCTTAAAAATAACTTTTTCACCCTACAAGCCAATGTCGCCGAGCTTAATGCTGAGGTTGTGCAACTTGAAATCAAGCTTAAAAATGCCGAGAAAGATTTAGGTTACACTACCATTACAGCACCGATAAATGGCGTTATTATCAATGTCGCTGTTGATGAAGGACAAACCGTTAATGCCAATCAAAACACCCCAACCATTGTAAAAATCGCTAATTTAGACGAAATGGAAATTCGTATGGAAATAGCAGAAGCTGATGTGAATAAAATCAAAATCGGCACAGCGGTTAAATTTAGCATTTTAAACGACCCGGAGAATAAATTTGAAGCTCAAATTTCAAGCATAGACCCGGCAAATACCACAACAAGCAATGCCACCTCAACTTCATCAAGCACAAGCTCATCAAGTTCGAGTGCGATTTATTATTATGCTAAGGTTTTTGTGAAAAATACGGATAATTTTTTACGCATAGGAATGAGCGTGGAAAATTCCATAGTGATTGCAAGGGCTGAAAATGCTTTATTTGTGCCAACTTATACTATTAAAAACGACAGAAATGGCTATTTTGTCGAGCTTTTAAAAGGAGGTAAAGTGCTTAAAAGCTATGTCAAACTTGGCATTAAAGATAGCATCAACACCCAAATTTTAGAAGGTGTGAGCGAAAATGACACGCTCATACTCTCTAATGGCGAAAGAAGCACAAAAGGCAATATGCCACCGATGAGAAGATAAGCAATGATAGAGCTTAACAATTTATGCAAAAACATAGGGCAAACGCCCATATTAAAAAATGTGAATTTGCATATTAAAAAGGGTGAATTTGTCGCCATAGTAGGACAAAGCGGAAGTGGCAAAACCTCTCTTTTAAACATTATCGGCACACTTGATGAGCCAAGTTCTGGTTCATACCTTTTTGAAAATTACGAAGTAACCACGCTTAACACAAGTGAAAAGTCAAAATTAAGACGCGAAAAAATCGGCTTTATCTTTCAAAGATACAATCTTTTAAATTTATTAAGTGCGAGTGAAAATGTCGCCCTACCAGCTGTTTATGCAGGTATTAGTGCCAATGAGCGAAACGAAAGGGCGAGGAAAATTCTAGCTGATTTGGGGCTTGAAAATAAAATTCACTCCAAACCCAATGAGTTAAGCGGAGGACAGCAACAAAGAGTAAGCATTGCAAGGGCTTTGATGAATGGAGGCGATTTGATTTTAGCCGATGAGCCAACGGGCGCACTTGATAGTAAAAGCGGTGAAATGGTGCTTGAAATTTTGCAAGAACTCAACGCACAAGGACACACCATCATTTTAGTAACGCACGATTCTAATATAGCGGCAAAAGCAAGAAGAATCATAGAAATAAAAGACGGACAAATCATCAAAGACAGCAAGGCTAGTGTGAATTTAAATCCTAAAAATTTAAGCCCTATGCCAAAAGAAGTGAAAAATTATAATTTATTAAAAAATCAAATCACAGAATGCTTGAAAATCGCCTACTCCTCAATCATAGCCTACAAACTTCGCTCACTTTTAACTATGCTTGGTATCATCATAGGCATAGCCTCTGTGGTGAGTGTTGTGGCTTTGGGGCTTGGCTCACAAAAACAAGTTTTTGAAAGCATATCAAGGCTTGGCACAAATACCATAGAAGTGCATAGTGGTAGAGGTTTAGGAGACATTCGCTCAGGCAAGGTAAATCTCAATTTAAGCGATTTATACACCTTACAAGAACTGCCTCAACTTGAATCAGTCGAAGCCCAAGATGCCACAAGCGGTATAGCCACTTATGGCAATGTCTCTTTAAACGCTAGAATGGAAGGTGGCGGGGTAAATATGTTTAATATTAGAGGCTTAACGCTCACGCACGGGCGAATTTTTAACACCGAAGAGGTAAAAAGTGGCGATAATGTCGCTGTGCTTGATAGCAACGGACAAAACAGGCTTTTTGCTGGTTTAAACCCAGAGCAAATTCTTAATAAAACCATTATTTTTGGCAAACAACCCTTTAAGATTATTGGCATTTTAGCCAAAGATTCTAGGCGTCCTGATTCTGATGTTACGGTGCGAATTTATGCTCCTTACACGACATTAAAAAATAAAATCACAGGTTCTCGCTCGGTTAGACAAATCGTGGCAAAAGTCAAAGATGAGGCTAATCCTAGCCTTGCAGAAGAAGCGATGATAAGAACGCTAGAACTTAAACGCGGACAAAAAGACTTTTTCACCATAAATTCAGACAGCATCAAACAATCCATAGAAGAAAACACCAAAACCTTCACCCTTTTAATCTCCTCAATAGCCATTATCGCCCTAGTCGTTGGCGGTATAGGTGTGATGAATATAATGATAGTCTCAGTAAGCGAACGCACAAGGGAAATTGGCATTCGTATGGCAATAGGAGCAAGAAAAGAGGATATTTTGCTGCAATTTCTCATCGAGGCGATTATGATATGTATCATAGGAGCGATTTTAGGCGTGGCATTAAGCTTTGTCGTGGTGTTTTTATTTAATACTTTTAGTGCTGATTTTTTGATGATTATTTCGGGTGGTTCTGTCATACTAGGGCTTGTAAGCTCCGTGCTTATAGGCTTAATCTTTGGTTTTTCTCCTGCAAAAAACGCAGCGAATTTAAACCCCATCAACGCTTTATCAAAGGAATAAAATGAAAAAAATTCTTATCTTTACGCTGTGTGCTATGCTTTTTAGTGCTTGTGCGAATAAATTTGATGATAAAATCAAGCAAGTTAATACCAAGCAATTTCAAAGCACGGAGCAAAATTGGTGGAAAATTTATAATAACAAAACGCTTAATACCCTCGTGCAACAAATGCTTGAAAACAATAGCCAAATTACATCAGCAAGATACGCTTTTTTAAGTGCTGTGTCGCGTTATAAGCTCATCAATTTTGATATGTATCCAAAATTAAGTGCGAATTTGGCTGCAAATTTGGCAAGGGATTTGAATTTAGGCACAAGAAGCAATAGCTTCTCAAACGCCTTGAATTTAAGCTACGAGCTTGATATTTACGGCAAAGTCGCCGATGAAAAAAATGCAGCACAATTTAATGCAAATGCTAGTTTTTACGAGCTTGAAAGTTTGCAATTAAGCCTCATCAACTCCACTATCAACAACGGCTTTGAGTTGATTTATTTTAACGATGTAGAAAAACTACTCAAAGAATACATTCAAAATTTAGAAGAATCAAAGCGAATTTACACGCTTAAATATCAGCTTGGACGCGTTGAAGAGCTTGATTTGCTTAATATAGAACAAAGTTTATTAAACGCTAAACAAAATTTGCTTAGTAATGAGCAAAATAAAGAACTTGTCATTAAAAACCTCAAAGACTTGCTCGGCAAAAAAGAAAATTTTAGCTCCATTGAAAATTTGATGAAGCTTTCTTTGAAAGATTTTAACAAGCCAAGCGTGGATTTTAATGTCTCTTTGGATATTTTAGCCAAGCGTCCTGATGTCCGCTCTAAACTCAACTCCTTAAATGCAGCATTTAAAGACTATAAAAGTATGCAAAAGTCTATGTATCCAAGCCTTAGTTTGGGTGGAAGTTTAAGTGGCAGTGCAAAAGAACTCAATCAAAGCTTTAAACTCTTAAATTTAGGTGGGACTTTGCAAATTTCTTTGCCTTTTTTAGATTATGGGCGAGTGAAGCAAAATATCCAAATTTCACAATTTGCCTATGAGAATTTAAAAAGCTCCTACGAACAAGCCTTGCAAAGTGCTATCAATGAATTTTATCTGTGCTTTAAGGACTATGAATTCAACACTAAATTGCACGAAAATATCCAAATCATCAACAGCAAACAAGAACTCATCACCAATGCGTATTTGCGAAAATACGAGCTTGGCAGAGCAGAGCTTAAAGATTATCTGGACGCAAAAAACAGCTTCATTTCATCATCGCAAGAAATCTTACGCTCAAAGCTCAATTTGCTAAAAACCATAAACAGCTACTATCAAATCACTACAATCAACGCAGATAAATAAAGCTTATCAAAATGTGGCAAAAAAGTTACAAAATTCATCAAAATCTTTTAAATTTAAGCATAAATTAAATAAACTTAGTCTATCATTAAGCTTATGCAAAAGTTAAATGCTTATTTAACGATTTGAGTAATTTTTAGTGAAAGGAAATCTATGCAAATGCGAGAATTTGAAGCTCGTTTGAACGAGTTAGAAAAGCTTCCAGCACTTAATCCAAACCGCTCTATCAAGCAAACATTAAGCGAAGCAGGCTTTTCAAGACGGGACTTTATGAAATGGGCGGGGGCGATGACGGCGTTTATGGCTTTACCTGCGAGTTTTGCACCTGTGGTGGCAAGAGCAGCTGAATTAAGCGACAGAGTGCCTGTGATATGGCTACATATGGCTGAATGCACCGGTTGTAGTGAGAGCTTACTTCGTAGCGACACGCCGACTATTGACAGCTTGATTTTCGAGCATATTTCGCTTGAATATCACGAAACCATAATGGCAGCTTCTGGTTGGCAAGCAGAACACACCCTTGAAAATTCAATGCAAAAGCATAAAGGCAATTACATTTTAATGGTAGAAGGCGGCATACCTATGGGTAAGACAGAAAACTACCTCACCGTTGGCGGACACGGCAAAACAGGTTACAGCATAGCCAAAGAAGCCTGTGAAAACGCCAAAGCCATTTTAGCCATAGGCACCTGTTCGAGCTTTGGCGGAATTCAAGCAGCAAATCCAAATCCAAGCAACGCCAAGCCTTTAAGCAAGGTTACAAATAAAACAATTATCAATGTCCCGGGCTGTCCTCCAAGCGAGAAAAACATAGTGGGTAATGTTTTGCAGTTTTTACTCTTTAAAGAAGCCCCAGCACTTGATGTGTATAATAGACCAAAATGGGCTTATGGCTTACGCATACACGATTTATGCGAAAGAAGGGGACATTTTGACGCAGGAGAATTTGTCGAGCAATTTGGCGATGAGGGAGCAAAAAACGGCTACTGCTTGTATAAAGTAGGCTGTAAAGGGCCTTACACCTTTAATAATTGTTCTAGGGAGCGATTTAATTCACACATTTCTTGGCCTATACAAGCAGGACACGGCTGTATAGGCTGTTCTGAGCCAGATTTTTGGGATACAATGCAGCCCTTTGAAGAGCCTATGGCTTCGCGTAAATTCGACACCGTTTTTGGCTTGGGTGCTGATTCTGTGGCTGATAAAATAGGCATAGGTGTGCTTTGTTTAACAGGCGTAGCCATAGCCGCACACGCAGCTATTGCTTCAATGAAAAAGAATGAGGAGTAAAAAATGGCACAAAAAATCATAGTCGATCCTATCACACGGATAGAAGGACACTTACGCGTTGAAGTTGTCGTTGATGATAATAATGTCGTCAAGGAAGCCTATGCTGGTTCTACCTTGTGGCGTGGTATAGAAACCATAGTCAAAGGACGCGACCCTCGTGATGTGGGCTTTATGACTCAAAGAATTTGCGGCGTTTGCACCTTTTCACACTACAAAGCGGGTATAGTTGCCGTTGAGGACGCTCTTGGCATTACACCTCCACTTAATGCCCTTTTAACACGCACTTTGATGAATGCGGCACTTTTCTTACACGATCATATCGTGCATTTTTATCAACTCCACGCACTTGATTGGGTAGATATAGTCAGTGCTTTGAGTGCTGATGTGAAAAAAGCAAGTGATGAAGCCTTTAAATACACTCCAAATCCTATGGCAACGGGGGCTGATAAACTTTTAGAAGTGCAAAAAAAGGTAAAAGCCTTTGTAGAAAAGGGAAATTTAGGACCTTTTGCTAATGCGTATTTTGGACATCCAAGCTATCGTTTAACTGCGGAGCAAAATCTCATCGCCCTTTCGCATTATTTAGAATGCTTACGCGTGCAAAGGGTTGTGGCTCAGGCTATGGCTATATTTGGTGCGAAAAATCCACACCCACAAAGCCTCACCGTTGGTGGCGTTACTTGTGTTATGGACCTGCTATCTCCTGCTAGAATGGGCGAATACGCCGAAAAAATGAAAGAAGTGGCTGAATTTGTGCATCGTGCCTATTACCCAGACTTGCTTATGGCTGGTAAAGCATACTCCAAAGAAGCAAGTGTTCTTAATGATGTGGGCGTTAGCAATTTAATGACTTATAAAGAATTCCAGCTTGGACGAGATGAATGGCTCTTTGAAAGCGGCTATATCAAAAATGGCGACATCAGCAAGGTTTATGAAGTTGATGAAGCAAAAATCACCGAAGAAGCAACGCATTCTTGGTATAAAAATGACGCTGCCTTACACCCTTATGATGGCGAGACAGAGCCAAACTACACAGGCTTTGTCGATGAGCAAACCATAGGACTTGACGGAGTAAATGTCGCTAGTAAAGCCTTTGATACCAAAGGCAAATACAGCTGGATAAAAGCTCCAAGATATGATAGCGAGCCTTGTCAAGTAGGACCTTTGGCAAATATCGTTGTCAATTACGCCAAGGGCAATGAAGCTGTGGTTAAGAGCGTGGATAAGTTTTTAAAAGATTCTGGGCTTCCTTTAAGTGCTGTATTTAGCACACTTGGACGCACAGCTACGCGTTGTATAGAAGCTGTTGTCGTTGCTGATAATATCTTCCGTGCCTTTGATAATCTCGTAGAAAATTTAAAAGTCGATGAAAGCACTTGCGCTCCTTATGTCATCGATAAAAACAAAGAATACAAAGGGCGTTATATAGGCAATGTCCCTCGCGGAGTGCTAAGCCACTGGTGTCGCATTAAAAACGGCGTCATTGAAAATTGGCAAGCTGTTGTGCCAAGCACTTGGAACGCCTCGCCAAAAGACGCACAGGGCAAGGGTGGTAGCTATGAAGAATGCCTCATAGGGCTTAAAATCGCCGATGTAACCCAACCGCTTGAAATCATACGCAAAATTCACTCGTATGACCCTTGTATAGCGTGTGCCGTGCATATTATGGATACCAAAGGCAATAATTTAAGCGAATACAAGGTTAATGTGTAAAGGATAGGCTATGCAAAATGTTGTTTTAGATAAAAGTGGGCGTAAGGCTGTGTATGAATTTAGCATAGGTTTGCGTCTTACACATTGGCTTAGAGTCATCGCCATAGTGGTGCTTGTGGGAACAGGCTTTTACCTTTCTTATGTCTTTCAAAGCCCCATTTCAAATGGTGAGCCTGTGAATTTTATGCAGGCAAAATATCGCTTCGCCCACGAAGTGGCTGGGTTTTTACTCATTGCTTGTGTGCTTTTTAAGACTTATTTATTTTTCTTTGACAAACAGAGCAAAAGAGAGTTGGTAAGTTTTACCGATATTTTAAAGCCTCGAATTTGGCTAGAACAAATCAAATTCTACCTCTTTTTGGGAAAACACCCACGCATAAAAGGCGTGTATAATCCTTTGCAGTTTGTAAGCTATGTGCTGTTTTACCTTGTCATCGCAGGGATAATCCTCACCGGACTCATACTCTACACGCACACTTATCACGAGGGATTGGGCGGCGTGCTTTACTCTGTATTGCGTCCTATTGAAGCCTTATTTGGCGGACTTGCAGAGGTTCGCACTTGGCACAGGATTTTGATGTGGGTGGTTATTATCTTTGTGTGCGTTCATATTTATATGGCGGTTTTTAACGCCGTAAAAGGCAAAGACGGTGCTCTTGATGCCATATTTAGCGGCTATAAATACGAAAGAGAAGAAAATTTGAATTGAATTTTCTCATACTTGGCGTAGGAAATATAATGTTTGCAGATGAAGGCTTAGGCGTTCATCTTTGCAAACTTATACAAAAGAATTTCCATTTTACGCACCCAACACACAAGCTTGATTTTATCGATGGTGGCACTTTGGGCGTGCAATTAAGCTATATCATCGCAAAATATGATAAAATGGTGCTTATTGACTGCTTGGACGCTGATGAAAGTGCCATTGGTGATGTGTTTTTCTTTCCTTATGAAGCAATGCCTAAAAAAATTTCATTTAGCGGAAGTGCTCACGAAGTAGAAATGCTGCAAAGTTTGCAATTTATGGAACTTTGCGGGGATTTACCCCAAACACAAATTCTAGGTTTCATTCCCAAACGCATAAAGCCTATGAGCTTTGAGCTTTCAAAAGAAGCCTTAGACGCAGCCTTGACAATGCAAAAAACCCTGCTTGATTTCTTACAAAAAAATGGCTTTACATACGAACAAATCGCCGATTTTTCCTTACAAGAACTAGCCTTACGCTCTTTTAAAGAGTGAATTTTATTTAGCATTTTTAAACACAACCAATTTAAAAAGACACTTTAACTCTTTAAGTTTCAAAAAAAAAAAAAAAAGAATTTCACATACTTTTCACCTTGTGAATAACTCCGCAAAGTATGGTAAATTAGCACTTTAAGTTTAATGTTTTTGAGAAAAATTTTAATGAATTTTTAAGCTTTTTTGTGTATGGGGTGAAAAAGTGTGATTTACTCAATGCAATTTCAAGCAAAGGGCTATAAATTAGGCATTGTGCTTGTATAAGGCTTTGAGATTATCATAAGCGATTTGAATTTTTTCAAACTGCTCTCTATTGTGAGCTATCTCGCTATGACTTTTGCCGTAGTGGGAATCTGGGTGATAGAGCTTGACTAAAATGAGGTATTTTTGCCTGATTTGGTGTAAATTATTTTCAGGGGTGCATTCAAGCGTTTGAAAATAGGAGCTAAAAAGTTTAGCCAAAGCGTTAAATTTCCACTTTTCGCCCTCTTTTTTTGACATTTTTTGCTTGAATTCTTGGTATTTATCCTCGTCAATGTCAAAATCAACGCAGTATTTTAAATGTTCATTCACACTTGCAAAACGCTCAAAAAGCATTATGGTGCTATCGTTTATGTAAGGTATGATGAGGGTTTGATTTGTCGTGCAATACCTTAAATCGTGTCCCTTAAAATACTGCTTGATATAGCGGGTAAAAAGCTTATCACCAGCACTCAAACGCAGGATAATACCCGCCTCATCAAAACAAACCTTGATGAAAATCACGGGTTTGAGGGTGTTTTCTTGCTTGAAATTGAGTTTAAAAGTCTTGTGATAGCCTTGCAATAAGTCGTTTTTTTCATCAATGCAACGCTTTTGTAAGAGTTTTAAAAAGTATTTTCTTTGCGGAATTTCGCTCTCCTCAAAGAAAGAAAAAATTTTGTATTTTTTGCCAAGCACTTTGGAAAAGTTTTTTTTGATAATATTTTTGAAATAATAAAACACGCTAATGTCATCGGTTTGAACGCTTATAGACGCTAGATTTTGGACTATTTGTATCATACTGCTCCCATAAAAACGCCGTTTCGTCCAAGGAACTCGTGCGTTGTAAAATCTCATTGGGGGTATAATCGGCTTTATACATTAAAGATTGACACCCTGCAACGAAATATCCAAGATAAATATAACGCAAATGCCTAAATTTAGCTAGTTTTATCTCAGTGAGCAAAGAAAACTTACCCAAGCTTAAATGTGCATAATCAGGGTCGTAAAAACAATAAATGCTCGAAATTCCATCATACAAAATATCTATTAAATCCACGCAAACAAGCTTATCATCGACATAAAAATCAAGCTCATACCCAAAATCAAAGGCACAATCAACATATAAATTATAATACTGCCTGAAATTTAGGCTATTTACCTTCCAAGCTCTTTTATCTTTCATAAATTGGTGATATTTTTCATATAAATACAAATGCTCATTACTTAAATTTGGCTTTTTCAGCACTATGTGTGTTCGGGAATTTTTATTGATAACGCGTTTTAGGCTTTTAGAAAAACTAAATTCAGCTACCTTAATGCGAAGCCCCAAGCATTCCTCGCAGTCCTTGCAAATAGGACGCGAAAAATACGCCCCAAAACGCCGCCAACCACGAGTAACTAATTCTTGATTTAAATTTTTATCGCAATTTTGTATGAATTTATACTCCATACAACAAGCCTTGCCCTTGATATAGGGGCATTCATCTTCAAGGGTGCAAAAGCCTATCTCTTTGACTTGCCTTAAAATCGTCATTTTAAAATATCAGCACCCTTAATAAATTCAGCCAATTCATCTTGCAAACGCTTTTGCTTTGCCGCTACGCTTTCAAAATCCTTTGAATTTTCCTTCTTTATTGGCAGCTTTTGCTCTTTAATCAATTCTTTTTTAATGTCTTTTAAGCTGTCTAAATAATCCGTCATTTTCGGCTTTCTCTTATCTTTTTAAGCGTTGCAGCTATGGCGGCGATGACTTCTTCTTTATTTTCTTGGTGTCTGTCCTCTGTTTTTTCGAGAATTTCTTGCATATGCGTTTCGATAAATGAGGTGTCAAAATAGCCCCGCCTAAACTCCCTTATCTTCGTAATGGCGATTAAAAAAGGTATAGTCGTGCGGACATCATCAATGACAAATTCCTTCAAAGCCCGTTCAAGCTTATTGACAAGCTGGTCGTAGCTCGTTGCCTTAACGATGAGCTTGGCTAAAAGCGAATCATAAAAGGCTGGAATGGTATAGCCCTTGTAAATATGGCTATCCACACGCACACCCGGTCCTAAGGCTGGGTAATACTCGCCAATTTGCCCCGCACTTGGGATAAAATTTTTCCACACATTCTCAGCCGTGATTCTCGCCTCAACAGCAAAACCACGAGGCTTAATATCACTTTGTTCTAAATCCAAAATTTCCCCTGCGGCAATACGAATTTGACGCACGACTAAATCCACACCAACAACTTCTTCGGTAATGGGGTGTTCGACTTGAATTCTTGTATTCATTTCCATAAAATAAAAGCGGTTATAATCATCAAGCAAAAATTCAACCGTTCCAGCATTACTATACCCCACAGCCTTTGCTGCGGCTACGGCGGCAACGCCTATGGTTTTTCGCAAATCATCAGAAATGCTAGGGCAAGGGGCTATTTCTATGATTTTTTGGTGTCGTCTTTGTATGGAGCAATCTCTTTCGCAAAGGTGTATGATATTGCCGTAATTATCGCCTAGAATTTGAATTTCAATGTGGCGAGGATTGACGACATATTTTTCCATAAATACCTCATCATTATTAAAAAACGCCAAAGCCTCTCTCTTGCACGAATCAAGGCTTGATTCTAGCTCCTCCTCTTTATGCACCACGCGAATTCCACGCCCACCACCGCCGCCACTTGCTTTTAAGATGACAGGATAGCCTATGCGTTCGGCAAATTGCTTGACTTCATCAGGGGTGCAGTTGTTGAGCTTTTCTGTCCCCGGCACGACAGGAATGCCGTTTTTACTCATCAAATAACGGGCAATGTTTTTATTTCCCATTTTGCGAATGACATCAGCCTTAGGACCGATGAAAATAATCCCAGCGTCTTCGCATTCTTTGGCAAATTCATAGTTTTCGCTTAAAAAGCCATAGCCCGGGTGTATGGCATCAGCCCCACAAGCCCTAGCCACTTCGATGATTCTTTGCACATCTAAATAGCCACGCACGGCATCAGTGCCTATGCGGTAGGCTTCATCTGCGATTTTAACGTGCAAACATTCTCTGTCTGGTTCTGTAAAAATCGCTACACTTTTAATATGTAAATCCCTGCACGCACGGATAACTCGAACGGCTATTTCAGCACGATTGGCGATTAAAATTTTATGAATCATTCTTTGTCCTTAAAAAAAGTGTGAGTATTATAGTGAAAAAAAGATTAAAAGCTGATTAAGTTTTAAAAGCCCTCAATAAGTCTTTTGTAATGCATTTGTGAATAAAAGCTATAATAACTCTTTTTTAAATAAAAAAGGATAAATAATGGCTTTTGTAAGCGTAGAACAAGCGATAAAAGACTTACAAGCGGGTAAAATGCTTGTTATGGTTGATGATGAGGACAGGGAAAATGAGGGGGATTTAATCTTTGCCGCACAATTTAGCAGCAAAGAAAAGGTGAATTTCGCCATCACAAATGCAAAGGGAGTAGTTTGCGTAGCTTTAAATGAAAAAATCGCCAAGCATTTTGAGCTTCCTTTAATGGTTCAAAACAACACCTCCTCGCACGAAACAGCCTTTACAATCACCTGCGATGCTAAAAATGCCCTTACGGGCGTAAGTGCTTTTGAACGCGATAAAACCATACGAATTTTTGTTGATGAAAATGCAAAGCCCGATGACTTAGTGCGTCCGGGACACATTAACCCCTTAATCGCAAAAAAAGGCGGTGTTTTAGAACGCACAGGACATACTGAGGGGACGGTGGATTTGTGCCATTTGGCTGGATTGAAAGAAGCTTGTGTGATTTGTGAAATCGTCAAAGATGACGGCGATATGGCAAGACGGGCGGATTTACTTGAATTTTGCAAGAAATTTAAGCTTAATATGATAGCCGTAAGCGACATCATAGAACATCGCCTGAAAAATGAAAGCTTGATTAAAGTTGTGAGCGAAACTTCAAGCAATATAGCAGGTTTTAAAGCCCGAAAAATCACCTTTGAAGACCATAAACACACCCAGCACATAGCCTTTATCTTTAACGAGCCAAAACCCAGCGAAAATGTCAAATTTCACATTAGCGGCAGCGATTTTGAGCTTTTAACCTCAAATAAATTCCGCGAACTTTTAGAACAAATCAAATTTTTAAATCAAAATGGCGGTGTGCTGATTTGTATGCAGGGCGAAAAAAGCAATAAAATTCAATTTAAAAGCTACGGCATAGGCGCTCAAATCTTGCGACACTTTGGCATAGAGGAAGTAAAACTGCTGGAAAAAAGCCACAAGGACTTCATCGCCCTTGAAGGATTTGGACTTAAACTTAAATTTTGAAAGTTAGTGCGATGAAAGAATTTAAAAATTTTCCCCAAATTTCAGCCCTCATTGATGATGAGGCTTTAAAAGATGAGCCTCTTTACCTACGCAAATACTTTGCCAAAGCCGTTGTGGCTGAGTTTAAGGCTGAGTTTAAAACGGCTAGTAAAGCTGCTTTGCTTGATGTAATTTGCCAACGCATTAAGCAGTTTAAAAGCAAGGATTATCAAAGGCTTATCAATGCCACAGGCGTGGTTATACACACAAATTTGGGGCGAAGTGTGATTGATGAGTCTTTGTTTGATGAGTGCAAGGATTTGCTTTGTGGGAATTTTAACCTTGAATTTGATTTACAATCTGGCAAAAGGGGTGAGCGTTACGGCGTGGTAGCAGAAAAGCTTAAAATGCTCTTTAACGCCCAAGATGCACTTATCGTTAATAACAATGCTGCGGCGGTGTTTTTGGTGCTAAATTCACTCGCTAATGGCGATGAAGTCATCACTTCAAGGGGAGAGTTGGTAGAAATTGGCGGGAATTTTAGAATGCCTGAGGTGATGAAAAGTGCCAATGTCAAGCTTGTAGAGGTTGGCACGACAAATAAAACTCATCTTAAAGACTATGAAAACGCCTTAAATGAAAACACCGCCCTACTTTTAAAAACGCATAAATCAAATTTTGCTTTCAAGGGCTTTCACAGCGAAGCTAGTTTGAGTGAGCTTTACGCACTTTCAAGGGCTAAAAATGTGCCGCTTTATTATGATTTAGGCTCTGGCTGGTATAAGATTTTAAATAAAGCCCTGACAAAAGGGGAGGAGAGCATTGATAAACTCATCAAGCATTGTGATATTATGAGTTTTAGCGCGGATAAGCTCTTTGGCTGCGTTCAAGCGGGTATTATTTTGGGGCAAAAACATTTAATAGAAAGGCTTAAAAACAATCAAATTTTAAGAATGTTAAGAGTCGATAAAATCACGCTTATCTTACTCAATGCCACCTTAAATGCTTATTTAGAGGGCAAATTTGATAAAATCACCACAAACAAACTCCTTAACGATAACCCTCAAACCATCAAAGAAAAAGCCTTAAAAGCACAAAATAGCCTCAAAATGAAATGCGAATTAAAAGAAAGCAAAAGTCTAGTAGGCGGCGGTTCTATGCCTGATAAAACTCTACCCAGCTTTGTTTTAGCCTTTAAGGGCGAGGCTTTAAACTTGCAAAAAGCTTTTAGAAAGCTTGGCATTATAGGGCGTGTGGAAAATGAATGCTTTGTATTAGATTTTAGAACGATAAAAGAGTGTGAAATTCAAGGACTTTGCAAACTCATCAATGAGGAATTTTCGCAGTGAATTCACTCATCATAGGCACAGCAGGACACATAGACCACGGCAAAAGCTCTATAATTAAAGCCTTAAATGGTTTTGACGGAGATAGCCTAGCTTTGGAAAAGGAAAAAGGCATTACCATAGAGCTTAGCTTTTCAAATTTAAGCAGCGAAAATCAAAATATAGCCTTTGTTGATGTGCCCGGACACGAAAATTTAGTCAAAACGATGATAAGCGGGGCTTTTGCATTTAGTGCGTGTTTGTTTGTGGTTGATATAAACGAGGGTTTAAAGGCTCAAAGCATAGAGCATTTGCAAATTTTAAAGCTTTTGGGCTGTGAAAATATCATTTTAGTGTTAAGTAAGGTGGATTTGTGTGAAAATATAAAAGAGCAAGAAAGTAAAATTCTAGCTGATTTAAAGCCCTTTGGCGTAGCATTTTCTCAAATTTTTCACACCAGCATTAACGACAAAACAAGCATTGACAAGCTCAAAGCCCATCTTTTCACTCTACAAGCAAGGCAAGGTGATGAAAGGCTCATTTTTCGCTATTACATAGATAGGGTTTTTACCCTAAAAGGCATAGGCACGGTGGTTACAGGCTCTTTGAGCGAGGGTGAAATTAAGCTTAATGAAAAGATTTTATGCCTTGATAATGACAAGGAATTACTCATCAAAAACATACAAATTCACAAGCACCAAGTAGAAAAGGCAATAGCATTTAACCGCGTAGCTTTGAGCTTAAACTGCGATTACAAGGAGCTTAAAAAGGGCTTTTTGCTTAGCAAAAAAGGCTTTTTTCGAGGCTTTAAGGAAGCTGATGGGCTTGTTTTTGCCAAGGATTTAAAGTCTAAAAATTTGCTTTTTTGCGTAGGCACAAGACAGGTAAATGCTAGAATTTCGGTGCTTAAAGCCTTTGAAGAGGATAAGTATTTTGTGCATTTTGACTTTGATAAAAGGCTGTTTTTGTGCTTTGATGAAAAATTCATACTGCTTGAAAATTCGCGTTTTAAGGGCGGTGGCTTCGTGCTTAATCCCATAAGTGAGCCACTAAAAAAAGAACAAAAAATCAAGCTTTTAAATTTTTTGGAGCAAAAGGACTTTTTACAAGCCTTTGACTTGCTTAAAAACGCACATAAATTGGGCTTTGGTTTGATTTCATCATATCAACGCTTTAAACTGCTTAACAAAGAGGCTTTGCAAATTGCCTTAAAACTGCAAAATGCCTTTGTCGATGAGAAAGAATGTAATGTTTATGATTTAAGTGCTTGTGAAAAGATTAAAGAATTTATCCGTTTTACCTTGTCAAAGAATGAATTTGCAATGCTTTCAGCACATTTACTTTCCACAAGGCTTACTTGGGCGAGTATTGCTTTGTGTGAATTTGTGCTAAATGCTATGAGTAGGGAGCTTGATTTTGAGGGGGGAATTTATTTTAAAAAGGGTATGAGCTTTGAAAAATTAGAGCGTAAAAACCACGATGCCCTTTTTGAAATACTGAAAAAAGAGGGCATTAAGCCCACTGCTCCTTATAATCTTTATGATGATTTAGAACTTGATAGAACAAAAGGTGATAGTATGCTTAAAAAACTCGCTAAAAATGGGCTTGTCGTGCGTTTAGCTCACAATCTTTTCATCGAAAAAAACGCCCTTTTGCAGCTTGAAAATGAGTGCTTTAAGCTGCTTAATAATGCTGCCCTTGATGTTAAAACAATGAAAGAGCATTTCAAACTCTCACGCAAATACGCCATAGCCTACCTTGAATGGCTTGACAAAAACGATAAAATCGCAAAAATGGGCGAAAAAAGAGTATTGAAAACAAGTATTTAACAAAAAATACTACAATAACTCATTTTAAAATAAAGGACTTGGTATGAAAAAAATCAGCTTTGTTTCAGCTCTAATAGGCGTTAGCTTGTTGTTTATGGGTTGTTCATCAACGAGTAGTAAAAATTTAAGCAATGAAGAAATCATCGCCTTTTACGAAGCCATATTTAAAACGCAAATGCCAGAGGCTAAACTTTCAATCAATAAGCGTGAAAAATTAAGCGGTGGCTTTGAAAGCGTAGAACTTGTCATCGCCGTTGCAAACAGGCAAAGCAGCGAGCTTCTTTTTATTAAAGACGGCTACATTTTCCCCGATGTCATTGATGTGGCAAATCAAAAATCATTTCGCGAAGAACAAGAAACAAAAAAATACCTAGACGCAAGGGCGAATTTTGAAAAAAATGCCAAAATCGCTTTGCAAAATGAAACGCAAATCATCACTCTTGGCGAGGGTAATAAAAGTAAAATTTATGTTTTTTCAGACCCTGAATGCCCATTTTGTCGCCAACATTTAAACGCCATAGAACAAGAATTGCAAAACTATCAAATCAATTTTGTTTTAACCACAGTGCACGGCGAAAATGCCTTTAAAAAAGTCGCACAAATTTACGCAGAAGCTAAAAATGCTAAAAGCGATAAAGCAAAAATCGCCATTTTACGCAAATACTACGATGAAAAAGCACCTACTCCAAAGGTTACGCAAGAAGCTTTCAATGAGGCTGTGGCTTTGTATGAAAAATACGCTAAAATGGGACTTCGCTCCGTGCCTGTCTTTATAGAAATGCCTTAATGCTTTCATTAAGGCTTCACTGCTCTTTGATGAGCTTGTAGATTAAGGCTTTGTCATTGTGAAAATACACCCTAAATCTTGTTGGAAGCATTGTGATATAAGTTGTGCTTTGACTTTGTAAAAAAATATTTTTTGTAATGTCTTTGATTTTAGTCTTTGTGCCAAAAAAACACTCACTAAGTTCGCTTTTGTGGAGATTAAGAAATTTAAGCTTTAAAGCCTTTGGCATTTCATCGTCCATAGAGCCAAGCTGGGTTCTTTTTAAATAGCTTAAATCTTCATCAGTATAAGCAATTTGACAAGAATACTCCTCAAAACTAATCACGGACGAAGTCATCGCCGAGGAGACATTTTCATTTTGATGAAAAAGAATGAAATTTCGGTTAGAAAACTCCGCCCAAAAGATAAATTCATCTTGGGCGGATAAACACGAAAAGACACATATCAATAAGCAAACAATTCTTTCCACTTATCAGCGTCTATTTTAAGCTCAACATTCACTCGGTAAAGCCCTTGGTCAAACAACTCATCAATCACAGTTGCATTTTTAATCAAGCCATTAACCTGTGCGGTGATAGTTGAGCTAATGAGCATAGCGTCTTTAACGGTGTCTTTGCCGTTAATCTTTACGCCATAGAGCTTACTTGCAAGTTGTCTATACGCATCAACAAGGGCGGCTCTTTTGGCAAGTGCGACAGCCTGAGCTGCTGAAATAGTGTTTATAGGGGCTATACCCTCACCAACAGCACTGAAAACCAACTCATTATCTGAGTTGTCGTAGGCAACCATTTTTTCTTCCCTGATAATATCACGCACATCGTCTTTATCGACTTTTTGCACGATAATATCTTGTTCTGCCTCCGTAGAGCTTGAACCAAGCAAAGTGCTAGGAGCACTACTACCTGCTGCACCGTTTTGACCCGGATACCTTGCACCACAAGCACAAAGCACCAAAGCTACTGAGAATGTTAAAAGCAAATTCTTCATATTTCAACCTTGAATGTATTTTTAGCCCAAAATAAAGGGTGTTCTGCTATCTTACTCAATTTCATTTTCTTCGTCATTTAAATCCTCTTCCTTAGGGCATTTAGCTATGCTGACAACCTCATCGTTTTCAACATTTACCACTATAACCCCACTCGTATTGCGTCCTGCCTTGCGTATGCTTTGCATATCCACGCGTATCATTTTACCGCTACTTGTAAGTGCCATTAAATCCATACCCTCATCGACAATCACAACGCTAATCAGCTCTTGTGTCTTGTCAGTAAGTTTCATACAAATGACACCTTTGCCACCGCGACTTTGCAAACGATACTCGCCTGCATTGGTGCGTTTGCCTATACCCTTAGCACTAATGCTAAGAATTTCTTGCTGGTCATTTTCAATAAATACCGCACCTACTATTTCGTCATTTTTCTCTTTAAACTTAATAGCTGTAACACCACGACTCACGCGTCCTATCTCGCGAACCCCTGCAAGATTGAATTTGATGCACATACCTTTCTTGGTAACGACAAAGAGCATTTTACCATATTTTTCACTATTTGTGTCATTATTTTCTAAATTTTTTAGCTCATCACCACTTGGCTCATTTTCATCTCTTTGAACGACAATAGCAGTAACTAATTCATCATTTTCATCTAAATTGATAGCCCTTACACCCACACTTCTTATATTTTGATATTCGCTTAAATTTGTGCGTTTAATCAAGCCGTTTTTAGTGAAAAAGCACAAAGACTTGCTTTTGTCAAAATCGCTAGTAGGAATGATAGCCTTGATTTTCTCATCAGCTTGTAGATTGATGAGATTAACCACAGCCTTGCCTTTGGCGGTGCGACTTCCCTCTGGGATTTTATACACTTTAAGCCAATAAAGCTGCCCTCTATCCGTTACAAACATTAGCGTATCGTGGGTATTGGCAGTGAAAAAGCTCTCTATAAAGTCATCTTCATAGGTTGTTATGGCTACCTTGCCCTTGCCACCGCGTTTTTGCTTCTCATAAGTCTTGCTTGGAACGCGTTTAATGTAGCCCCTGTGCGTTATGGTTACAACCATATTTTCATTAGGGATTAAATCCTCAACCTCAATATCCTCGTAATCATCTTCAATTTGTGTAATGCGAGGGACATTGAATTTGCTTTTGATTTCTTTTAATTCATCACGGATTAAATTTTCAAGCAAAGCCTCACTTTTAAGCAAACTTTCAAGCCTTGCGATTTCTTCTATCAATTCTTTCAATTCATTTTCTATCTTTTCTCGTTCAAGTCCGGTAAGCCGTCCTAATTTCATATCTAAAATGGCATTTGCTTGTAATTCACTCAGTCCAAATTTCGCCACCAATCCATCTCTTGCAGCAGCGTTATCAGCACTATTTTTAATCAAAGCAATCACCGCATCAATGTCATCAAGGGCGATTTTAAGCCCCTCTAAAATATGAGCCCTTGCCCTTGCCTTTTGCAGTTCAAAGATGGTTCGGCGTATGATGACGGTTTTGCGGTGATTTAAAAACAAATTAAGCAGTTCAATGAGTGAGAAAATTTTAGGTGCTTTATTGTTTATAGCGAGCATAATCACGCCAAAGGTGCTTTCCATAGTGGTTGATTTGAAAAGATTATTCAGCACTATTTCGCTCATCGCGTCTCTTTTCAGCTCAATAACCACGCGAATGCCCTCTCTATCGCTTTCATCACGCACTTCACTAATGCCTTCAATTTGCTTTTCTTTAACCAGCTCGGCAATTTGCTCAATCAGCCTTGCTTTGTTGGTTTGATAAGGCAGTTCATCAATGACGATGACATCTTTATTTGATTTTTTTTCTATATGTGTTTTAGCTCGCACCTTAACGCGTCCGCGTCCTGTGCGATAGGCTTCTATAATGCCCTTTTTACCATAAATTATGCCACCGGTTGGAAAGTCTGGACCCTTGATGAAATGCATCAATTCTTCTAAACTTGCTTCTTTATTATCAAGCAAATACAAAAGCCCATCAACAAGCTCATTCAAGCTGTGTGGAGGGATATTTGTCGCCATACCCACAGCAATACCGCTTGAACCATTTAAAAGCAAATTCGGCACACGAGAAGGCAAGACATCGGGTTCTTGCAAAGAGTCATCATAATTTGGCACGAAATCAACCGTGTCTTTGTCAATATCGCGTAAAAGTTCCTCAGCTAAAATAGTCATTCTTGCCTCAGTATAACGCATAGCCGCCGCACCATCTCCGTCAATCGAGCCAAAGTTACCTTGTCCGTCTATGCTTGGATAACGCATAGAAAAGCTTTGTGCCATACGCACAAGGGCATCATAAACGGCTGTATCGCCGTGAGGGTGATATTTACCGATGACATCGCCCACTATACGAGCCGATTTTTTATAAGCACTGCGACTTCCCACGCCCAAATCATTCATCGCGTATAAAATTCGGCGATGAACAGGTTTAAGTCCGTCTCTGGCATCAGGTAAGGCACGCCCGATGATAACGCTCATCGAGTAGTCTAGGTAGCTTGTTTTAATGGAATTTTCTATATCGACTATTTCAATATCTGAATCAAAACTGCTCTGCATAAATATCCTTAATAAAATTCAAAATGTATTTTAGCACTTTAATCCTTTGCATCAGCTAAAACCAAAGCAAAAAGAACAGAAATTTTATTTTTTTCTAAAAGTTCTTTGGCTTCAAGCAAACTTGAACCCGTTGTAACAATATCATCAACCAAAATCACAGGAAATTTGGGCTTTTTTAAAAGCTTGTATAATCTTTTGTGCTTTTGACGAAAGGCTACGCTTTGCCCTGAATACTTCACCATAGAAGAAGAATGCAAGACTCTGTATAGAGGCTTTATAAATTTTGTTTTTAAGTGCTTGGCTAAAATGGCTGAATGTGAGTAAAGTCCGTTTTCTACTTTATCATCAAGGGCAACGGCGTTGATAAAGCTTTGAGGGGTAAAAATTTCTTTAAACTGACTAAAAGCGATTTTAGCCAAGGCGTTAAAGGCAAAATAGCCATAAAATTTATGTTTTGAGTGGAGCAAATGCTTTATATCGTGGTATTTGTAAAAAGAATACACCTTAAAATCATTATCCAACACTCTTATCCCCAAGGAAAATTCTTTAAGCTCATCAACACAATGCCCACATAAATCAAGCAAGGCAAAAGAGCCGCAATTAAAGCATTTCAAAGTGCAGAAATAATACTTGCGGTTTTATTCGCCATTTGTTTTAAAAGCAAATAAGTGTAAAAAGAAATGTCTTTCAAGTCCTTAAAACCTATAATATCTTGCTTTGTGCGAACGATGATTTCTTTGTTGGTGTTAATATCTTTTAAACTCAACCTACCCGAAACATTAGAATGAAGTCCGGTGGAATCAAGATTTGATGAAAAGCTTAAAAAGGCAAAATCAAGCCTTAAAACATAAGGGGAATTGTTAATGCCCTTGATGACAACCATACCCCGTGCTTCAAGCTCTTGTTTTAAAAAGGTGTAAAAAGTCGCATTAAACTGCTCGTTGATGAGGTATTGTTTTTTGTCCGCATAAAAAGTCTTTTGCTCTTCGCTTAAATCACTAATGCTGTGTATATATATCTTTTTTATCGCCACGCTCTTATCCAAAGTCCTTTTATCCACGCAGCACCTAATGCCAATATCACTTATATAAAGCAAACCTTTAATCTTTGCCTCAAAAGCCTTAGCATCCTCGCAACTGTAACAAGACTGCTTATTGCTTACTTCATTGACACTTTGCATAGTCGTTTTAGACGAACACGCCACAAAAAGAAAGGCTAACACAAAAAGAGAGATTTTTCGCATCATTTTTCCTTGAATTTTTTGGCTAATTATATTTAAAATTAAGGTAACTTTCAAGGCTTTTGATGAAAAATTATCATTAAATTTTTTCATCAAATTTGGCTTTTATGCCTCATTTTTAGCCTTAAAAGCTTTATTAAGCTAGATTAAAATCAAGCTATCATTGAGGCTGAATTTTTCAAGCTTAAATTTATGGCACTTGCAAGTGAAAATACCGAAGCATTGATAATGTCTGTATCAATCCCCACGCCAAAATGCCTTTGTCCTTTGCTTGAAATTTGCACATAAGAAATAGCCTGAGAGTCCGAGCCGTGCCTTAAAGAATGCTCACTATAATCCATAATTTCAAATTCAAGCCCCAAATTCTCACGCAAAGCATTAGCCACGGCATCTAAGCGTCCATTACCACTACCCTTGATAAAATGCTCCCTGCCCTCATAAAGCACATTCATTTCGACATTTAAGCTTTCTTTTTTATTGAAAACAAAATGCGAAATTTCCAAAGGCGTTTTAATATTGACAAAATTTTGATGAAAAATTTGCAAAATTTCATCAGCACTTAATTCTTTATGCTCTTTGTCCGAAATGTCTTTGATAAAGTATGAAAAACTCTCTCTACACGCCACAGGCAAGTCAATGCCGTGAGTGTGAAGCACATAAGCTATGCCGCCCTTGCCACTTTGCGAGTTAATACGAATAACATCGCTTTCATACATACGCCCCAAATCGCTCGGGTCTATGGGTAAATAAGGCACACTCCAAGTCTTTAAATTCTGCTCAGCGTGATAAGCCATACCCTTAGCTATCGCATCTTGATGAGAGCCTGAAAACGCCGCAAATACAAGCTTACCAGAATAAGGCTGACGCTCATACACACGCATTTTGCTGACTTTTTCATACAAGGCGCAAATGCGTGGTAAATCGCTTAAATCAAGATTTGGAGCGACTCCGTGCGTGTATAAATTCATCGCAAGTGTGATAATATCGACATTTCCTGTTCGCTCTCCATTGCCAAATAAAGTCCCCTCAACCCTATCTCCACCAGCTAAAAGCCCAAGCTCTGTGGCAGCAACTCCACAGCCTCTATCATTGTGAGAATGAAGCGATAAGATGATATTTTCACGCTCATTGAGGTGATTAGACATATATTCAACAGCACTTGCATAAATATGAGGCAAACTCATTTGCACGGTATCGGGCAAATTGATGATGAGTTTTTTATCCTTTGTCGGTTTTAAGATATTTATCACCTCATTACAAACCTCCAAAGCGTAATCAAGCTCCGTTCCCGTAAAGCTTTCAGGCGAATACTCAAAGCGAAAATTGCCCTGAATTTCACTCGCTACCTTTTTGCAAAGCTTTGCTCCTTCTATGGCGATTTGCTTCACCTCATCTTTGCTCTTTTTAAAGACTTGCTGTCTTTGAGCGAAGGAGGTTGAATTATAAAAATGCACTATGGCGTTTTTGCAGCCCTTTAAAGCCTCAAAGGTTTTTTTGATGATATGCTCCCTAGCCTGTGTTAAAACCTGCACGGCAACATCATCTGGGATTAAGTCCTGTTCGATTAAGGTGCGTAAGAAATCATACTCAGTCGCACTCGCCGCAGGAAAGCCTACTTCGATTTCTTTAAAACCAATCTCCACAAGAAGCTTGAAAAATTCAATCTTTTCCTCCAAGCTCATCGGCGTAATCAAAGCCTGATTGCCATCTCGCAAATCAACACTGCACCAAATGGGAGCTTTGTCGATAAATTCTTTTTCACACCATTTTAAACTTTTAACAGGGGGCGTAAAATAGCCTCTTTGATATTTATTGTGATTCATTGATTTTCTCCAAAACATTGATTAGTTAATTTTTTTCGTGCATTCTAGCATAATTTGATTAAAAAAATTTGGCTTTTTGAATTTATGGATAAAAAATGAAAAAAATGTGAAATTTTTACCCCAATGTCAATTTAGATTAAGCAAAAATTTGTTATAATCGCCCTTTTTAATCCTTGCCCACATTGTGGGCTATATATCCACAAGGAGAACTTATGAAGCATTATGAGGTTTTATTTATCCTAAAACCCACACTCACCGAAGAAGAGGTGAATTCAAAGGTGGATTTCGTTAAAGAAATCCTAACTAAAAATGGTGGCGAGATAGAATCCATCATTCCTATGGGGACGAGGAAACTTGCTTACACGATTAAAAAGCACGAGCGAGGCACTTATTTTGTCATCTATTTTAAAGCTCCACCTACTTTAATCGCCGAACTGCAAAGGGTGCTTGGCATCACAGAGGAAATCATTCGCTTTCTCATCGTCAAATACGAAAATCAAAAAGAGATTGCAGCTTGGGAAAAGCTTAGCCGCGGCATAAAGCACACAACAAGCAAAAAAGAAGTCAAGCAAGAGCCTGAAATTCAAGGATAAACAATGTTTAACAAAGTTGTTTTAGTCGGTAATCTTACCAGAGACATAGAAATGCGTTATGCTCCCTCAGGCACAGCCATTGGAAGTTCAGGCATAGCCGTTACGCGTAAAATCACCGTAAATGGCGAAAAAAGAGACGAAACCTGCTTTATCGACATTACCTTTTGGGGACGCACCGCAGAAGTGGCTAATCAATACCTTTCAAAAGGTAGCAAAGTCCTTGTTGAAGGGCGTTTGAGATTTGAGCAGTGGAATGACCAAAACGGACAAACTCGCTCCAAACACAGCATATCAGTAGAAAATATGGAAATGCTTGGTTCAAGTCCAAATGCTAATAAAACTGCAAGTGGTGCTGATTATCAAGGGGGCAATCCTTACGGGACTCCAAGCAAAAAACCAAGTCATCAGCAAGAAGAAAAAACTATCGACATCGATAGCTTTGATGATGATAACACAGAATTACCATTTTAAAAGGAAAAACTATGGCAGAAAAGAGAAAATATTCACGCAAATATTGCAAATTCAGCGAAGCAAAGGTTGAATTCATCGACTACAAAGACACAGCTTTACTCAAATACGCTTTGAGCGAACGCTTTAAGATAATGCCACGCCGCTTGACAGGCACGAGCAAAAAATACCAAGAAATGGTCGAAGTGGCTATAAAAAGGGCAAGACAGGTTGCACTTATCCCTTATATAGTCGATAGAAAAGATGTTGTTAGCAATCCTTTTGAGGGATTGTAAGCCAAATTTAGCCCCTTTGGGCTAAATTTAAGGCTCATTTAGCCTAATCAACGCCTTTTTATTTACAAAAACTTCCTCATTTACCGCATTATCAGCGTTTAAAAGCACGCTAATATTGATGATGGCGAAGTTTTCCTTGCTTGAATTTAAATCCACAAAGCGTAAATTGACGCATTCTTTCAAGGGGTAAAAATAATCAATGCGTATGGTATCATTTGGCTTTGGGTAGTGAAATTGCACGAAATTTAAACAATCCTTGCCCTGTTTTTGAGCCTGTGTTAAAAAATATTTGGCAAGTTCCTTGCTGTCTTGGGCTAGAATTTGAGCTTGTATATAAAGGCTTAAATCCCTAATCAATCTTGGCGTATAGCTTGAAATTCGCAAATTCATCACCACAAAAAAACTAACACACACGAGCAAAATCAAGCTCATCAGCAAAACATAAGCCCTTTTCATCGCCGCACCCATTTTTCAAGGCATAAATCATTAAGGCTGCAAATTGTAAAGGCAAATTCATCATCATTGCTTGACACCTTAAACGCCTTGATATTTTGAGCTAAAATGCCCGTGTAACTTGTACTTTGAGGGTAAGGGCTGTATTCATAAATAAGCTCATTATTGTTAATTTTTACTGCAATTTTTGCATCAAGCATTTCATAAAAGCCGCTAAATTCATCGTCCATAAAGCTAATCTTTTCATTATCTAAAACCCTTGCCTTATAAATTCGCCTTTCTTTAAGGGCGTAAAGATAGATAAAGTCCTTGTTTTTGTCATTGTGCAAATCCTTTTGATTTTCAAGCACCCCGACTTTAATGCTTTTACCCTTGTCATTTTGAATTTCATAGCTAAAATGGCTTTTTGGAGCATAAAAGCTTGAATTTTCATCTTTGACAATAAAACCAGAACTACCGATAAAAAGGCTGTTTTGCCTTTGTAAAATAAGATTTGCCTCATCTTTAAGCAAACATTCAAAACCCTGAGTTGTGGCTGTAAATTCAAGGCAATTTTGAGCGATTTTATCGATGAAAATTAGGGCTGAGCTGATATTATCAGGCTTTGCGTTTGCATACAAAGAAGTCATATTCAATAAGGGCTTTGAAAAAATAATAAAAATCGCCCCCAAAAGCATCAAAACAAGAAGCATTTCAAAAAGAGTGAATGCTTTTTTCATCTTGGGGCTTTGAGGCTTTTTAAGCCAAAGAAAGATTGAGGGTTAAAAAGCTGCAAAAGGGGCAAAGTGCCTAAATTTTCAACAAAAATTTGAAGTTCCTCACTTGAAGCGTTGCGTAAAGTTTTTTCCTCGTCAAAAAGTTTTTGATAAAGGGCGTTGTAAGCTTCGTTTTTAAGGTGATTTGAGTAGGCTAAATAAAAAAATTCAAAAACGAGGGCTAAAATCACAAGGGCAAACACGATTTCTATAAGCGAAAATGCCCTTTTCATCGCTTTGTGCTTGTGCTTAATGCTTCAAAAAACGCCGAGCGAACGGCTTTTTCTTCTAAAATTTTCACGCCTTTTATCGTTACACCAGCAGGAGAGCAAATTTGCTCCTTAATGAAAGCTGGGTGTTCGTGCTTTAACAAGGCACAAAAGCTCTCAAAAAGGCTTTGTGTCAAGGCAAAGCTCAAATCCTTTTTCAAGCCCTCATACACACCACCCCCAGCTATACTTTCAGCAACGATAGCCAAAAAGGCAGGAGAACAGCCACTTATCGCCATAGCTGCATTCATTTGCTTTTCATTTTCAAGCTCAAAGGCTTTGCCAAAGGCGTTTAAAATCGCTAAAAGCTCATCTTTATAAGATGAATTTAAGCTTATAAAGGGCGTTGTTGAAGCCTTGTATTTTGCTGCGATATTAGGCATAGCAAGGACATAATTTTGTGCTTTGATGAGATTTAAATCGCTAAAAGTTTTATTCGCCAAAATGCTAATAAGCAGCCTCGCTCTGCCTTGAATTTCAATCTCATTCAAAGCCTGAGGCTTAAAAGCAAGGATAATGTCCTTATCATCAGCATTAAATTCATCATAAAGCAGGGTTTTAAAGCCCTTTTTAGCAAAAGGGGCGAGTTTTTCCTTGCTACGTCCTACTATACTTACAGCATAATCATCTTTCAAGCCCGATGAAAGTGCATCAGCCATAACGCCATTAGCAAGTATGTAAAGTTCTTTCATTATTTTTTGGACTCATTGCTCATATAATTTGAAATTTTATCAATTTGTGAAAATTCAGGGTAAGCACTAGAATCCAAAATCACTTGTGCTAGGGAGTTATTATCCCAGTTAATGAGTATGGGTGCTAGAAAATTCAGCGTTTATTCGTTAATATTTTCGTGTATCGCCATAATCACAAAGGCTTGGCGATTTGAGTCCTTATTTAA
>CAZSMF010000012.1:20394-36597 GCA_964607975.1 uncultured Campylobacter sp. | reverse complement strand
TTAAGCCTCGTGCTTGTGGGAATTTTAGGTGCTAGTAATGCTATGGCTGATACCGATGGCGTATTTTTGGGCGTGCAGGCTGGTTATGGAGCGGCTGATACTCGTTTTGAAAATCAAACATATAGCCAAAGTTTGCATTTTACAGATTTTCGCTATGGTTTATTAGCAGGTTACAAACAGCTTTTTGGGCATAATTATGGCACAAGATATTATGTTTTGGCTGATTTGGGAACGGATTATAAAAAAGGTGATGCTAAAATGAGTAGCTACAATGTCAGTGCGAACATAGACGGGCTTTATAATTTTAACCCAAAAGACGGCTTGGGCTTTGGAGCTTTTATTGGTTGGAGTTTGGGTTATGCAAACCATACTTTTAAAGCCCCAAATATCGATGATATTAAAGTGAGTGGCTTTGACTTTGCCTTTAATTTTGGCTTGGGTGTAAATATAGCCTTTAATCACGCCATAGAGCTTTACAGCCGCTTTTCGCTTTTAAATCAAAAGAAAGACTTTACTGAGGCAAATCAAAAATATAGCTCCAAAGTCCATCAACCTTACCAAATAGGACTTCGCTACACCTTTTCTTTTTGAGCTGTTTTAGCTAAATTTGAGTTTAACTACTGCGTTTTAAAAGCGTGGGTTTGAGTTGTTTGCTAATTTGAGTTTGACTGCGTGGATATTTGCTTGGCAAATATCCACGAATTTAGCCTAATACAAAATCAAATGCACCTTTTGCGAACCGTGCACGCCAAAAACGGTGATAAGCTCAATGTCAGCAGTGCGTGATGGACCGGCGATAAATAAAATATTATTTGGTAGAATTTCATTTTCGCTTTTGACAAGAGCAAAAGCCTCACTCATACTTCGCACCACCTCTTCTTTTTTCAGCAAAATAATGCAAAGCGTTGGGGCTAGGCTTAACATTCTTGGCTGTTCTTTGGAGCTTAAAACACACACCACGCCGTGTGAGCTGACACCGCACCTTGCGTGAATGATAGAAAATTCGCTGTGAAAAACCTCTTTTCGCAAATTTTCAATCTCTTTATCAAAGCAAATTTTATCACTTGCTTTGATTTTATCTAAATTTAGCCCCAAATTTGAGGGGTAAATTAGCTTTTCATAGCCATAAAGTGCGGTGATTTCGTTGATTTTATCCTCTAAATGAGCTTTATCGCTTTCCTCAACGATGAATTTATTATCCCTCATTTTTTGCTTCATCTCTTCAAGGGCGTTATCTGTGCCTTTGATGTGCATCACCGGGTCTATGCTTGGTGTAAAATGAGCGTTTTTATCCTTGTAGCCCTTTTTAAGCTCATTAAGCATAACTTCCTTGCTTCGTTTTGAAATATCTTGTCTGCTCTCACTCATAGCTTACCCCTTCGATTTTTTGCAGCTCTTCATAAAGATTGTGTTTAAGCTGTGGCAAATCCTTGAACGCACTCCATTTTTTCACCACAGGCAAGGCGTTTTTTAAGCCTTGAACGAGTGGATTAAAATAATGAACCTTTGAGAAAGAAAAACGCCACAAAGCCCCATTTGTCGCAATGCTTTCAAATCTTTTAAAGATGAAAGCCTCAGCACAGCTATGTTTTACCCTTTCCTTACCTAGCGGTAAGTCTTGTCCCTGCCCTATTTTGTTACTTCTTAAAAGGCGTATTAAATCAGCTAGTGGAATTTCAACAGGACATACCTCAGAGCAACGCCCACAAAGCGAACAAAAGCTCAAAATGTCGCTGGTTTCATCTATACCGAACAAATTCGGGCTGACAACCTCGCCAATGGGTCCGGGATATATGGTTTGATAAGCGTGTCCGCCTATTTTATCATACACAGGACAAAAATTCATACAAGCCCCACAACGAATGCAACGCAAAGCCTCATAATAATTTTTACTTTGCAGCATATTGCTTCTGTGATGATTGAAAAGCACTATATGCACTTCTTTTGGTCCGTCTAAATCGCCATTTTTGCGTGGTCCGGTGATAATGTTGTTATAACTTGGGATAAATTGCCCTGTGGCTGAGGGAGTGAGCAAACACACCATAGTCGCAGCGTCCTCAAAGCTTTCAAGCACTTTTTCCACGCCGCAAATGGCTATGTGAATGTCTGGGGCTGTGGTGCACATTCTGCCGTTGCCCTCATTTTCAATAAGCCAAATCGCCCCTTCTTTTGACATAGCGAAATTCACGCCACTTAAACCCATTTGTAAGCCTTCAAATTGATTTCTTAAATGCACTCTGGCTATGGAATTTAGCCTTTCTGGTTCGCTTTCAAGTGGGGCGTTGAGCTTGTCTTTGAAAATCTGCCCGATTTCATAGCGGTTTTTGTGTATGGCTGGGACGACTATATGCACGGGGGCTTCGTGGTTAAGCTGGATAATCAACTCACCCAAATCCGTCTCAATGGCTTGCAAGCCCTTTTTTTCTAAATAGTGATTTAAACCCACCTCCTCACTTGCCATTGACTTGCCTTTGAGTATTTTACTCACATTTTTTTCAATCATCAATTGATAGATGATTTCACAAGCCTCCTCGTCAGTATTAGCCCAATGCACCTGCATACCATTTTTTGTAGCGTTTTTTTCAAATTCAAGCAAACGCTCATCAAGTCTCATCAGGGCGTTGTTTTTAGCCGCTCTTGCCTTATCCCTCAAACCCTGCCAATCGTTGAATTTATCATCAATAACTTTCAAGCGGTTTTTTTGCAGGGTGTGCATAGCGTTGCTGAGGTTTTGCCTCATTTGTTCGTCATTGAGCTTTTTATGAACGATTTGTTCGTGGGGAATTTTCTTTGTCATAAACTCTCTCCTTCCAGCCTTTTAAGCAAAAAGTCATACAGATGAATGCCCTTTATATCAAGTCCCATTCTACTCATCGTGCCGTTGATATTAAGCAAACAGCCTCCATCGCCACTGATGAGGTATTTAACGCCGCTATTTTGAATGTCTTTAACCTTTTCTCTTGCCATAGCATTTGAAATTTCAGGCTCTTTTACCGAAAAAGTCCCGCCAAAACCGCAGCATTCCTCTTCGTGTTCTAGCTCAATGAGTTCGACATTTTTGAGCTTTTTGAGTAAATTTTTACTTGATACCACGCTTTTTTGCACTCTTAAAGCGTGGCAATTACTATGCCAAGTAACTTTTATCGGCTCACCCTTATCCTCATAGCTTACCTTTAAGACTTCATCAAGATACTGGCTTAACTCAATCACTCTTTTGCTAAAATGAGCCACTTCATCATAACGCTCATCGTCTTTAAAAAGCCCCAAATAATCGTGGCTCATCATACCCGCACACGAACCACTTGGAACGATGACGGGATAATCCTTGTCAAACAAACGAGCATTGTAAAGGGCGATATTTTTGCTTTCGTTGAAATATCCTGTGTTGAATGAGGGTTGAGCGCAACAGGTTTGATTTTTCTTAAAAATCACCTCAACGCCTTCTTTACGCAAGAGTTTAATGCCATTAAGCACCATTTCTTGCATTGCCGCACTGCCTAAACAGGTGGCGTAAAAATACACTTTTTTCATCTTTACTCCTCAATGCCCCAAAAATTTGGGGCTAGAAATCATTTTTGCAAAGGCACAACATCAGGGATAATAGCGCTTAATCCAAAAGCGATTATCGCCGTCCAAATGCCTATAATTATAATAAATGCAATGGAATATTTAATGGTAAATCTAAACAAATCAGACTCTCGTCCCACTAAACCCACTGCCGCACAAGCAATGGCAATGCTTTGAGGGCTTATCATCTTACCGACAACACCACCAACGGAATTTGCCGCTAAAAATAAAGTCTCTTTAATGCCTAATTCTTGCGCGCTAACTTGCTGTAAAGTGCCAAAAAGCAAGTTTGAGCTGGTATCACTACCCGTGATAAACACGCCAATCCACCCCACAACAGGGCTAAAAAATGCAAAAGCATCGCCTGTTTGTGCAAAAGCCTTACCCAAAGTCTCGCTCATTCCGCTATTTTTAGAGATGAAAGCAAAAGCCACGACAAGCCCAATGGTAATGCAAGGAATCGCCATTTCTTTTAAGGTATCGCCCAAAGCCTCTTCAAAGTCTTTTGATTTGATGCGTAAAAAGATAATGGTTAAAATCGCCGCTACTAAAATCGCCGTTCCAGCTTGTAAGGCGATGAGATTGAATGATAAATCAAGGCTCACAGCATTTCCAGCAGAATTTACAATGGAATTTGTAATATTTTTAAACACCATAGTTACTTGTGTGTAGTCAAAAATCGCCCCTTTTGCAAAATAAGCCTTAAACCAAGGCTGAGTCCAAATGATAATGCAAACGATGAGGAGGATAAAAGGCAGCCAAGCTTTAAAAACCGCTCCTATGCCTAAATGGCTTTTGTGGGAAAAGTCTTTTTCATCATCGAGCCTAAAAATATTTTTTGGTTTCCAAAATTTCAAAAATATAGTGGTACAAGCAAGGGAAACGACTGCTGATGTGATGTCTGGTAGCTCTGCACCTAAAAAATTTGAGCTGTAAAATTGCGTTCCTGTAAAACTTAGCGCTGCTACTAAAATCGCAGGGAAAGTTTCTCTCACGCCCTTAAAGCCGTCCATTAAAAAAACGATGAAAAAAGGCACAGTTAAGCTTAAAGGCACAAGCATTCGCCCTACCATCGCCGCAACTGCATTTTGCTCTATGCCTAACATATTTGTCATCGCAATGATAGGAATTCCAACCGCTCCAAAGGCAACGGGTGCGGTATTTGCGATTAAACAAAGCCCAGCTGCATAAAGTGGCTTTAAGCCAAGTCCCACGAGCAAAGCCGCAGTGATTGCCACAGGTCCGCCAAAGCCTATTGCACCTTCTAAAAACGAGCCAAAGCAAAAGCCGATTAAAATCACTTGAATTCTATGATCTGGCGTAATGCTCATCACGCTTTGCTTAATCACCTCAAAACTTCCGCTTTTAACCGAAAGCTTGTAAAGGAAAATCGCTGCGATGATAATCCACGCTATGGGCCACATTCCCTGTGCGAAGCCGTGTATGAAACTTGCTCCTATGAGAGAAAAAGGCATATCATAGGCACAAAATGCTACTATGGTTGCCACAATCACGGTGATAAAACCTGCAATGTAGCCTTTGAGCTTAAAGACGAGTAAGCAGATTAAAAAACACGCTATTGGCACGAAAGCGACAAGGGCGCTGAGCCAAATATTGCCAAGTGGGTTGAATTCTTGCACATACTGCATAAAAACTCCTTTTGTGAATTTGTTTTCTTTATTTTATACTCACTCTTATAAAATTCTCATTATTTTTTCAAAAAGATGAAAATTTTTTCTATGCGGTGAGTAAAATTTGCCTTTTTGTGTTTTGAGTATGTGCTTAAAAAGCTTGAATTAGGGATTTTGAGGGAGATTTATTTCATAATAATAATTTAAGCTTTAAAGTATATAATTACACTTTTATTTCAAGCATTCAAGGACAAAGGCAATGTTTATCAAACAGGCTTTTTGCTTTTATATTCAAGGCTTTAAAAAAATGACACTAGGCAAAACATTGTGGAAACTCATTTTCATCAAGCTTTTTGTGATGTTTGTGCTTTTGAAGCTTTTTGTTTTTGATGAGAATTTAAGTAGTCTTTATAAAAACGATGAGGCAAAAAGTGATTTTGTGCTTGAAAATTTAGTTAAAGAGAATAATTTAAAGGGAAAAGAATGACGGATTTAGCGAGTGTGGATTGGAGCAGAGCGCAATTTGGGCTAACGGCAATTTATCATTTTTTATTTGTGCCATTGACTCTTGGGCTTTCTTTCATTATCGCCATAATGGAAACCATTTATGTAAAAACACAAAACGAACTTTGGCTTAAAATCACCAAATTTTGGCTCACTCTTTTTGCTATAAATTTCGCCATTGGCGTGGCAACCGGGCTAATAATGGAATTTGAATTTGGGACAAATTGGGCAAATTACAGCTGGTTTGTTGGAGATATTTTCGGTGCACCTTTGGCTATTGAGGGAATTTTAGCCTTTTTCTTAGAAGCGACTTTTTTTGCGGTAATGTTCTTTGGCTGGAACAAAGTAAGCAAAAAATTTCACCTTGTCTCAACTTGGTGCGTGGCGATAGGCTCAAATTTAAGTGCTTTTTGGATTTTAGTCGCCAATGGCTGGATGCAGTATCCTGTGGGAATGGCGTTTAACCCTGACACCGCACGCAATGAAATGTTGGATTTTTTTGCTGTGGCTTTTTCTCCTGTGGCAATAGCTAAATTTTTACACACAGTAGCGAGTGGATATGTGATTTCAGCTTTGTTTGTAATGGGTATAAGTGCTTGGTTTTTATTGAGAGGGAGATTTTTCAAAGAAGCAAAAAGAAGCTTGGTTGTGGGGGCGAGTTTTGGGCTTATCACATCGATATTTTTATTTTTCAGTGGCGATGAGAGTGCGTATAGGGTTACTCAAACTCAACCTATGAAACTAGCGGCAATGGAAGGTATTTATGAGGGCGAACACAGAGCAGGACTTGTGGCTTTTGGTATATTAAATCCCAAAAAAACCATTGAAAATAACGAAAGCGTTTATTTGTTTGACTTGCAAATTCCTTATGCTTTGAGTATTTTAGGCAATAGAGATGCCAATAGCTTTGTTCCGGGCATTGCTGATTTGATTTATGGCAATGAAAAACAAAACATAAAACCAATGAATGAGCGAATCAATAATGGCAAAATCGCTATCAACGCCCTTAAAGATTACAAAGAAGCGAAAAAAGACGGGAATTTAACCTTGATGAATGAAAGCAAAATCAAGCTAGAAGCTCATTTTAAGGACTTTGGCTATGGTTATTTAAATGAGGCAAAAGAAGCAATTCCTCCTGTGGGGCTTACTTTTTATAGCTTTCACTTAATGGTAGCTTTGGGTTCTTTATTTTTCATACTTTTCATCACTACGCTTTATTTGATTATGGCAAATGACATTTTGAAATTCCGCAAAATTTTATGGCTTTGCATTCTTTGCGTCCCGCTTGGCTATGTCGCGGCTGAGGCTGGTTGGATAGTGGCTGAGGTAGGCAGACAGCCTTGGGCTATACAGGATTTAATGCCCGTTAAGATTGCGGCGACAAATTTAAGCAGCGTTAATGTCAAAATTTCATTTTGGCTCTTTGCCCTGCTCTTTACTGCACTTTTAATCGCCGAGCTTAAAATAATGCAAAATGCGATAAAAAAAGGATTTTAAATGTTTTTTGGTTTGGATTTTAACGAACTTCAAATGTATTGGTGGCTCATTATCAGCCTACTTGGTGGGCTTTTAGTCTTTATGTTTTTTGTGCAAGGCGGACAAACCTTAATCGATGAATTAAGCCAAAACGAGCTTGAAAAAACTATGCTCATCAACTCACTTGGGCGAAAATGGGAGCTTGGATTTACCACGCTTGTGCTTTTTGGCGGAGCTTCATTTGCAGCTTTTCCTCTTTTTTACGCAACAAGCTTTGGCGGGGCGTATTGGGCTTGGCTTGCGATTTTATTTTGCTTTATTATTCAAGCAGTAAGCTATGAATACCGCAAAAAAGAGGGCAATGTTTATGGGGCGAAAAGCTATGAAATTTTCTTAAAAATCAATGGTTTTTTGGGTGTTTTTTTAATCGGCGTAGCGATTTCAAGCTTTTTTAGCGGTTCGCATTTCATCTTAAACGAGCATAATTTTGTTTCTTGGCAGCACAAAGCAAGAGGCTTGGAGCTTTTGGCTAATCCTTGCAATTATCTTTTAGGCTTTGCTTTAATCTTTTTAAGCCGAATTTTAGGGCTTGGTTATTTTTTCAACAATATCAACGATGAAAATATCAGGGCAAAAATTCACAAAAAAGTCCTTTTCAACAGCCTTTTCTTTGTCGTTTTTTTCCTTGCTTTTTTGGCGTGGATTTTTCTTAAAGATGCCTTTGTTTTGAATGAATTTAACGAGATTATCAAGCAAAAAATGGGCTATTTGTTTGCTTTTTTGGATAATGTTTTCTTGCTAGTGCTTTTGTGTTTAGGCACGATAATAACGCTTCTTGGCATTTTTTTGCTTTATCTAAACAAAAGCCGTGCGATTTTTGTGCTTGGCTTTGGTGCTGTTTTGGCGGTATTTGCTGTGCTTTTGAGTCTTGGATTTGGCGGAGGCGTGTTTTATCCAAGTTTGAGCGATTTGCAATCCTCGCTGACAATTAAAAATGCAAGTTCTAGCTATTACACTTTAAGCGTAATGGCTTATGTTTCCTTGCTCGTTCCTTTTGTGCTTGGCTATATCAGCTTTGTTTGGCGTGCAATGGATAAAGAAAAAATCACTAAAAAAGAAATGAGTAACTCTCATCATCTTTATTAAAGGAACAAAAATGGAAATTTTATTATTATTCGCTTTGCCATTAAGCATTTATCTGGCTTATAAATTCATAAGATTAAATATCAATCAGCTTGAAAAATTAGAAAACAATCAAGGCTAAATAGGCTTTAAAATGCAAGGATTTGCATTTTTCTAAGCAAATTTATACTCGTCATCACAATGGAGAAGGTATAAACGCAAAGCAAGGCTTTTCTGTGAGAAGTAAGTTTGATTTTCTCCATAATTTTCGTGCCGATAAACACGCCAATAAGTGAGCCAATAGCCACCACAACCCCGCTATGAATAATACTTTCATCAATGACATCTTCACGCATAAAAGAAAAAGTGCCTGAAATACTCGCAAAAAGCACATAAAAAAGGGCTAAACGCGTTACTTGTTTGCTATCATAACCCAGCAAAAAGCCCAAAATCGCCGCAAGTTGTAAGCCTCCGCCTATGCCAAGTGAAATGGCAAAAAGTCCCACAAAAGCTCCCGAGCAAACGAGTATGATTTGCTTTGATAAAACACTTCTTTGCCTTTTAACGATGACATTTTTTGCCCCAAAGAAGTATTTAAGAAAAAACGACACACTAACAGCTAGAAATATCGCCGTTAGGGCAATATCAGAAAAGAAATTCACCACCAAGCCGCTAAAACTAGCCCCGACAAGTCCGCCAAAGCCTACGAAAAGTCCGTCTTTAACATTGAGATTATTTTTTTTGTAGTTTAAATACGAGCCAAATACCGATGAGAATATCATTTGAACGACACTCATCGCTATGGCGTGATGAGAGCTTAAACCAAGAGCTAGTCCAAAAGGCACGATGATAATGCCACCGCCTATGCCAAAAAGCCCAGAGGCTACACCCGCAAACACGCCCACGCACACATAAGGAAGCTGCGAAAGCACTAAATCCATATCAACTGCCTTAAAATTGCTGTTAAATTTTGTCGTTGATAATTATTTATCTCTTAATTTTAGCTCATCAACAAGCTTGGCATAAGTAGCGTAACGAGTGCGTTTAAGATAAGCTAAAAGTCTTTTTCTGCGTCCTACAAGCTTTAAAAGCCCCAAACGAGATGAAAAATCTTTTTTGTAGATTTTAAGATGTTCGGTAAGCTCTGTTATCCTTGCGGTAAGTAGAGCAATTTGCACCTCCGCAGAGCCTGTGTCTGTATCTTTTCTAGCGAATTTCGCAACGATTTCTGCTTTTTTAGCCGAATCCAAAGCCATTTTGACCTCCTGATTGGTATTTTAAAAGGCTTATTATACCCAAAAAAATGCAAATTTACACCACAAAGTGTAAATTTTTAAGTATTAAACTCTTATCACAAGCCCACGGCACTAAGAGTTTGATACCTACTCATATAAATTTGTGCCTCAATTTTTCTCATCGTATCAAGGGCAACTTGCACGACAATCAGCACCGAAGTGCCGCCAAAATAAAAAGGCACACCCATTAACTTGACTAAAACCCAAGGCAAAGTCGCCACAAGCCCCAAATAAATAGAGCCTGAAAGGGTAAGCCTTGAAGCAACTTCACTCAAATAAGAACTCGTCCCCTCGCCCGGGCGAATTCCGGGGATAAAACCGCCCTGTTTTTTGAGATTTTCGGCAATGTCCTTGGCGTTAAAGACTATGGAAGCGTAAAAATACGCAAAGAAAATAACGAGTAAGAACATTAAAAAATTAAACAAATAGCCCTCAGGGCTTAAATAATCGTTAATCATTCTCACATATTCATTCGTGCTTGCCTGTAAAATAGTCGCTGGAAACATCAAAATGGCACTTGCGAAAATAGGCGGAATGACACCGCTTAAATTGATTTTTATCGGTATGTAATTCATAATGCGTTTGTTTTGATTTTGCATTACTACCTTGCGTGAGTAAGAAATAGGCACACGCCTTTCGCCAAGTTCGACAAAGATAATCGCCCCAATAGTCAGCAAAATGATGACTAAAATCGCAAAAGCAACGAGAAAATTCATCTCACCTGTGTTGATTAGCTCCACAGTTCCGCCAATGGCTGATGGTATAGCCGAAACTATACCCGCAAAAATGATGAGAGAAATACCATTACCCACGCCTCTTTGCGTGATTTGTTCGCCAAGCCACATTAAAAGCATAGTCCCAGCAAGCATAGAAATGGCTGAAAGTGTGATAAATAAATTCATATCATCTATCATAATCGCTGCTTGTCCGCTTTGAGAATGCAAACCTTGAAGCCCGATAGAAACGCCTATGCTTTGTATGAGCGTAATGAAAATAGTCGCATAACGAATGATTTGCATATATTTTTGCATTCCGTCTCGTTCTTTTTTCATCTTGCCTATGTTTGGAAAAGTCGCCGCTAAAAGTTCCATTATAATCGAAGCGGTAATATAAGGCATAACCCCAAGCGAGATAATGGAAAAACGCTCCGCAGCCCCACCGCTAAACATATTAAAAAGTCCCAAGGCATTGTTTGAATTTTGGTTAAAAAAATCCGAAATAACAGCTGAATTCACGCCCGGAACAGGCACAAAGGCAAGTATGCGGTAAGCAAATAAAAAAGCAAGGGTGATGAGAATTTTATTGGTTAATGCCTTATTCATTGCTTTCTTTCTTTACTGCTTTGGCTGCTTTTTTAGCCACTTTAAGTTCTGCTTTACCGCTGGTGCTTATGTTTTCATCTTTGATTTTAGAGGCAAGTTTTTTAGCACTCGCACCGATGAGCTTGATTTTACGCACAGATTTAGCGAATTTATGCACGGACTTAATGCTTTCAAAGCTGATTTCATCAAGCTCTTGTATGGCTTTTACTTTTTCAACATTGATAACATAGGCTTTTTCGAATTTAGAAGTAAAGCCAACCTTTGGCAAACGCCTTTGAAGTGGTTGCTGTCCGCCTTCAAAGCCTCTTTTTTCGTTATAGCCCTTTCTTGCAGTTTGTCCCTTACCACCTTTGGTAGAGGTTTTACCCATACCGCTACCTTGTCCGCGTCCTATTCTTTTGGTTTTGTGAGTTGAATTTGCTGCTTTTGTTAAATTCATCGTTTATCCTTTAATATTGTTAGAGCCTTGATTGTCGCACGCACGACATTGGCTGAGTTATTTGAGCCAAGTGATTTGGTTAAAATGTCCTTAATCCCTGCAAGTTCCATTATAGGACGAGCTGAACCACCTGCGATAACGCCCGTTCCCTCACTGGCTGGTTTGAGTAGAATTCGACTTGAATTGTATTTAACTTCGACATCGTGAGCTATTGTCGAGCCTTTGGTTTTTACTTCGATAATGTTCTTAAAAGCATCATCAACGCCCTTGCGTATAGCATCTGGCACTTCTTTTGCCTTGCCATAACCCACGCCAACAAGCCCTTTTTTGTTACCCACGACAACCAAAGCAGTGAAACGAAAACGGCGTCCGCCCTTAACGACTTTGGTTACTCTGCCTATATCAACGATGATTTCTTCAAATTCTTCTTTATTGTAATTTTGCATTTTCGCTCCCTTATAACTTTACGCCATTTTCTCTTAAAGACTCTGCCACAGCAGCCACAACGCCGTGATACACATAGCCATTTCTGTCAAATACTGCTTCTTGTAGCTTTTTTGCTTTTAAAAGTTTGGCAAATTCAGCTCCCAAAGCCTTTGCACCATCTTTATTGGCTTTAATGCCAAGCTTTTTGCCATCAAGTGCGAGTAAGGTGTGAGCCTTCACATCATCAATGGCTTGCACATAAAGTGTGCGGTTTGATTTAAACACAGAAATTCTCGGTAAATTCGCTGTGCCTGAAATTTTGGCACGAATGCGTTTTTTTCTTTTGATGCGTAAATTGAGTTTTCGTTTAAGTAAATTCGCTCTCATCATTTATCCCTTATTTTTTAGAGGTTTTACCCGCTTTGCGGATAATGCGTTCGTCAATGTATTTCACGCCTTTGCCCTTGTATGGCTCTGGTGGGCGGAATTCTCTAATCTGTGCAGCAACTTGCCCCACGACTTGTTTATCACTTCCCTTAACGATGACATTGTTTTTATCAACGACAATTTCTATGCCCTCAGGAATAGCGTAATTGATAGGGTGTGAAAAGCCCAAAGTAAGCTCTAAAATTTTGCCTTTAAGAGCAGCTTTATAGCCCACGCCGTTGATTTCTAGCGTTTTTGTAAAGCCCTGTGTAAGCCCCACAATGACATTATTAGCCAAGGCTCTATAAGTCCCCCAATACGCCCTACTTTGCCTGTCATCGCCCTTTGGCGAGAAAACAAGAGCATTATCTTTTAGCTCAACGGCTACATTTGCCTTTGTGTCAAGCTCTTTGGCGAGATTGCCTTTTTTGAATTTGAGCAAATTGCCCTCAATCTTTACTTCTACTCCACTTGGGATAGTTACTGGTTGTTTGCCTATACGAGACATTTTCTTTTCCTTTTTATTTGTCTAAGGTATTAACTTTTTATACCAAATGCCATAAAAAGCGATTTTACCAAATCGTGCATAAAATTTCGCCACCGACACCTATTTTATAGGCTTCATCGTTTGGCAAAACACCTTTACTTGTGCTGACAACTATCGTTCCATAGCCGTTTTTAAAGCGTTTAATCTCATCTTTGCCTTTATATACGCGGCGTCCGGGCTTTGAAACTCTTTTTATTTCGTTGATAACACACCTGCCTTGTTCGTCATATTTTAAGATAACAGAAATGAATTTTTTCTTGTCCTCTTCAATGACATTGAAACTTTCTATATAGCCTTTATTTTCAAAGATAGCCACCAAAGCTTCAACAACCTTTGAATGCAAAAGCTTCGTGCTTTCAAGTCTTCTCATACCAGCATTACGAATACGAGAAAGTGAATCTGAAATTATATCATTTATCATCGCTTTTCCTTACCAACTTGCTTTTTTAAGTCCGGGGATTAAACCCTCATTCGCCATTTTTCGCAGACAAACCCTACAAATTCCAAAGTCTTTATACACCGAACGAGCCCTGCCACAAATTTGACATCTCGTGTAGGCTCTGACATTGAATTTAGCTTTGCGTGCCGCTTTTGCTATCATTGATTTTTTAGCCATTTTGTCTTCCTTTTGCGAATGGCACACCGATGAGTTCGAGCAATCTTTGTGCCTCTTTATCTGAATTTGCAGTCGTAACTATGGAAATATTCATTCCGTGCGTCCTTAAAATTTTATCGTATTCAACCTCTGGGAACATTAACTGCTCGTCAAGCCCGAAGTTATAGTTACCTCGTCCGTCAAAGCCCTCTGTGCTTAAACCTCTAAAATCCTTTACCCTTGGCAGAGCAATGGAAATGAGCTTGTCAAGGAAAATAAACATATTGTTTTTTCTCAAAGTAACCATAACGCCCACAGGAAAGCCCTCACGCACCTTAAAACCAGCAACTGATTTTTTAGCTTTCGTAATCACGGCTTTTTGTCCGGCGATTAAAGAGATAGTTTCGGCAATGTTTTGCAAAATCTTTTGGTCCTTTGCTAATTCACCAGCACCAACGCTAATGACTACCTTTTCTATACTTGGCACGAGCATAGGATTTTTAATGCCAAGCTCTTTTGTGAGTGCCGTTTTGATTTCTTTGCTGTATTTTTCTTTTAATCTCACCATAGCTTACACCTTTGCCACATTAGAAATGTCCATAGGCATTTCTTTGTTGATAAAGCCACCATTTGGGGTTTTATCGCTTGGCTTAATCGCCTTTTTAGCTACCCTACACCCCTCAACGATAATCTTACCCGTCTTTGGAAACACGGCTAAAACCTTGCCTATTTTGCCCTTATCGTTACCGGCGATGACTTTTACTTCATCATTTTTCTTAATCTTTCTTTTCATCACAATACCTCCGGTGCCAAAGAAACGATTTTCATAAAATTCGCGTATCTTACTTCGCGTCCCACAGGTCCAAATATACGCGTGCCAATCGGTTCTCTTTTGTTATCAAGGATAACAGCAGCATTTTCGTCAAAGCGAATCAAAGAGCCATTATCTCTGTGAATTTCTTTTTTTGTTCGCACGATGACGGCTTTGACAACTTGTCCCTTTTTTACCTTACCATTTGGCAAAGCCTTTTTCACGGAAGCTACGATGACATCGCCTATCGAAGCGTATCGTCTCTTACTCCCTCCTAAGACTTTAATGCACATCAATTCTTTTGCGCCACTATTATCAGCGACAGCAAGTCTTGTAAAACTTTGTATCATCACTCAACTCCTGTGGCTAATACTGCTTTGAGACGAAATGACTTTCTCTTTGAAATCGGTCTGCATTCCACAGCAACGACAGTATCGCCGACTTTTGCTTTATTGCTCTCATCGTGTATGAGATACTTTTTAAATCTTTTAACGATTTTATGGTATCTTGGATGAACCACTTTTCTTTCGACTAAAACGCTTACGGTTTTGTCTCCACTTTTTTGCACAATAACGCCTTGAATTTCTCTTTTAAATGTCATTTTTTATCCTTGTAAAGCGTTTATCGCCGTGTTGATTCTTGCTATATCTTTTCTTAACTGCCCTATTTCCTTAGGGTTTGTAAGCTGCATTGTTTTGAGCTTTTGTTTTTTTTCAAACAAAAGCAACTTTTGCTCTTTAAGTAATTTTCCCAATTCTTGGGCTGTTTTGTCTTTAAGCTCAGTATATTTCATTTTGACTCTCTCTTGTTATGAATTTAGTCTTGAAAGGCAATTTATGCATAGCTAAGGTTAAAGCCTGTCTTGCCATTGTTTCATCAACGCCTGTCATTTCAAATAAAATTCTGCCCGGCTTAATATTCATCACCCATTCTTCAACGCCACCTTTACCTTTACCCATACGAGTTTCAAGCGGTTTTTTTGTCAAAGGTTTATCAGGAAAAACACGAATCCAAGTCTTGCCCTGTCTTTTCACAAAACGAGTAAGAGCGATACGAGCAGCTTCAATTTGACGAGAATTCACGCGTCCAGCTTCAACAGCCTTTAAAGCAAAGTCCCCAAAGCTGAATTCAGTGCCTTTTGAAGCGTAGCCGCGATTACGACCTTTCATTTGTTTGCGGTATTTAGTTCGTTTTGGCATTAACATTATTTGCTCCTTCTCGTGCGTCTAGGCTTTTTAGCTTCTACTTCTTCGCTTTCAGCCTTTTCATTTTGCACGCCTTTTTGTAAAATTTCTCCCTTAAATATCCACACCTTAACGCCTATATTTCCATAGGTTGTGCGTGCTTCGGCAAAACCATAATCAATCTTTGCACGCAAGGTATGTAGCGGCACACGCCCTTCAAGATACCATTCAGTCCTTGCCATTTCAGCACCACCCAAACGCCCAGCGACACAAACTTTAATGCCTTTTGCACCAGCTTTTTGCGCCCCTTGAATGACTTTTTTCATCGCACGGCGAAAGGCAATACGCTTTTCAAGTTGCGTAGCTACGCTTTCAGCGGCAAGTTGTGCGGAAGCACCAGCCTTGCGTTCTTCTTTAATATTTATGGTAATGTCTTTGTTAATCAACTGCATTAAATCTTTTTTCAGCACATCAACATCAGAGCCTTTTTTACCGATAATTATGCCCGGTCTTGCAGCCACAACGGTTACACGAAGCTTTTTAGCCGTCCTTTCGACTAAAATTTGAGAAATACCCGCATAATAAAGTTTTCTTTTCAAAAAGGCACGAATTTTATAATCCTCGCCTATGTTTTCAACTAAATTTGCTTTGGTTGGAAACCATCTTGACTCCCAATTTCTGTTGATTCCTAGTCTTAAACCAATTGGATTTACTTTTTGTCCCATTATGCTTCCTTCTCAGTCTTTTTCGGGCTGGTTTTTTTAGCCGTGCTTTTTGTTGTGCTTTTTGCCGATGTTGTTTTAGGCTTTGTTTCCTTTTTGACTTCTTTTACTTCTTTGTTTGCCGTTGCACTCTTTT
>CAZSMF010000012.1:5596-20294 GCA_964607975.1 uncultured Campylobacter sp. | reverse complement strand
CTTTTTTGGCTGTTCTTTTATCTCTTTTTTGACTTCTTTTTTAGCCTCTGTTTTGGCTTGTGTTTTAACTTGTGCTTTTTTAGCTTGGGTTTTTTTCTGCTCGGCTAATTTTTGCATCTCAGTCTTTTCCCCAGCCTTACCCACTTCAACTAAAATGTGTGAAGTCGGCTTTCTTATACGACTTGCACTGCCCCTAGCTCTTGGCTGAAATCTTTTAAGCACAGCACCTGCATCAACACGACAGCTTAAAACCTGCACTTCATTTGCCTCAAAGCCACCATTGGCAACGGCAGATGAAACCGCATTGGCAATGTATTTAGCCGCTTTATTTGGCATAAATTTAAGACTAGCCATAGCAAGTTCAGCGTTCATTCCTTGCACTTGTCTAGCAATGAGCCTTGCTTTCGTAGGAGATAATCTTATAAATTTAATCAATGCTTTACTCATCATCTCTCCCTTACTTGCCTATTTTCTTTTGCACAGAGCCTTTATGCCCTCTAAAAGTGCGAGTTGGAGCGAATTCGCCAAGCTTGTAGCCTATATGATTTTCAGTGATATACACGGGGATAAAGCTTTTGCCATTATGCACATTAAAAGTTAGCCCTATCATATCAGGCACTATGGTGCTTCGGCGACTCCAAGTTTTTATTGGTTTGTTATCATTAGCCTTTTTAGCTGCAATGACTTTTTTCATCACACAATCATCAACAAAAGGACCTTTTTTTAATGACCTAGCCATTTTACTTTCCTTTTCTTCTTGAAATTATCAGCTTATCGCTGACTTTTTTACGGCGAGTCTTCGCCCCTTTGGTTGGTTTGCCCCAAGGTGTTACAGGGTGTCGCCCCGAATTTTTCTTACCCTCACCACCGCCGTGTGGGTGATCGACAGGGTTCATCGCCGAACCTCTCGTTTGTGGGCGAATTCCGCGGTATCTGTTGCGTCCAGCCTTGCCTATGGTAATGTTTGCCCATTCTTCATTACCCACTTCGCCGATACTTGCCATACATTCAGCTAAAACCTGCCTCATTTCACCACTTGCAAGACGCAAGATGACATATTTTTCCTCTTTACCCATAAGTTGAGCGTAAGCACCAGCTGAACGAATCATCTGTCCGCCCTTGCCCGGCTTTAACTCGACATTATGCACTATTGTTCCTATGGGGATATTTTTAAGTTTCATCGCATTGCCCGGTTTAATATCAAGTCCGCTTTCAGCCGCAGCGACTATATCGCCTACATTTAAGCCCTTTGCACCGAGTATATAACGCTTATCGCCGTCTTTGTAAGCAATCAAAGCTATACGACAAGTCCTGTAAGGGTCGTATTCTATGGCTTGGACTCTTCCCTCTACGCCAAATTTACGGCGTTTAAAGTCAATAATCCTATAAAGCTTCTTTGCTCCTGCTTGTTTATGTCTGCTTGTTATGCGTCCGTAGCTGTTGCGTCCAGCACTTGATGATAATTTTACAAGCAAAGAACGCACACTAGGCTTTGCTGTAATGTCATCAGAACTTAAACCTGTGATATATCTTCGACTTGGGGTATATGGTTTGTAAGTTTTTATCGCCATTTTACACCTCCGTATTTCCTAAGCTTGTGCCTTCTGGAAGCTTGACATAGAATTTCTTTACCTCATCTCTTTGCCCTAAACGATTGCGAAAGCGTTTGACTTTGCCATTAAGCCTTAATGAATTGATACTTTGCGGGGTTACGCCAAAATATTCTTTAAGCACTGCTTTAAGGCTATTTTTCGTCATTTTCGGTGAGGTTTGAATCACCACTATGCCCTTTTCTTGAAGGTTTAAACTTTTTTCAGTATAAAGTATAGTTTTTATATCAGTAATATCCGCCATTTTAACCCTTTTTTATCATTGATTGTAAAGCTGATTTTTCAACAAGCACTGCGTTAAAAACACTCAACAAATAAGCATTTGCCTCGCTTATGTCTATGACATAGCAATTTGACAAATTTCTAAACGCTAAAAATGTCTTTTCATCAAGCAAATCCTTAACGATAAGCACATCTTTTAAACCCAGCTTTTTAATAATAGCGTTTGCGTCTTTGGTTTTGCCACTTTCAACGCTTATGCTATCGACAACGAAAAGTGCGTTTTTATTCGCTTTATCCATTAAAGCCCTTTCAAAAGCAAGTCTTTTTTGCTTTTTATTGACTTTTTGGAAGTAGTTGCGGTTATTTGTGGGACCAAAAGCCACACCACCGCCTACCCAAACATTCGTCCGCGTTGAACCAGCTCTCGCACCGCCTCGCCCTTTTTGTCTCCAAGGCTTTTTGCCCCCGCCGCTGACTTCACTTCTATTTTTAGTGTGAGCGTTATTGGCTCTAAGACTTGCCATATAAGACTTGACATACAAGTAAAGATTGTGCGGATTGATTTTATCATACTCTGCTGGTAAGGCGATTTCACTCGCCTTTTCAAATTTATCGTTTAAAACAATGGCTTTACTCATTTTGCTATCCTCACTCTACCCAAAGCACCATTATAACCCGGCACTGCACCTTTTAGCACGAGAATTTTATTATCTGTGTCATAAGAAACAAGCTCATTTTTCACGCTCACAAGGGCATTTCCATAATGTCCAGCCATTTTCATACCCGGTTGGACTCTGCCGGGCCACTCTCTATTACCAATAGAGCCGTGTCGGCGATGAAACCTTGAACCATGGCTTTTTGGACCACCTGCAAAGCCGTGTCTTTTCATCACGCCGCTGTATCCTCGCCCCTTTGAATGAAAACTCACTTTGAGAATTTTCGCTTCTTTTAATGGGCTTTCATCTATGTCGCCCGCTTCGGTATTTGCCACTTCAAGACTTGCAAAGCGGTTAAATTCAGCCGAAAGCTTGAATTTCTTTTGCTGCCCTGCTACGCATTTATTTGTCGCTTTGCCTTTTGAAAAAGCCACCAAAGCTTTGCCGTCTTTAACTTCGCATACTTTGGTATCGACAAGTTTTAGCAAGGTAACAGCAAAACTAGGATTTGCAATAGTCCTGCTCATACCTATCTTTTCTACGATATACTCCATAACTTCTCCCTTATTTACCCAAAGCCCTTACTTCTACGCTCACTTCTGGGGCTAAATCAAGCTTTGTCAAAGAATCCACAGTGTCAGGCGTAGCAGCGACTATGTCAAGCATTCTGGTGTGAATTCTCATTTCAAATTGTTCTCTTGAATCTTTGTTGATATGTGGCGAACGCAACACGGTGTAACGCTTTATGTGCGTAGGTAGCGGCACTGGTCCTCTTATATCTGCACCCGTTCGTTTAACAGCCTCAACTATGGCTGCAACGGTTCTGTCTAAAACGCGGTGGTCATAAGCTTTGAGCTTTAACCTTATCCTTTCCATACTTTATCCTTTACAAAGAACTTGTCAGCAATGCTAACTGAAAATGAAAATGTGATTGTAGTAAAAAGCAAATCTTTTGTCAAGTTTTTTTTGAGATTTTTTTAATTTTTGTCCTTTTAAAAAGGATAAAAATTATTAAGTCAAAGTTAAAAGATAAATTGACAAAATGGGTGAAAAAATAAATTTTTCAAATTCTTACCTTCAATCACCTGAAATTTTCGTCTTTAAGGAATTCAAGTCTTGTTCTAATCATTTGGACTAATTGACTTGACATACCCACGCCAATGAGCTTTGAACGCAAATGATTTGCCTGTTTGAGTGAGGCAAATTGAGAGTGGGCTACGGGATTGCGTGTATTTTGTATAAAAGTAATTTGTGTGCTAAATCTTTTAGCAAAATTTATAAACTGCTCATTTGCGTGGCTTTGTATATAGCTTTTTAGCACATTATCGATAATGTAATTATACGCTCCAAGCGTAGCTTTGTGAGTGAGCAAATTTTTAAGTTCTAGCACCTTACCCATTTGCGTAAAGCTCAAATTTAAAACCTCACTATCTTTTTGAGAAAGTATTTGTATGAGTTTTTTGACGAGAATGTAGCATTCTTGCTCGAAACATTTAGCATAGCGTAAAATCACCGCTGAAAAATCATAGCTTTTATCGCCCTTGTTTTCATTAAATTCAAGCTCTGCGTAAATGAGATTGTCAAAGCTATCAGGGTGCATAGCATAAAGATAGCTTTCACCAAAAACATAATCAATAAGTATTTGCTTTTGACGCAAAAATTCATCACTTTTAAACAAATTTAAAAAATGTCTTTGCAAATCTTCAAAAAAATTCACTTCCTCTTTTTGCTTGATTAAAAGCGGATAGGTGTAGGTATTGCCATATAAAGCGTAGGTGTGGTTGTTAAATTGTGGTGTTGTAAAATGAGCAAGGTATTTATCTCTTACAAGCACAAAATCATCTCGCACCAACTCACGCAAATCAGTGATGATAAAATACGCCTCAATGCTAAAATTCTTTTGCGTATAATAATCTGGCACAAACTCAGCACACACTTCTTTTTCAATACCCACAACCTTAGCCACATACAAACTCGCATAATCCGTAAGAAAAAGCTGCAAAAAGCCTAAATTTGAGCTTTTAAGCTTGTTTGAAAAATCCTCAAAAAAGTCATCATTTTGACTTGCAAAGCTATCTTTAAGTTTAGAACGCAACTTGCCAAAGGCGACTTTTCCTTGTGCTTTAAGCACTTGCAAGTGAAGTTCGATGACATTTTCTTGGTAGTAAGGATTGTATAATATGAGTAAATCATTCATCGCAAACTCACCTCATCAAAGATATAATGTCCTCATCAATGCTTTTGTCATTTTTTCGCTTTTGACAAAAGCCTTCAATCGCATCGCAAAAATCCTCAAAGTCTTGAGGATGCTCTTTTTTATACGCCAAAACAAGCTCAACAGCCTCAAAGACTGAATTTAAACGCTCTTGTTTGCCTTTGTATTCGTCTTTAAAAATATCAAGTCGGCTTTTTACATTATAAAGCAAAGAGCCAAGCCTAGCTAATTTAGGTAGCTTCCAAAAAGAAGCAAATTCATTTAAGAATTTATAAAATAAAGGTATCTTTTTGATAAATTCTAAAACTTCCATTTATTCTCCTTCATCTTTTTCGCCTAATTTACGCAAAACATAAAAACAAATAATAAGCCAAATCAAACCACCCAATGCCCCAAAATGACTAAAAATCACCCAAGTAAGCAAGGCAAAACCCACAAAAATCAAGCCTAAAAAATACGCCACCCCCACAACTATGGCGGCGGCAAAAAGACAAAGAACACCTATCACAAAATCTCCTCAATCTCACTTGCAAAATTTGCTGTTTGATACCGCATTTGTGCAAAGCCAAATTTCATACGCATTGTCATTATCTTAAAACTGATAGAGGGTATTGCAAAAGATATATTCTCATCTTCCTCTACAAATTTTTCCATTTGCGAGTTTAAATCATTGTCTAATTTTGTAAGCAAAGACTCTAACAAGTCTTTATACTCCTCATCACTAGCTTTTTCTTTGATAAGCGGTATTTTAGGAAAAGGCATAGGGTGAATCAAACAACCATTAGCAAAGAGTTGTTTTGGAAATTCAAAACTAGCCCTTACAAACTCTTTTTTTAAGGTATGCCACCTCACATCATTTTCAGCGACAAAGTCAAGCCATTTTGGACTTTCATCATAAAGAACTTGCCACAAGGCTTTGATAACTTCAATTCTTGTAGCCTGTGTTGGAATTTGAGCGATTTTTTCAAGCTTGTCCTCATAGCCTCTTTTTTCTAACCAAAGAGCTAAATTACCATTGGCAAAATTTTGGCACAGCAAATAAGGCGAAGCTTGAAAATCTTCTATTTTTTTGATTTTACCTTTAAAATAAACGATTTTATCCTTGTTCTCTTGGACAATATCTTTAATCCACTCCGTATTTAAAAGGGCATTTTGTTGAAGCTCTTCTAACTCAGCCTCAGTTTTTACCGACACATTTTCATTTGGCATAGTCCCCAAATAGTTCCTATAAAGCTTGTTAAGCTTGGCTGCTTCTTTTTCTTTGTCGTATTCGAGTTCTGTCGCATCGGAGGAAATTCTTGCGTCAGAGGAATTTTCCCTAAGCTCTTTTTCATCAAAGTATTCTTTGATTTTTTTATACCCCTTATATCCAGCCCAAAGGGCAGCAGTGCCACCTAAACCACCTAAAAGTATTTTCTTTAACATTTTATCTCCTTTGTAAAAAATTTAAGCCATTATAATATAGCCTTGCGACAGCATTTGTCGTTTCTCGCACAAAGAGTAAAAAAATGAAAAATTTTTACTTCTTTTTTGATGAAAATTTATTTAAAATCCCACTTAAAAACGAGCCAATGCCTTCACGCATAGGCACTTTACAAGAAGGACAAATGGGAAAGTCTTTTGGTGTAAGACAATCCGTCCTTGAAACAAGCTTTGCCCTGCCACATTGAGGACAAAAAGCAAGATATGGCTTTTGAGCTATCATTTTTATGCCCTTTACTCTGCAAAGTCTATTTTAAAGAAAAGCTGTTTTTTCATTTCTTCATAAGACTTAGACTCTTCATCAATTTTTAAACCAAATTCAAGCTTAAAAATTCCTACAATACCTCCACTCGCACTAAATTCTTTACAAGTGCTTTGACATTCTTCTACACTCTTGCTTTCAAATTTTCCCCGTTGATAAGATTTCAATGAAACACCTTGCTTATAACTTTTAATCAAAGCTTGAAAAGTTGGAGGTAAGGCATTTAAATTTATCCCCTCCTTATTTATGTGTTCATCAAGTTCTTTGGGGCTTAATTTAATGCCTTTATGAGCTATGTTTATTGCTAGTCCTTTTGCATTAGAATTTGTTTCATTATTTAATTCTTGCGATTTGCCTTTAAGTTCAGCGTCAATGAGTTTATTTTGCCCTCCTAGTTTAGCTTCTCTCTCGTAGCATTGTTCTTTTTTATTCATTTCTTCTTCTGTATAAGCAAAAACGAAATTTTTAGCCCCCATATAAGAAGAAAGCTCATACAAAATAGCAGCTAAATCCTCGTAAAAATTCTCTGCATAGTCAAAAAGTGGATAGTAGCGATTTAAATGCAATTCACTTTTGATTAAATGTCCTTTTTGATAATCCTTTAAGGGTATAAGCTCTTTATCCTTAAAGACTTTAAAATCTTTAAAAGCTTTACTATCCTTAACATTCACCAGCTCAAAATCCTTCGCCATATCGTGATAGTCTGGAAGCTGTCTTATATCATTTTCCATTTGCTCATCGACAATGAGTATTTTATTTGGTAATTTTGTCATCTCCTCATCTTTATTTTTACCCCAAAACCTTTCAAGTATCATTTTCTCTCCTTTATTTTTTTGTCAAAAGATAAAAAGCAAGGGCGGCTAATGCTATACCGCCAACAACAAACAAGGCATTTTTACCAAAAAGCTTTTGAGAGCTTAAATACTCTCTTTTAAGCCTTTCAAATCTTTCGTATTCAAGTCCCATAACCTCTATGCTTTGTTTTACAAGCTCACAATCTGTATCCTTGTCCCATACAAGCAAGGCTATACGAGTTCTCCCCATTTCATCTTTTTGTGGGTGGGGCATAGCACAAAAAAATTTGCCATTAGCTAACTTGCAAAATAGCTCCTGTGAGTTTAAATTCACCTCATAACAATCCTCAAAAAGCTCTTCTGTTCGCTTTGAAGCTTCTTTGCCTGTGATGATTTTACCATTAAAGACGCTGATAGGCTTTCCATTATCCTTTTTGGATACACCTTGAATAGTCGCTGTTATCATCACTTACTCCTTTATTTAAGTATAAAGTCTAAAAGTTCGCTTTGAACCTCTTCAGCTTTTGTTTTAGCCCGTGTTAAGTCCCAAATTTCACACTCGATATGAAAAGTCTTACGAATTTCATTGGCTATTTTTGCACCATACTTTTGATACCAACTCATTTTGTCCTTATGTGTGCCGATGATTTTATTGCCACCACCTTTTACATAGCTTCTTATTTCTCTTGTAAGCTCTTCTTTTTTATCACCCATATAATCTTTCATATTCAGCACATAAACAAGCGTATCGTCTGTTGCTAACTCTCTTTTAACATTGCGATTTTGCTCATCGTAAGAACCTGCTGTATCCCAAAATTGTATCAGCTGCCCTCTTATTGAGATTGGTGAATATTTGTTAATCTTAGGCGTTGCATTATACTCTTCTATAAATGTCCTTTGTGATAAGATTTGACAAATCGTAGTTTTACCTGCTCCAACTTGTCCAAAAAAGGCTATCACTTTTTTGGGGGGGGGGGGTTCTTGGCTTATCATCATCACTACCAAATATAGCTGCCAATGCACCTACTGCACCTACTACTCCTGCTCCTATTGCTATTGGTATCAATGGTAACGGCATTTTCTCTCCTTCAAAAAATTTAAATTTAAATCAAGCTCCTTTGAGCTTAGTTTTGAATTTGACTTGCATCAAATCAACGCTTTTTAAACCTGTGAGTGCTTCACTCTTGCTTTTATCTTTACCCTCTTTCTCCTTTCAAGTTAAATTTTAGCTTATCGCTGTGTCAGCATTTGTCGTTTGCAAATACTCTTTTAAAATTTGTTCGAATTTCTCTTGCAAATGCTTTGGCTCTTGTATGCGTATGTAAGGTAGCCAAGTCTTTACAAACTTAAACAACTCATCTTCAAAAGCAAAGCTTAAACGCACAAGCATTCCCTTTTCATCATCTTTGATGAGGGAAAAATTGCTAGGTATTTCCTTGCGTAAAAAATACTCCCTTGCCTTTGGGCTAATGCTAAGCAAGGCTTGCTCTCTTTTTTGAGTAAGCCAAAGGGCTTTGTTGTTTTTAAGTTGGGTTAAAAAATGCTTTTGTGGTGTGAAGTGTTCTTTTAAAACTTTAAATTTAATGATTTTATCAAAAGCAAAGTGTTTCAGTGTGTTTGCCTCATCAGCGATTAAATACCAAAGCCCTTGTATATGAGTAAGCTCATAGGGCTTAACAAGTCTAGTTTTGTTTTTATACTCAAAGCTTAAACACTGATGATTTAAAATGGCTGATGAAAGTTCGTTAAAAAGCTCGGGGTTTGTTTTAGCAAAGGGCGTTAAAGAGACATTGTGGATAAAATGGGTTCTCTCATCAAACAATTCACTTAAAAAATACTCATCAAGGCTAGGATAAAGTGCCTTTATGCCACTAAGTGAAGCGAATTTTTGTATGTTTTTAGCAAGCCCCCCCCCCCCTGTCGTATGTTTGGTTTAAAGAAGGGGCGAAAAATTCTTTGATTTTTTTAATATCTCTTTGAAAGGTTCTATTGCTTACATTAAAATCAAAGTCTTTAAGAGTGAGTTTGTCAATGTCCTTGCCATTTAATAAGGCTTGAATGATGAGTAAAATTCTTGTGGCTAAACTTTCTTTGTCATTAGCTTTCACTTAAAAACCTTGTTTAATTTTTTTGAAATTGTAGCATTTGTTTTCTTAAAGCAAGTTTCAAAAAAAAATGATTTTTTGGAATTTTTTGGGAATTTAAAGGAGTTTTGCAAGAAATTAAAGCTTTTAGCCTATCAAAGTGCCTATGCCTTTGTCGGTGAAAATTTCAAGCAAAAGGCTGTGTTCTAATCGTCCGTCTAAAATATGCACCTTTTTCACGCCATTTTCACAAGCTTCAACACAAGAATTCAGCTTCACAAGCATTCCGCCCTGCGTTTTTTGGGCAAGTTCTTTTGCCTCTTTAAGCGTAAGCTTTGAAATGAGCGAGTTTTTATCCTCATAATCCTCATAAACACCCTCAACATCGCTTAAAAAAACGAGCTTTTCAGCCTTTAAAGCCTTTGCAACCTCACAAGCAACATCATCGGCGTTGATATTGTAGCTATTATAATCCTCGTCCATTCCTATGGGAGCGATGATAGGCAAAAAGTCCTTTTCGAGCAAGTCTTTCAGCACCTCGCTTTTTACTGCTTCAATCCTGCCGACAAAGCCCAAATTTTCATCTTTTTTAGAACATCGCAACAAAGCCCCGTCCTTGCCGCAAATCCCCACAGCCTTAACGCCTTGACATTCTAAATTCTGCACCAAGCTTTTGTTAATGTGATACAAAGCCATTTCAGCGACATTTACCGCCTCTTTTGAGCTTATGCGAAGTCCATTTTTAAATTCGCTTTTAACGCCTAATTTTTCGCACAAAGCTGTGATTTCTTTACCCCCGCCGTGTATAATCACTGGCTTTAAGCCCACGAGTTTTAGCAAAGCAATGTCTTGCATAACCGAAATTTTAAGCTTTTCATTCTCCATAGCTGAGCCGCCGTATTTAATGATGATGATTTTAGAATTGAATTTGCGTATGTAGGGCAAAGCTTCAATCAGGGTATTTGCTTTTTCAAGATACATTTTCATCGTGTGCCTTTTTTGAATGCTATTATACTACATAAATTTATTTTATGCTTACAATTTTTATAAATTATTTGCCTTTAATGCAATTTTCTCTTATGCACCATTATAAATTCACAGCAACCATTATCCGTTGGCTTTGCAGATAAAACCTCATAATCAAAAGGACGCAAAATATCTAGCCACTCGATAAATCCGCAATGTGTATCGCCTAAAATACAATCTATGTGCTTAAAAATTTGCGGAAAGTGCTGAGCAATATCACGCATTATTTCATACTCTGCACCCTCAACATCAATTTTAAGGATAAAATGTGCTGTTGGATTTTGGGTAAAAATTTCACTCAAAGCCTCACTAGCAGCCCTTATATGGCATATTGTTTTATTCAGTTTTTCGCTTTCTTCTGGTGCGTAGTTTTGTAAGAAGCTATCATTCATAGAGCTTATGCCGTCTCTGTGGGGTAGATAGGAGCATTCCATAGTGCCTATATTATAATCCCCCCCCCCCATTGACTTTATGAGTTTTAATAAGAGTTTCTTTACTACTAAGTCCATATTCACAAAAGGTGATTTTTGATGAAAGTGCAGGATTGAGCTTAAAATTTTGCCTTGCTTGTTTGCAAGTATCTGGAAACAACTCAAACGCAAAAATTTTCTCACACCACTTTTGCATAGCAAAATGCAAACTCGCATAACCGCGATTACACCCAATATCAAGTAAGATATATTGTTGTTTTTTACCGAACAATAAAGCATAAATTGATTTTGGGAAATTGTAAATCTTTTCATTAAAAATTTCATTCGCTATCCAAGGGTAATGCAAAGAAAGATTAAAACGCAAATTTGTAGTTTTATCTTCACATCTTATCTCATCATCTTTTGCGTCAAATTTATTATTTTTTGGGGCGAATTTAAAGCCATTGTGAGTAAGTGCCTTTAAAACATAATAGCTTCCACTTCCAAATTCTACACCACAAGCAAAACACATTTTGATGAAAGAAAATGGCATTTTCTCACGCAAATAGCCCTTGCGTAGCAAACGCGAATATGATTTAAACTTTTTCAATTTTAGTTTTACCATTACTATCCTCCAATAAAACTCATAAGACAAATTCAACGATAATAAAATCGTTAAGGAAATTACAAAAGCCTACCTTTTCAAGCCTATGGCTGTTTCTACCATATCATCACTTGTGGTAATGCTTTTAGAACTTGCTTCAAAAGCCCTTTGCATAACGATTAAATTCGTTAATTCCGTGCTTAAATCGGTATTTGAAAGTTCAAGTCTTTTACCCGCAAAATTCGCCGTGTAGATATAATTTCCCTGATTGTCAAAGAGAAAAGAAGGCGCACCGCTATTTGAAGTGGCGATGAAATTATTCGAACCAAGCGAGGCTAAACCCTGCTCGTTGATGAAATTATAAAGGGCGAGTTTGCCCACGGTAACGACTTTGCCATTGGTAAATTGAGCAAGTAAAGCCCCGTCCGTGCCGATTTGATATTGAGAGAAAAAGCCCTCAGCCGAGCCATTTGCTGAGTAATCAATACTATCAGCATCGTTTGAACCTAGCTTTAAATACACGCCGTCCCACCCAGCACCTATGCCATTAGTCGCTGGTGTGTCTGTCGGCGTGCCAAAGCTCACATTGACAACGCCTCCGTAAGGATTTGGCACAGAACTTAGGGTATTTCCTATTAAAGCCCCGTTTTCATTAAAAGTCATTGTTCCCTCAGAAACTCCACTTATGGCGTTGTTTGCTTCATCAAAAAATTGAGCCTTGACATTAAAGACTATGTTTCCAGCTGTGCGTGGTGAAACAACTTCTAGCGTGTATCTTAAAAGGCTTACACTGCCATCGCTATTGTAAATTCTTGCCCCAAAAGCTCTATTTTCAGCAAAATCTTGCTGGGTTTTAAGGCTCACTGCACTCACTGCGGTGTCCTCGTTAAAATCACCTGTATCAGCTGTGAATTCTCCCGTAAAGCTAAATTCGCTATCACTTGCTGTGCCATCTGCGTTTAATTTCGCACTCAACTCGCCTGTAACGGAGTATTCTTTACCCTCTTTATCTTTTAGGGTAATGGTGATTTTATCCCCAATTGCCGCACTATAAACATCAGCCGTGCTTATGTCAGCACTTATGGTGTAAGTATTATCCACCGCATCATCTTTTTTAGTAACTTTTATTTTATCATTGTTTAAATTCACATCAACAAAGCTTTTTTGCGAACTCAAAGTTCCCTTAAAACTCACAGCCGTAGTTACTTCTGGAAAATAATACAAATTTCTTGGCACAAAAAGTGGGGTTTGAGTCGCTCCACGCACGATAGAAAAGCTTTCGTTTGGATTTGTTATAGTGTAGCCACTGCTTACAGGCGTGCCGTTAATGCGTCCCATTTCCTCAGCTACTCTTTGGCTGTAAGTAATGGAGCTTAAAGTTGGATTCATCGTCCCAAGCACGAAATTACCGGAGCTATCAACCAAATATCCATTCGCATCTCGCACAAATTCGCCATTTCTTGTGTAATAAGTTTGATTATAACCCATAACGCCAAAAAAGCCCCGTCCGCTCAAAGCCACATCAAATTCACTCTCGCCCTCTTGAAAGCCCCCTTGCTCATACACTACCTTACTTGCTGAAAGCATCGAGCCGCCGCCTGATTCTGTGGGGTTTGTTGATTGTGAGGCTACGCGTCTGTAAAAAATATCAGCAAATTCTGATGAGGTTCGTTTAAAGCCTATGGTATTGACATTGGCTACATTATTAGCGACTATATCAACGCCCACATTTTGCGTTTTAATGCCGCTTACTCCATTGTAAAATGAATTATTCATCGCTCAATCCTTGATTAACTGATTTGAGAAATTTCATCAAATTTAACTTCTCTACCGCCGATGACAAGTATGCCCACGCCGTCTTTAAATTTAACAGACTCGATAGGATAAGAGCCGTAATTGCTCGTTGTCGTGCCTCCATCGCTATCAAGGTAAGATACTTTCATCGTGTAATTACCAGAACCGACAAAAACGCCATTATCATCGCGTCCGTCCCAGCCGATGATATTGACACCTTGTTTAAGGTCGGCTTTTTCCACCTTGATATTACGCAAAACATCGCCTTTTGTGTTAAGAATTTGAAAAGTCGCCCCGCCATCGCCGGTAGCTTTTGGCAGATACATTCTCACACTAATAGCTTGTGTTGAATTGTCAAGTCTAAATGTCGTATCCGTAATAGTCGCCATTTTACCCAAAGCACCAACGATAGCCATATTGCCATTTGAGAGCATAGAATCAGAAAGCTGCTGCATAGTTTCAACCATTTTTTGCATAGTTTCATTGGTGTTTTGCTGCATTTCCAAAGCCGCAAGTTGCGAAGTTTGCGTAAGCATTTTGTCCGTATCCATTGGGTCTGTGGGGTCTTGATTTTGCATTTCTATAAGCAAGAGCTTTAAAAACGCATCTTTATCAAGCACGGAATTTACATTTGTTGCAGTTGAATTTGTCGTTGTGCTGTTTGTCGTATTTGTTGTATTTGTCGTGTTTGTTGTATTTGTTGTTGCCATAATATCTCCTTTAAAAATACCTTGCTAAAATCATTTCTAAACTGCTGTTTTCATTCATTTTTAATTCCTCTTTAAATCCATATCCACTGCGATTTTTGCCTTGTTGTTGCCTGTCTTTTTTGCTTTGGTCGCTAAAATTCATTTCAAGCCCTGTAAATCCCATATTTACAAGGGAATTTTTGAATTCGGCTTGATTTTGTATAAATAAATTCATCGCCGTGGTGTTTGAGTTGAAATTGATGTGTAGATTACTTCCTCTTTGTATGAGCGTTACTTCTACTTCGCCTAAATTTGAAGGGTTAAGCGTAATGTTAAAACGCGTAATAGGCGGCTTGTAATGCTGCATTTGTTCTTTTAAATCTTGTGCAAAACGCGTGAAAGTCTCTCTAACATTAACTTCACTCTTTAACTCAGCGCGGCTAACTTGGCTTAAATCTTTAATGAGGCTGTTTAACTCGCTATTATCATCGCTAATAGTGAAATTTGGCTCATTTTGATGAGGGTGCTGCGTTTGCATTGGCTTGTTTTGATTAAGGTTTAAGCTCTCACTTGTTTTGATTTTATTTTCTGTGCTTATTTTATTTTCAATCTTGCTTTCAGTTTGGTTTTGAGCATTAGTTAAAATCACATTTTCTTTTGTTGTTTGGATTTTATTTAGGCTTTCTTGCTTTGTAAAATCCACATTTTCAGGGCTGTTTTTCTTACTTTTTACATTTAATTTTGGCTCTTGCAAAGGCTCATTTTTTGGCGAAAATTCAGCTTTTACAGGCTTTTCATCATTTTTGATTTGATTTTTAAGAGGAATTTTTTCATCATTGAGTGGAATTTT
>CAZSMF010000012.1:0-5496 GCA_964607975.1 uncultured Campylobacter sp. | reverse complement strand
CATCATTTTTGATTTGATTTTTAAGAGGAATTTTTTCATCATTGAGTGGAATTTTGCTGATTTTTTCACTTTCTACGCTTTTAAACTCTTTCATTGTCTCATCAATAAGCGTTTTGATAGGGCTTTTTTCAGTGTTTTTAGGCTCTTTATTAAGCTCTTTTTTAACTTCTTTTTTAGGCTCTTTATTGGCTTGATTTATCAGCTCATTTGTCGTTAAAGCGACTTTGCTTTGAATTTCTGGCGTTGCTTTGCTTTCTAGTGCTTGAATGAGCTTTTGAGTAGGACTATTTTCATCTTTTGGCAAGTGAGTTTTTAGCTCTTTAACAGGCTCTTTAAAGTCTTTAAATAATGGTTCTTGTGTTGATTGCGTGATATTTGGCGTATCTGTTTTTAAATTCAAAGGCTTTAAATTCGAACTTAAATTCAACTCCTTTTGAGCGTCTTTGCTTAGCACTTTTTCATTAAGGCTTAAAAGCACCTTTTCAGGCTCTTTGGGAGTGAATTTGTTAAGCTTTACTTCCTCGCCCTCATTTATCATTTCAAGGCTTTTTTGAAGGGCGTTTTTAAGCTCGTTATTGTTTAAAAGTGGTGCATCATCGCCGTCTTTGCTTAGATTTTGCAAAAGCTTTGAAAGCAAAGTCGTGGTATTTTCAGCCTTTGGTTTTGGGTGATTAAATTTAGCCTCATTTTCCTTGATGATTTTAGAAATTTTAGTGTTTAAAAAGTCCTTAAAAGCACTTTCTAACTTTGTGCTGAAAAAATTCGCCTTGTCTAAATTTGGAAAAGCCGTTTTGAGTTCAAAAATTTTGTCTATTTTGACATCTAATACTTCTAAATTCAAATTTTTAGCAATCTTCAACAACTCATCAAGGTTTTTTGCTCCTTTTAAAGCATCAAGATTGCTTTGAGTTTGCACCAACTCTTGCAAGGGCTTTGAAAGATTGGCTAGTTTAATCTCGCTGTTTTGAATCTGCAAATTTTCAAGCACGCCAAGCACTTGCATAAAACTTAAAGAGTCAAAATGCAAGTTTTTTTGCTCCGTGCTTAATTCACTCAAAAGGCTGTTTTTTTGGGTTTTTTGCATAAATTCTTGCATAATTTCTTTTTGAGTAATTTGCAAATTTTGAGGCAAAAGCCCACTGCTCTCATCAATGGCTTGAACCAAAGAAGCTAAAAAGCCAGACTCGCCCTCATTTAAACTAGCTTGAACGACTTTTACATCAGGCTTTGGGGCGAGATTAAGCAAGGGACTTTGCGAAGCGAAATTTGACATTTTTCCACTAACCTTTATAAGAACGCATTTTTGGCTAATTGAGGAAAACTTTCCCTTAAAAGCTCATCACAAGGCACACGGAGCATTTTTTCACTCTCTTGTGTCGTCGCGATGAAATCAAGCAATTCGTCCAAATTTCTAGCGTTTTTTATTTGTTCGAAATTTCTCTCATCGGCTAAAATTTCGCTCAATTCAGAAGAAATTCTTGCTATCTTTTCACTTTCTTGTGATTGCAAAACCTCTAACAAAGCCAAAGCTTGTCCTAGTTTGTCGTATTCTTTGCTGATAACAGCTAGTGAAACTGGTTTTGACATCTTGTATCCTTTCAAATAAGATATTTACACAAGCTTTCAAGCAAAAAGTGTTCCAAATTTTCAAACGCCTATAAAATCTTTACCGAAAGTATCTTATTCGCTTAACATAGACTAATTTGTCTTAATGAAGTGAAAAATAAAACAACTTAATTTGTCATTGCTATTTATCACTAGGTTGATTAGTTGTATTTGGTGCTGATTGTTGGAGTGATTAAGTTGAGGTGATGTTGGCAGGTTAAGTAGGTTATGAGATAGGGTTTTTTATTTATGGGTTGGGTGTGTGGGGGGGGGGGTGTTGTGGTTGGGGGCATATGGAGTATTTTTAAGAGTTTTATCTAACCTTTTTTCAAGCATCTCGCAGTCTTTTTTAAGCTTTTCGATAATATTTTGTGCTTCAAGTCCCACGAGCAAAAGTTCATATACTCTTGGACGATCTTTCTTCCATTTTCTCAGCGTTTTAACATTGATATCAAGCAATTGTGCTAAATCTTTTTGCGTCATCATCTACCTTGAATTTTTTGACTTATTATATATTTTTTTACCTTAAAAAACAAAAAGGTAAATTTAGGATTTTTTAAGAATAAAAAAGGTAAAATATGGACTTAATTTGACAATAATAAAACTTAATTTTCAATAAAACATAATGAGGATAGGCAATGCTTGAAAATGATTTAGATGATGAATTACGAGGAGAGCAAAATAACATCTGCGACATTTTAGGCGATAAATTATTTGAAAGATGGCACAAAAGTGATGGGCTTAAACAGCTTGTTTTATATCAAAAAATAAGAGATTTATTTTTAAGAGAATTAAGAGATTTCAAGGCAAATAAAGGATTTGTGTTATCTAATAACACACTAAGCCCTCACATAGATATAATCATATATCAGGGTAACGAACTAAATCAAAATAGAAACGATGAATTTGTTATTGTTAGAGCCGAACAAGTTCAAGCTATTATAAAGCTTATAGGCACTTTCAAAATGAAAAAGTGTAAAATTCAAGCTTATATTGATGCACTTTGTAAGCTTAAAAGAAATATAAATACTAATATTTTCACGGGAATTTGTGCATACCATTTTGAAGAAGAACTTACAGGAGGTGATTTTAGAGAACTTTTCGCTAAAATGAAAGAAAATGTCGAACCAATAATGCAGACAAAATTTATAAATTCTAATAATTTTATCAATTCTGTAAGTTTAGGTAAAGATTGGCTGATGAGATTTTGGGGTAAAGGCATAAAATATGACTATGCTTGTTATGAGGTTTATAATGTCGTAGATTATGGATTTGATTATTTAATACTTAATCTTAAAGAATATCTTGGTTTAGCTGATGATACGGCTTATCAAAGAGATGGTTTTAGTGGTGGTAAAGATAGCGTTCAATTGAATAAAATTATACTTGAAAGGACATACGATGAGACACGATGCAACACAAATTAAAGCATTTTTACAAAAAAGAAAAATAACCACGCTTTGCCACTTTACTGATGAGCGAAATTTGGATTATATTTTAAAATTTGGACTTTTATCTCGACAAAAACTTAGAGAGAAGCATTATAAATATATTTATAATGATGAAATTAGGCTTGATGGTATGATGGATTTTATCTCTTTATCAATCACAAATATTAATCATTTTCTAGCAGATCGTTTTATCAAACAAGGTAAAATTCAACAATGTATGGTGATTGAATTGGACGCAAATTTATTGTGGAAGCAATTTTCACGGAGGCTTTATTGTCAAACCAACGCTGCAACTACTGGTTGTCAAAAAGGCGATAGTTTAGCTGATTTTGAGGCTCTTTTTGATAACCAAGTAAATTATAAAGGCAGAATGTTAAACAGAGAAAATTTAAACATAAACCAACCCACAGACGCCCAAGCTGAAATTTTGTGGGCTGGTTGGGTAAAACCTGAATTTATCAAGAAATATTACAAATATCCGTAGTAAAAGGAATATTTATGGCAATATCAACCCGACTTTACTTTAAAGCAGACAAAAAACAAGTCATAGAAAAAGAAATAAGTTTTACTTTTTATGCTGGTTTTGCTCCAAGTCAAAAGATAAAAAACCGCATATCTATGCACGAGGCAATTTTAAAACAAGAGCCAAAGGCTAAAATTTTAGAAATTTCAACAAAAAGCAATATTGAGTTAGGTAAAAAACTAAGTGCCTTTAATTTAAAATTAAATAATCGTCCTTTTGAATGTGCCTTTCAAGAGGCAAAACGCTTTAAAATCAACTCAGTAAAAACACAAATACTTACAGACAAAAAAGAGCGTTTAGATATAAGTGATAGACTTATAGAAGAAAATGGGGTTTATTATATAGAACCACAAAGCGACAACCCAAGAGAGCTTAAAAGTATCCTCAAAGACTTTATGAAGGCAAACAAAGACGCCAAAATATCACATTTTTATTATAAAGATGAAATTTTCGAACTCAACGGCGGAGTAAAAAACAGCTCATCATTTTTTTATGATTTTTTATATTTTAGGGCTTTGAGGGATAATTTTAGCCAAAACGAACTCGAACAAATTTTAGAATTTAACATTTTCACAGACATAGAATTCAATCACAAAAAGTCCATAAATTGCCAAGCTCGCACTTGTGCCTTATATCACTATGCACTTTTAAATAATAAAGTGGAATTTTATACAAAAAACCAAGAAAATTTTAAACATCTCTACACTGATATAACAAATAAAGCAAATGACACATTATTTTCGCCAATTGAATTAAGTGTATAGTTAAAATAATTTTTAGGAAAAATAATGACGACTAAATATTTATCTCCGGACGGCATAAGCTCTATGCCAAATTCAAAATATATTTATGGTTACTATAATCAAGCTAATGTGAAGAAATTAGCCCAGCCCATTATCAGTCCCATCGCCAAAAACTGCAATAAAGCAAATATCAATGAATTTGGGGTAACTAATATAGCAAATTCACTTGATTTTCACAAAGATATACCGAGTGCAGAGGAATATATTTTATTAAATGTATTATGGCGAAGAATGGTATCTTATTGTATTCCGGGTAATAATTTTTCAAATAAATCAATTAACACTTGTTTAGATGAGTTGAAACACATTTTAATTCATAAATTGGGTTTTGATTTGATTGCCGAAGTAGAAGTAGATGTATTAACAGAAATAAACGAATTTCGCAGCTTAATTTCGGATTTAAATCAAACTTTTAATCTATCTATTTCCGCTGAAAATATAAAAGAATATATAAAAAATAGTGATTTTTATGTGTATCGTTATAGTCAAGAATTTGTTAATATGGAAGTAGTCGTTTCTTGGCTTTGCCTACAAGAAATCATTAGATATCATAACGGCAAACAAATAGAACTAAAAATTCCGCTTGATATTTTTGGCTTACGATATCTAATTGGAAATATCTATGCTGATTATACTAATAAAAATATATCTCTTTTTAATCCAGCAGAAAGATTAAATTCTCAACAATATAAACACCTTAAAAGAATACTTGATTTAAATAAATCTTACCCCCAAATAGACAATATCAGTGTCTTCAAACTACCAAGTATTGAAGATATAAAAAATATTGATAAAGGGCAAAAATCCTCAGCGAATAAGACAAACAAATATTTATCAACACTCGTAGATTATCTATGCAAATTACTTATTGCATTCATTTTAGTATGTATTTTAGTATGTATTATTCCCAGCCTTTAAAAACTTAACGATAAATACCTAGTTATTAGTTTTCCAAATAAAAACGATAAAAACTGCAATTTTTTTGCTATAATACAGCTTTTATTAAATTTCAGGGAGATAGCTTTGCAAAATATACGAAATATCGCTGTCATCGCTCATGTTGATCACGGCAAAACCACTATGGTTGATGAATTATTAAAGCAGTCAGGCACTT
>CAZSMF010000011.1:0-38064 GCA_964607975.1 uncultured Campylobacter sp. | reverse complement strand
AAAAAAGATAAAAATTTGTCATTTTGAGATACTTCGGCTTCGCCTCAGTATGACATTTGCCTTGTCATTTTAACAAGGTGTGGCTCAGTATGACACCATTTTTGTCATTTTGAGCTTCCCTCTTGTCATTTTGCGTTTCCCTCTTGTCATTTTGAGCGTAGCGAAAAATCTAAAAGGCTATGAGGCGACATTTGCTTTATTTTGAGATACTTCGGGCGTAAAGCCCTCAGTATGACATTTACCTTGTCATTTTGCGTTTCCCTCTTGTCATTTTGAGCGTAGCGAAAAATCCAAAAAGCCCTTTGAGATATTTCGGGCTACACCCTCAATATGACATAAGGGCAGATACTTCGCTTTGCTCAGTATGACAAAATAGCTGTCATTTTGAGCGAAGCCGCTTTATAGATATTCAAGCGGTGAAGTATTGTTTTTAAATTTTTGTGATAAAAATATCACATTTAAAGAAAAAATTTGCTATAATTTTCCGCTAGAAATCAGGTTGATTTAACAAAATAAAGGACTTACAATGACAACAAAATATTTCATCATTTCAGGTGCTTTGCTCGGTTTGGTTGGGGCTTTTTTAGTCTATGCTGGAAATCCGGGCAATATGGGGATTTGTGCGGCTTGTTTTTTGCGTGATACAAGCGGGGCTTTTGGTTTGCATAGTGTGCCGACTTTGCAGTATTTGCGTCCTGAGCTTATCGGGCTGGTGCTTGGCGGCTTTTTGGCAAGTTTCTTTTGGACTAAGGAATTTGCCTCGAAAAACTCTAATGCAAGTTTTACAAGCTTCTTTTTAGGCGTTTTTGCGATGATTGGGGCGTTAGTGTTTTTAGGGTGTCCGTGGAGAGCGTTTTTAAGGCTTGGCGGTGGCGATATGACGGCGATTGCTGGATTTATAGGTTTAGCACTTGGCGTAGCCATAGGACTTTTCTTTAAAAACAAGGGCTACAAGGTAGAAGAAAGCGTTGCCGTGTCAAAAAGCATAGGCTTTTTGCCCGTAATTTTTAGCGTTTTATTGCTTCTAGCTCTCATTTTTGGGCTAAAACTTGGCGAAAATGCTCCTTTGTTTAGCTCCGTAAAAGGTCCAGCCTCACAACACGCTACGCTTATTATATCGCTTCTTGGCGGTGCTTTGGTGGGTGTGTTTATGCAAAAGAGTAAATTCTGCTCGGTAGGTGCGTTTGGACGAGCTTTTAAGGGTGATTTTTCTATGTTTTATGGGGTGATTGCTGTTATCGTCTTTGCAAGTGTGGCTAATCTTGCTTTGGGGCAGTATAAATTTGGCTTTGAGGGACAGCCTATCGCACATAATGATTATGTGTGGAATTTCTTGGGTATGGTTCTTGCAGGGCTTTGCTTTTCTTTGAGTGAGGGTTGTCCGGGCAAACATTTGGTGCAAATGGGTGCTGGAAATTTGCATTCTGGCATTTTCATCATCGGTATGATAGCAGGGGCAGCGTTTTCACACAATTTCTTACTCGCAAGCTCACCAGCTGGAATTAGTGCTTATGCACCTTATGCTGTGGGACTTGGCTTTGTTTTTGCTCTTTATGTAGGGCTTTTAAACAGAACAAAGGCTTAAATTCATCGCTACGGCGATGAATTTTTATCAGTTTATTCCTCATAAAATTCATCAAATTCAAAAGGAAGCTCATCAAAGCTTTCGTAAGGCTTGATTTGTGAGTGGTGTATGTAGCCAATAACACCTTTTTTATCAAGCTTTGCTTCATCTTTTGATTTAAAATACATTATTTTATGCCATTTTGAATTTTGGCTATTTTCTAATCCAAATCTTTCATTGAGTGCGTCCGCAGAAAGTGCTATAATTATAGCGTTTTCAAAGTCTTTGCTGCCTATTTTAGCGACAATCTTGCCATTTGGGCTTTGGCGGACATTGACAAAATCATCATCAACGATAATTTGCATAAAAGAAAGCCTTTGTGCTTCATAGCCCATATAGTATTTAACGCCCTCATATCTTTTCTCATCAAGCTTTTTGATGAGTTTGATTTTATCCACAACCAAATATGAGCCACCGCTACACGCAGAATAATCCACCAGCAAAGCCGCTTCCTCGTTTATTTCCCGCCACCCTATCTTTTTGCTATTTGCCACTTCAAATTCCACCTCATAGCTTACTTCACCTGCAAAGCCCTCTTGTAGCCATTTAGGGAGTTTGCTTTGTAGCTCTTTTTGATTATTTGCACTGGCTTTAACTTGCAAGTGAGTGAAATTAAAAAAATTCGCTGGAAAATCCTTGCCTTTAAAGTATGTATCAATGAGCGTCATATCACAAGCTTCTAGCTCATCATAATTTGTTTTGATTTTTAATGTGCCTTTGAGTTTAAGCGGTGCTTTAAGCTTGTATTGGCAAGTTCTTTGGGCTTCGTTATTGTAGCACTCATAAAATATAGTCTTTTCGCCCCTTTTATTCACGCCCCTGCTATACCAAATGGGCTTGAAGTGTTTTTGTGCGAATTTGAATTCCTCTGTGGCATTATCGCCAACCAACCATTCTAGCCATTCTTGCTCGGCGTTTTGTTTTTGCTCTAAAAAGCTTTGTAGGCTCATTTCATCGTATGCCAAAGCAAAATGAGTGCAAAAAGTCCCTATAAATAGGACTTTACAAATAAATTTAAGCATTTTACTCCTCTGGCAAAATCACTTTGTTTTCAAGCTCAAAACCAACTATCCTCGCCTTGCCCTTGTGAATTTTAAGCGTTACTATGGCGGTATTTTGAGCTAAATTCAAGCTTTTTTCAAGCTCAATGGCTCTTTTTTTGGAGACAAAATACTTTTCCACGCCAATTTGCAAATTCCTGTATTTTTTATATCTTGCCTTGACATAAAGCTTGTTTTGTGGCTTTTGAGATAAAACTTCGCCAAATTCAAAAATCCCGTCTTTATCGCTATCATCAAGCAAGATGAAAAAATCTTTTTCATTGTGAGGGAAAAGATGCTCATCTTTAAAGCTGATATTATAATTAAGCCTTATAAAATTACCAGCAAGCAAGTCCCTAGGGTCATACCCAAAGGCTCTTACCTTCACCTGTGTGCCAAAAAACACGGGCAAATAGGCATTCATAAACATTGCACCTATGAGTAAAAACTGCACCACAAAGCCAAAAATGAGAATTTTATGCTTCATTTTTACTCCTTTTTCTAAAAGCCATAAGGAGTAAAACAAAGCCAAATAGTGCAAAAATAATACTCGCACCGATATAATCGCCCAGCAAATCGACATAACGGATAATGACAAGGGCAAAAAGCGTGAGAATGCCTAGAATTTTATAATTATTTTTAATAAGATAAATGCTTAATATTAAGCTCAAAAAAGAATAATAAATTCTTTCCACAAAAGGATAAGACACGCCATCAAAAGCAAAACTAACAATTTGGGCTAAAAAACCACAACTAGCAAAGTAAAAACAAAAGCTTAAAAAGGCAAGAAAATAACGCTTATTAAATAAGCACAAAAGGGTTGGTGCAAAAAAGACAATGCTATTAAACCAACTTATTTTCATTTCATTATAGGGTATATCATAGAAAATAAAGTCCGTTGTTGAAAGATAAGAAGTCGTTAAAAACATTACAGCACACGATAACAAGGCATAAATTTGATAGCTTCTAGCGTTCAAGGCAAGGAAAAAGAAGCTTAAAAGTGGGGCTATTATATAAAAAAATACTTCAAGTTTAAAATTTGTGCCAATGACGCACGATAAATACACGCAAAGAGAGAAAAAATTCACAAAGGCTAAAATTTTGGACTCTTTTATCATTTGCACCACAAAGCCAAGAATAATAAAAATGATGAAAGAATACATAGTAATTTCATTGCTTAAATTCACGCCAAAAGCAAGGACAGCAAGGAGATAAGCTTGTATAAAGACAAAATAACTTTGCAAAATCAAGGCAAAAAGCATACTCACAAAGGCTATGCTTAAAATCGCCAAAGCCGTATCATCGCCTAGATGATAAATTTGTGAAAGCAAGGCTAAATTTGCAAGTAAGATGAAATTACTCACAACGCCTAAAACTTCTTTTAAAGCTTGATTTTTATCCTTAAAATAATAAAGAGCGATTTGACAAATAAGAAGCAAACTTAAAAGTGAAGTGGTGCGTAAAATGCTTGGGATTCTTTCCCAATTAAAACCCGCAAGGGTGATTAAAGAAAGGGAAAATAAAAAGCCTGCAAGCACGGCAAAAAGGAGTGAATTTGACTTTTGCGTAAAATTATAATGCAAAAAAATCCTATCTTTTTGCTCCTTGCTTAAAAGCCCTTTTTCATAAAGGCTTGATAATTCTTTTTTGAGAAAATTTTGTTTATAAAAAATCACGCAAATCCTTTGAAAAAGTGGTGTCCCGTGTTGGGATCGAACCAACGACCGCCTGATTAAGAGTCAGATGCTCTACCAGCTGAGCTAACGAGACGAATGGCGCAGCGGACGGGGCTCGAACCCGCGACCTCCGCCGTGACAGGGCGGCGTTCTAACCAGCTGAACTACCGCTGCTAACCGAGTGTCTTGCAATGGTGGTCGCTATAAGACTCGAACTTATGACATCCACCTTGTAAGGGTGGCGCTCTACCAACTGAGCTAAGCGACCGAAAATGGCGACCCTTAGAGGATTTGAACCTCTGTTGCCAAACAGAGAGAATGGCGTCCTGGGCCACTAGACGAAAGGGTCAAACCCTAAATTTTGGTGTCCCGCGTTGGATTCGAACCAACGACCCCCTCCTTAAAAGGGAGATGCTCTACCGACTGAGCTAGCGAGACGAAAATTTAAAAATAAGGATTATACAAAAATAAAAGCTAATTTGTCAAGGGTATTTAAAGATAAAAAGCAATAAAAAACAGCCTTTTGATTTTATGCAAAAATTTAATTGATTTTTTGAAAATTTTAGAATTTTTTAAGCTAAAAAAGGCTAAAATGGCGAAATTTTTTATTTTTGAGAAAGGACTTATTATGATGCAAATGTATTCTATGTGCCAAATGTGCGTGATGCAAAGCTAGTATAAGTCTTTGGCGACTTTTGTTTCCGAAGGCTAAAAGGCGGATAAGGAAGCAAAGAGTTGCAAACTACAATAACTCTACAATCCAAATTTACACTTTCTTATCTTTTATCGTTGTTGAAACGCCAAGGCGTTTTAAATTTGACAAAAAACATTGTTTTGCAATGCTTTTTGCGGTTAATTTTCTTTATTTAACGGAGGATTTTATGAGTAAGATAAAAAAGCAAATCAGTTTTAATGTTTTTGAGATGAATTGCATTTCGCATTTAAGCCCGGGGCTTTGGCGTTATCCAAATGATAGGGCTTTGGAATACAAAAACATTGAATATTGGCAGGATATTGCCAAAACAGCCGAAAAGGGCTTATTTGATGCCATTTTCATCGCCGATGTATTGGGCGTTTATGATTTATACAAGGGCAATGATTTAGGGGCTTTAAAAACTGCTTTGCAAGTGCCTGTGAATGACCCCTTGTCCTTGGCGGTTGTTGGGGCTTGTGTAACGCAAAATCTTGGCTTTGGTATAACGGCTGGTGTGCCTTTTGAGCATCCTTTTCCTTTTGCAAGAAGGCTTAGCACACTTGATCATTTAACCAAAGGGCGAGTTGGCTGGAATATCGTTACAGGCTATTTGCCTAGTGCAAACAAAAATATGGGCACAAGTGAGTTGCCACACGATGACAGATACGAACTTGCCGATGAGTATATGGAAGTCATTTACAAGCTTTTGGAGGGCAGTTGGGAAGATGATGCGGTGATTTTAGACAGGAAAACAGGAGATTTTGCAAATCCTAACAAAATTCATCACATAGGACATCACGGCAAATATTTCGATGTGCCGGGCATTCATCTGTGTGAGCCTAGCATTCAACGCACTCCTGTGCTTTTTCAAGCTGGAAATAGTAGCAGAGGTAGGGCTTTTGCAGCCAAACACGCAGAAGCCATTTTCATCGCCCCACCAACGAAAGAATACGCCAAAATCGCCGTAAAACAAGTGCGAGAAGCCTTGATAAAGGCTGGACGAGACCCGTATAGTGCGAAAATTTACTTACTCGCAACTATCATTACCGATGAAAGCGAGGCTTTGGCACAGGCTAAATACAAAGACTTGTTAAGCTATGTAAGCACGGAGGGTTCTTTGGTTATCAATTCAGGTTGGCTTGGAGTGGATTTGTCTAAATTTAACCCAGATGACTTGCTTACTCAAATCAAAAGCAATGCCATAGTCGCACAGGTAGAGGCTTTGAGTAATTCTACGACTGATGAGGGCAAGGTTTGGACTTTGCGAGACTTGATTAAGCTTACGGGCATAGGTTGTCAAGGACCTAAAATAGTAGGTTCGCCTCAAAAAGTGGCTGATATTTTGGAGGAATTTATCGAATTTAGCGATGCGGACGGCTTTAATCTTGCTTATGCAAGCACTCCTGCAAGTGTTGAAGATGTGGTGCGTTTCATTGTGCCTGAACTTCAAAAAAGAGGCTCTTATAAAAACGAATACCAAAAAGGCTCTTTAAGAAATAAACTCTTTGGCAAGGGCGATAGACTAGGCTATGAGCATATAGCCTCGCGGTATAGAGTTGGTGGGAGCAGTTCTAGCATTAAAGACTATGCAGGAACAGGCAGGATAAAGAAAGGGGCAGATGATTATGCTATATAATGACTTAAAAGATGGCATTTACATTTTGCACGAAAATGAGGAATGGCTACCGCCTTTCAGGGAAGCTTTTGCAAGGGCTGGGGCTGTTTTTGGCGAAATAGATTTAAGCAAGGGCAGTATAAATTTAGACAAAGCACCGCCAAAGGGCGTGTTTTGGAGCAGAATGAGTGCTTCATCACACACTAGGGGGCATAGCTTTGCTAAGGACTACGCCAGAGCTTTATTTGCTTGGCTTGAACGCTTCAACAGACGCATAATCAACCCTTTAAGCGTTTTAGAACTTGAAGTAAGCAAAGTCGCACAATATCTAGCCCTCAATCAAGCTGGTTTTTTAACACCAAAAACCCTTGTAGCTTTTGGCAAAGATGAGCTACTTTCTTTGGCTAAAACTTTGCCAACGCCTTTTATCATTAAGCATAATCAAGGTGGCAAGGGGCTTGGCGTCAAGCTTTATGAGAGTTTAAAGCAGCTGCAAGATGAGCTTGATGCATTTGAATTAAGCGTAGATGGCATTTATCTCGCACAAGAATACATCAAAAGCAAAGAGCCTTTCATCACCAGACTTGAATTTATAGGGGGCAAATTCCATTATGCCGTGCGTGTAGATACAAGTGATGGAGCTTTTGAGCTTTGTCCGGCACAAGCTTGCGAGCTTGAAAGAAAGAGCAAACTTGCAAGTGCAGCTTGTGATATAAATGCTAAATTCACTTTAAGAGAGGACATAGGGGCTGATTTTGCCCTTGTGAAAAAGCTTGAAGAGTTTTTGCAAAGCAAAAAGATTGAAATAGCAGGAGTTGAGTTTATACAAAATACTCAAAACAATCTTGTCGTTTATGACATAAACACAAACACAAACTACAACAAAGCCCTTGAAGACAGCCTTAGAGCCAAAGGCTTAAAAGCAGCTGCTGATAGGGTGGTGGAGTTTTTAATCACAGAATTTGAAAAGGAGAAAAGATGAATTTCGCTTATTGGAGTCCGGTTTTTGGGACTTGGTTGAGAAATGTAGATAACGACAGCACGCAGTGTTCTTGGGACTACATTAAAAGTTTGGCTTTGGAAGCTGAGGATTTAGGCTATGTGCTTACTTTGGTGCCAGAGCTTTATCTTAATGACATTAAGGGGCATAATGCACCTTGCCTTGATGCGTGGGCTGTGGCTACGGCTTTGGCAACTTGCACGAAAAAGATTGAAATTTTAGCTGCTTTACGCCCACAATATCATCAAATCGCCCTTACTGCCAAAGAATTAAGCACGCTTGCTCAAATTTCAAACTATCGTTTCAGTGTGAATTTGGTTTCAGCGTGGTGGGAGGAAGAGGCAAGGCAGTATGGCATACAATTTGACGCTCACGATGAACGCTACGAGCTGCTTAGCGAATACGCGCAGGTTTTAAAGGGCTTTTGGACGAAAACTCCTTTCAGCCACAAGGGGAGATTTTTTGAATTTAAAGACTCCTACAATGAGCCAAAGCCTAAAAAACTCCCTTACATTTACGCTGGGGGCGAGAGTGATAAGGGGCGAGAGGCTATTGCTGAATTTGCGGACTTTTATTTAATGCACGGAGGCACTCCTCAGGAAATAAAAGAAAAAATAGAGGATATGAAAGCAAGGAAAGCAAAAGCCGGACTTGAAGCCTTTAAGGGCTTTGGAATGGCAGCTTATGTTATCTTGCGAGATACAGAAGAGGAGGCTTTGAAAGAACTTGAAAGGATTACTACGATAAAAAATGAAAATAGCTATGCGAATTCTTACGAGGATTTTACGAGCAATTCAATTTTAAATGTGGATATAAGCAAGGAAGAATATAGCGTTTCTAATAGAGGGCTTAGACCAAGGCTTGTAGGCACGGCAGAGCAAATTGCTCAAAAGGTTAAAGAGTATGAAAAAGCAGGGCTTAATCTCATCATCATTCAGTGTGCGAATATGAAAGAGGAGTTAAGAAATATAGCCACAAAGCTTTTTCCACTTTTAAAATAATTTTTCATTAAAGGCTAAATTTAGCCTTTAATGTTATAATTTCGTTTAAATTTTGAAAGGATAAAAATGCAAAATTCAGTGATTTCTTACCCAAGAATAGGTGCTTTAAGAGAGCTTAAATTCGCCGTTGAGAAGTATTTTAAGAAAGAAAGCTCCAAAGATGAGCTTTTTGCGGTGGCAAAAACCTTGCGAAAAACGCATTGGCAAAGCCAAAAGGACGCTGGGATAGACTTTATCTCGTGTAATGACTTTTCTTTTTATGATAATGTGCTTGATACAGCGGTGCTTTTTAATGTAGTAGCCAAGCGTTACAAGGCTTTAAATTTAGACGCCCTTGATGAATACTTCGCCCAAGCTCGTGGCTATCAAGGTGCAAACGGCGACACCACAGCACTAGCGATGAAAAAATGGTTCAATACAAACTACCATTACCTTGTGCCAGAGTGCGATGACGCAGAGCTTATCAAGCTTAATGCGACAAAAATTTTAAGCGAATACGATGAGGCTAAAAATTTGGGTATTGAAGCCAAAGTTACGCTCACGGGGCTTTTTACCTTTTATAAACTTGTGAATTTTGCCGATGAAAACACTAAAATTCAAGCCAAAAACAAGCTCATCAACGCTTATAAAGCCTTGCTTGATAAGCTTAATGAAAAGGGCGTGAAATGGGTGCAGTTTGACGAGCCTTATTTGGTGTATGATTTATCAGCTGCTGATATAGCTTTGTTTAAAGAATTTTACAATGCTTTATTGGCTCAAAAATCATCACTTAAAGTGCTAGTGCAGACTTATTTTGGCGATGTAAGGGACATTTATGAGACTTTATGTAATTTAAACTTTGACGCCATAGGGCTTGACTTCATCGAGGGTAAGGAGAGTTTAAATCTCATCAAAAAGGGTTATTTGAATGATAAAATCCTCTTTGCTGGGCTGGTTAATGGTAAAAATATTTACAAAAACAATTACCAAAAAACCATCAAACTTTTCAAAGAAATTCAAAAATTTGCCAAAAATGTGGTGCTAAATACAAGCTGTTCTTTACTCCACAGCCCTTACACCACCAAAAACGAACAAAGGCTTGATAAAAAATACCTCGCTCATTTTGCCTTTGCCGAGCAAAAACTTGACGAGCTTAAAGAGCTTAAAGAGATTTTGCAAAGTGCGAATTTTGAGGAAAATGCACTTTATCAAAATAATATAGCCTTGTTTAAAAACGAGCCAAAGCGTGAAAATAAAGCCGTTCAAGCAAGGGTAGAAAACCTTGAAGAAAAGGATTATAAAAGAGTGCCAGAATTTAAAGAAAGGCAAAAAATTCAAAGACAAAGCCTTAATTTAGCCCTCTTGCCGACTACGACAATAGGCTCTTTCCCGCAAACTCCTGATGTAAGAAGCAACCGCCTTGCCTTCAAACAAGCCAAAATTTCAGCCACACAATACACTGAATTTAATCAAAGCAAAATCAAAGAGTGCATTAAGCTGCAAGAAGAAATCGGGCTTGATGTGCTAGTTCATGGCGAATTTGAGCGAAATGATATGGTGGAGTATTTTGGTGAAAGCTTGGAGGGCTTTTTATTTACGCAAAATGGCTGGGTGCAAAGCTACGGCACAAGGTGCGTTAAGCCTCCTGTCGTGTGGGGAGATGTCGCTAGAATAAAGCCTATCACGGTGGCGTGGAGTGAATTTGCTCAAAAACAAAGCTCTAAAATCGTCAAAGGTATGCTCACAGGTCCCGTAACCATTCTTAATTGGAGCTTTCCTCGTGAGGACATTAGCCTTAAAGAAAGCACCTTGCAAATCGCCCTAGCCATACGCGATGAGGTGCTAGACTTGGAAAAAGCGGGGATTAAAATCATACAAATAGACGAAGCGGCTTTGCGTGAGAAGCTGCCTTTGAGGAAGAGTGATTGGCATAGTGAGTATTTAAATTGGGCTATACCAGCCTTTAACCTCGTTCATAGCGGCGTTAGAGCCGATACGCAAATTCACACACATATGTGTTATAGCGAATTTAACGACATTATCAAGGAAATTGACGCTATGGATGCTGATGTGATTTCTTTTGAAGCAAGTCGTTCGAATTTAGAATTGCTCGATGCTTTAAAGGCTGTGAATTTTCAAACCGAAGTGGGACCGGGCGTTTATGACATACACAGCCCACGAGTGCCAAGCGTTGCGGAGCTTGAAAGCACCATACGCAAGATTTTAGCGAAATTGCCAAAAGAGCAAATTTGGATAAATCCTGATTGTGGGCTTAAAACCAGAGGCTATAAAGAGGTGGTTGAAAGCCTTAAAAATATGGTTGAAGCGACAAAAAAAGTGCGTCAAAGTTTATAAAAAGGGTGAAAATGCAAGGCAAACAAAGCTTTTCTTTTGAAATTTTTCCGCCAAGAAAAGATGATAGCATTGATAAAATTTATCACACATTAGAGGAGCTTTCGCCCTTAAAACCGGATTTTATCAGCGTTACTTATGGGGCTGGGGGTTCTGTAAATTCGAAAAACACGCTTGACATTGCTAGTTTGGTTCAAAATAGATACAAAGTGCCTAGCATAGTGCATTTGCCTTGCATTCATCAAAGCAAAGAGCAAATTTTAGCCATTTTAGATGAGTGCAAACAAAGAAATTTAAACAAAATCCTTGCTTTGCGTGGGGACATAGTCGAGCAAAAGCCCATAAGCAAGGACTTTAAATATGCTAGTGATTTGGTGCGTTTCATCAAAGAAAATGGAGATTTTGAGCTTTTTGCGGCGTGTTACCCTGAAAAGCACAATGAGGCTAAAAGCTTGGTTGAGGACATTCACAATCTCAAAATAAAAACACAAGCTGGTGTAAGCAAACTTTTAACGCAACTTTTTTTTAATAATGATGATTTTTACAGGTTTAAGGAAGCCTGTGAATTAGCAAATATCAATGTGCCAATATATGCAGGGATTATGCCTGTGGCGAATAAAAGGCAAATCCTTAAAATTACAAGCTTTTCTGGGGCGAAAATCCCGCCTAAATTTGCAAGAATTATGCACAAATACGAACACAACGATGAAGCGATGATAAATGCAGGTATTGCCTATGCGATAGAACAGATTGTGGATTTGTTAAGTAACGAAGTTGAGGGCATTCATCTTTATACTATGAATAATGCTTACATCGCCAAACGCATTTATGAAGCCGTGCATCCGCTTCTTAAAGCCTAAGCCACGCTTTTATCGTTATATTCAAAGTAAATTTGCTTTGTGATTTTTTAGGGCTTATTTGTGGCGTAAATTTTAATTAAAAATTTGCAAATTAAGCTTTTTATAAGCCTTTGTAAGTGTTTTCGTCTCTTTTGGCGATTTTAATGATTTGAATTATCTTTGTTTCGCCATTTTCTACAATGCCAATTACACGATAATTTCCTAATCTCCAACGATAACGATTATCTTTAAATCCTTGTAAATATTTTGCATTTGGCAAGGTGCAAGGGTTTTCAGCATTTGGCAATATATTTGTTAAGAAATAATCTATCTTATCGAAGTCCTTTGGTGCAGATTTTGAAAGCTTTTTAAGAAAAAAATTTGCCTTTGTATCGATATTTATTTTATAGTTCATTGCTTTGCTTTCCATATACAAAGCTTTCAACTTCTTTTTTTAATTCTGCTTGTTCTTCTGGCGTTCTTATTTTCTCTCTTTCACGCCCTATTTTATAAGCTTCGCTTTCGGTGTAAGGTATAAAACCAGACTTTGTCTTATTAAGCGTTTTGCTTATTTTGGATTTTAAATAAGCGATCAAATCATTTTGCATTTGTATTTCTAACTCAGCTTTTTCTTGAAGCCTAATCACCTTTTTTTCCGCAGCACTTAAATAATTAGCAAGTTCTTTCAAGCTTTTGTTTGCATATTTAGAATAATCAATAGCATTCATAGTCTTACCCTTTTTGATTTTTTGCTAAAATTGTAGCAAAATAAAATTAAAAATGGCTTGGCATTGGGTAAAGTGTCTAAAATTTGAGCTTTCTTGTTTCATAATATTTTTTAGTTTGCAACTAGTTTTATCAATTTTTAAAAAATTCCTTGGCGGTTTTGATTTTGTTAATGGTGTTAGCAAGGGAGTTTTTTTCGCTTTCAAGTAGTTTTAAAGCCTCATTGCAAAGGGACAAGGCTTGATAAAGCTCATCTTGGGAGTTGCTTTGAATTTTTTGAGTGAAAAGCTGCCCTAGACTTTGTATGTCCTCTTCGGCTAGGGCGATTTTGACCTTATTGAGCCAAGTTTGCATTTTCACTACTCATCACATTGGCTTTTTGGTTTAAATCGGGGTGAATTTCACGCCACGCTTCGAGCAGACAACGCACGACATTGATAACCTCATCGACTTTGGCTTCATCATTTCTTAAATTCGCCTGAGAAAGCAAACGAATTTCTTGCAGATAAAGCCCATTGAGATAATAAGCCACATCGCCGCCCCTTTCATAATCAAGGCTGTTGATTAGCTCGATAAAAATCGCCGTAGCACGCTTGGTATAGTAAAGCCTTTGTTCTATGTCGTCTTTTTTGATAAAGACTTTGATACGAGAGCAAAAGCGTAAAAGCCCCTCGTAAAGCATTTCGATGAGTCTTTGCGGAGACTCTATGCCCACTTGATTTTCAGAGTAGGCGTTGTAAATTTGAGTATTTTGTTGCACGCTTATATCCTTTTAATTAGCTATTCTTTTGGTTTTGCGAAGCCTGTATCATCTGTGAAATCGCATCGCCCTGAGTTTTAATGCTTGAAATGATTTTTTCATATTCAACCCATTTGTTAAACATTGTCTCATAGTAATTATCTATCTTGGTTTGCGAATTTTCCTTTTCCTCTTGCAGACTTTTATTCATCGAGCTTAATCTCTCACTATAAATCGTCAAAGAGCCTTTGAGATTATCGCTTGAACTTGACCTTGTAAAGCCTTGCAAGGTGGTTTTAAGGGCAGCAAAAACGCCCGTTCCCTCTTTGATTTGCGGACTTACTTTTTTCGCTTCCAAGCCCATTTTCTCCAAAGTGTCCTTATCGCCACTTAACTCAAAGTCCGAGCCGTCATCACTTTTGAATTTTAAAGCATAACCTGTGGTTGCTTGTCCAGCAGAAGTTACGGAGAGTTCTTGCATAGTGATTTTCAAACCACTTATGCTAAAACTATGGATATGATCAAGCAGTTTTTGCGCCCTGTCCTTTGCCTGTCTTTTTTGAAATTCAGCGTCCGTTTCGCCTGTATTTTTCGTCAAAGTGCTTTCAAGTTTAAAGTCTTTACCATCAACGGTTTTGCTTAAATCATAAGTCTTATCCCCAAAAATAAGCTTAAATTCCTTGCCTTTGAAGTCAATGTCGTTTTCAAAAGTAACCGCCTTGCCCGTTACATTAAGCTCCTCAAAGCCACTTGTGCCGGCAAAAAAGCTTTCGGCAAAATCGACATTTTCAGCGATTTTCTTTTCAAATTTAGCACTATCAAAGGTCAAAAAGCCAGATTCGTTAAGTGAAAGTCCATAGTCAATTATGGAGACAAAGACATTGGTTTTGGTTTCATTGCCTTTATCATCTATGCTTTTACCCTCCACAGACTGAGAGTCAAAGAGCTTTGAGGTAATGCTTGAACGCAGCTGCTTGACTTCATTAACATCAGCTAAATCCCCAGAAGTCTTTGTTTCGCTATTATACGCTGTGGCTTCGTTGAGGTAATTTACCAGTGCATTATACGCTTCTGCAAGTTCCTCCATAGTCTTTGTAAGCCCTTCGGTATCTTGCTTAATGTCAAAGTTAATCTCCCCAGCTTTAAGCAAATTCAAAGTAATACCAGCACCTATGTCCGTAATGCTGTTTGAGGAGCGATACATTTTCACGCCATCAAGCGTAAATTCGGCATTTTGTGCTTTTTTAAGGTGGTATTCACCATTTACATCATCAAGGGTGTAGCTTTCTTTGATTTCTAAATTCAAGGTGTTTTTGAGAAAATCTGTTGTATTTGTATCAGGCGAGTAGCTTTTATTGCCACTTGCATCAGTCGTGCTTGTGCCGTCAAAAATGCTGATTTTAGTCGAGCTTGTGGCGTTATCTCCTGCGACAAAGTTAAAGACATAGCCATTACTACTGCTATTAACAGCTGTCATTTTTACCTTGCCACCTGTTGTCGTTTCTACTTGGGTGATAAGGTCTTGATAAGATTGTCCTGCATTAACGCTGATTTCAAATTTCTCAGTTCCTGCAAAAAGGGTGAATTTGACATCGTTAGCTAATGTTTCAGTGTTTAAATCCTGAATACTACTTGCCTTAGAGCCGCCGCTAAATGAATAGCCCTTTAAATCAGCCTCAGCAATGTTTGCCTTTTTCAAATTCCAGCCGAAATTTGAAAGTATAGCCTCACCTGTGCTATCTGCTCTAAATCCTATGGCATTATCAGAGCCGGTTTCCTTGCTTGAAAGTGTAAAGCGATACGGCGTGCCAGTCTCGCCTGTGGAGACGATTTTAGCTACGACATCGCCATTTGTTGTAGAGTTGATTTTTTCGGCTAAATCCTCATAAGTGGTGTTTGCATCAACCCTGATGATATATTCCTTGCCATTTTGCGTTATGGTAAAGCTTCCGGGCTGTTGAGAGCCTGTTAAAACCCTGTCTGTGTCTTTGACAAGTCCCTTGCTTTGAAAAACATCTTTTTGAGCGATTTTATCGACTTTTACGCTTAAATTCTGCACACTAACGCCGTTACTTGCTGTCAAAGTCGCTGCGGCACTATCGCCTGTAACGCTTGGAGTTACCTTTCTTTTTTGAAAAGCACTTGAATCGCCCAAAGACGAAACAGCCGTTTGAAAGCTACTTAACTTCGTGGTAAGTTCAGTGAGTGCCTTTTGCTTGGCTGTGTTTTTTTCAATCTTTGTTTCATAAGGCTTGATTTTTACATTTTCTTCGGCTTGTTTGAGCTTGTCTAGTAATTCTGTGGTTAAGACATTTGATTGTAAGCCTAAACTTCCTAATTGACTTGCCATTTAACTCTCCTTATCGAATAATAATCCCACGGCACTTTTCAAATACCCCGTCAAAGCTCTTGCTTGTTCGCTAGGAAATTCACGAATCACCTTGCCCGTGTTTCTTTCAAGCACTTTGACATACAAACGCTCAGTCTCATCGCTTAAAGCAAAGGCTATGTTGGTGCTGAGCTTGTCTGCTTGTTCGTTCAGCTCTTTAATAAGCTCTTGTAGCTGCTGCGTAGAATCTTTTTCTTCATCAGCATTTTTAATCGCCTCATTGACACTTGCTTTTCTAGAGTCTTGGGCTTTGCCAGTAGCTAAATCTTGCTTTGCAGAGCCGTTTTCACTTCTTACTCTGTTGGCATTGACACTCAATGACTTCATTGCTTCTATCATCACGAATTCCCCCTTTCCATAACAAATTTATTTTGTAGCTTAATATCGACAAAAAACAAATAAATTTTTATAAAATTTAAATGAATTTATTTTACACAAGCAAAAAGCATTCTTAAAAGGCATTTTTCGAAAAAATTCGTTTAAAATTTTTAAATTCTACTCATTTTAATAAAGCTCAAAACGATGAAAAAGGGCTTCATCATTGTCAATGAGTTTTCTTTGCACTAAATTTTCGATGACTTCTTTACTGCAATCAACCTGCAAAGCCCATTTTCTTGGGTGTTTTTCAAGTTTGCCCTTTGCTGTGGCGTCTATGGCTACGCAGTTTTTGCTGATAAAAATGTCTCTTTTAGCATCGATATTATTAACCACTCGCCAAAGAAGCATATAAGGGTTTTCAAGCCTATTGTTGCTGTCTAAAAAGACGAGAATTTTAAAATATTTGTCAAATTTTACAAGCTTTTTAAAACTTTTTTTGAGTTTTTCTTTTTTATCAAGCAAAACGCAGACTATGGGGGATTTAGTATGAGGGTAAAACTGCTTTAAGGCTTTGATTTTAAGCTCGGTTGAAAAAAGCTCAAACAAGGCTTTATCACTTAAAATTTCGGGCTTTTTAGCACATTCTTCCTCACTTGTCGCATCAAGTGCGCCCTTGCCACCAAAACACGCATTTGGCGAAGCGTGGTCTAATTGGTCGCAAATGCCCTCAGTAAGATAAATTTTATCAATGTCAAAGCGGTTGAGTATGTAAGGGATAAGCACTTCGTAATCATCGAGCTTTGGAGCGTTTTTACCCACAAAAATAGCGTGTTTAACAAAGCTCATTTGTCCCACTCCCCAAAAGGCGTGCATTATCTGCGTAGCGTGAGCGGGGTAGGAGGGGTTGATTTTGGCTAAAATGAGATTGTGGAAAACGCCATTTTCTGGCATTTTGTAATCCAGCACATCAGGGGCTGTCGTTTGAAAAAGCGGTAAAAACACCCTTTCTGTGCCAAGTGCCATAATTTTATCTTCAAGTGGTGGCTTTCCTACCACAGTGGCTTGATAAATGGCGTCTTTTTTAACACAAATTCGGCTAATCTTCATCACAGGAAAAGGCTCAGCCGGTGTGTAAAAGCCCGTATGGTCGCCAAAAGGTCCTTCTATTTTCATCTGCTCTAAATCAACAAAGCCCTCGATGACAATGTCGCTATTGTATGGCACGAAAATGCCATTTTCGCACTGGGTGAGTTTTGCGGGGCTTTTTTTGATAAAACCATAAAGCAAAAGCTCGAAAATGCCCTTTGGCAAGGGAGCTTGTCCGCACCAAATATAAAGAGGCTCACCGCCAATGGCTATGCTAACGGGCATTTGTTTAAGATGAGCTTTTTTGTATTCGTTAAAAAAGTGCGTGGCGTCTTTGTGGATTTGCCAATGCACCAAAAGTTCGTTATCATCAACGACTTGCAGACGATACATTCCAAGATTGTTTTGACTTTTATCAAGGCTTTGGGTATAAACCTGCCCCATAGTGATGAATTTTCCAGCGTCTTTTTCCCAAGTTTGAAGTATGGGAAGTGCTTTTAGGCTTTTAAGCTGTTTAAATTCAAACTCACCCTTTGTTTTAAGCCTTTTTGGCGGGACATTTTTAAGGCTGAGTAGGGTTTTGAAAAAATCAATTTTCGCCCCCAAACTTTTGGGGATATGCAGTTTTAAAAGCCTTGAAATTTCGTCTGCTACTTCATTATAAGAGCGAGTAAAGGCTAAATTTAGGGCTTTTTCATTGCAAAAAACATTCATTAGCACAGGAAATTCATATTTTAAGCCCTCTTTTTCATTGATAGGATTTGTAAAAAGCAAAGCCTTGCCCTTTTCGCCCTTTTTTGCCTCCACATAAGCAATATGAGCGATTTGCAAATGAGTATCCACAGGCTCATCGATGATTTTAAGCAAGTCATTTTCTTTAAGCAAAGCGATAAATTCTTTCATAAATGCTCCTTAAATCATATTTTCAGCCATTTTAAGCACTTCTTTTGCACCCTTGCTGATGAATTTTTGAGCGAGAGTTTTTCCTGCGTTTTTACTCTCATTTAAGGGCAATTCTAGCCTTTCTTCAAGGATTTGCGAGGCATTGGGCAAACCAAGTATGGCGCGAAGTATGAGTAAGTCGCCTGAAATTTCAGCATTTACGCCTATTGGCACTTGACAACCGCCTTCAAGTTCTTTGATAAAATCCCTTTCTATCTCACTAACGAGCATAGCTTCTTTGTCATTTAAGCAAGTAAGGAGTTGCAAAATAGGAGCTTCATCGAGGCTTTCTATGCCTAAAATCCCTTGTGAAGCCGCTGGTATCATCTCATCAAGGCTAAATTTTTGCAAAAATCGCACTTCATTTTGTAAATTCAAGCGTTTAAGCCCAGCAAAAGCCAAAACTATGGCGTCAAATTCGCCCTTTTTGAGCTTTTCAAGGCGAGAGTTGATATTGCCACGCAAGGAGATGATGTTTAAATCCGGACGCTTTCTTAAAAGCTGCATTTTACGCCTCAAACTTGTCGTGCCAACTTTTGCACCCTTTGGCAAGTCCTTTAAATTCGCATAATTTTGGCTTAAAAGAGCGTCATTTGGCTCTTCTCTCTTGCACACCGCAGCTAGTGTCAAGCCTTGCGGAAAGAAGCTTGGCACATCTTTTAAGCTATGCACGGCTAAATGGGCTTCTTTTCTTAACATAGACTCTTCAAGCTCTTTGGTAAATAAGCCCTTGCCGCCGATTTTAGCCAAGGGAGTGTCAAGCAAAACATCACCCTTTGTCTTAAAACCTTGCAGCTTAATGCTTAAATTTGGGTGTTGTTTTTGCAAAGTGTTTTTGATAAACTCGCTCTGCCAAAGGGCGAGCTGACTTTTGCGTGTGGCGATGATAAGCTCTTGCATTGTTTTGTCCTTATTTTTTCTCTTCGATGATTTCTACATCGATAATTTCTTCGCTATCTTGTCGTTTTGGGGTGTATTTTGGGCGTTTAAAGCTTATAATCAGTGCAAAAATGAGGGTTAAAATGCCTAAAATAGAGCTTAACACGCCCGGGATAATGAGTAAAAACCCAGCGATGACGAAGGCAAATTGCATAAACATTTCTTTAAGTGTGCTGATTTGGAATTCAAGCATATTTTTCCAAAAAATAGCAAGTAAAACAATGCCACCAAGCATACTTAGCATTAAAAAAAGAAAAAAATTCCCAAAACCAAAGGTGATGAGAAAGGCTACGCTAACGATGATTTCAAGCAAAATGAGCGGAGGGAATGAGAATTTATAGTAGTTCATAGCAAAATCTCTTTGAGTTTAATCAGCACTTCATCTTGCTTGAAAATGTGCTTTTTAAGGCTTTTTCTTTCGATGAATTCAAGTTCTGCGTTTTCTAAACCCTTGCCGATGATTAGAGCGTAAGGAAAGCCCATAAGCTCAAAATCGTTGATTTTAACGCCAAAGCGTTCGTTTCTTTCATCGAGCAAAACCTTTATATTTAGGGCTTTTAGCTCATCATAAAGGGCAAGGGCAAAGCTCATAGCCCTTTCGTCCTTGACATTAGAGATGATAATATCAAGCGTGAAAGGTGCTAGGGCTTTACTCCACACTATACCCCTTTCATCAAAACTCGCCTCAACCGCCACAGCCACTAAACGACTCACGCCTATGCCGTAAGTTCCCATAAAAAACGGCACTGCCTTGCCATTTTCGTCCAAAAATGTCGCATTCATAGGCTTTGAATACTTTTGCCCAAGCTTAAAAATATGCCCCACTTCAATGCCCTTGCTGAATTTCAAACGCCCACCACAACAAGCACACAAATCATTTTCTTTCACTTGCACCAAGTCTTTAAAGCGATTTTCGTTTAAATTCACCACATCAATGCCTATTAAATGGTAGTCTTTTTCATTTGCTCCTATGAGCATATTGCTTTCATTTTTAAGCTCTTTGTCGATGAAAAAATCGACATTTTTTAAATTCACAAAGCCGATAAAACCAGCTATAAGCCCAGCTTTTTCAAGCTCATTTTCACTTGCATCGACAAGTTCAAGGGCTTTACAAGCATTACAAGCCTTTGTTTCTTGCAAATCATCACAACCCCTAATGAAAAAGACGACTAATTTCTCGCCCTCCTCATAAACTGCCTTTTTAACCACGGCTTTAATGGTGTAAAATTCATCAACGCTGAAAAATTGGGCTAAATCCTTAATGCTTTTTATGTTTGGCGTGTGGAATTTACTCGCATAATTTGCCTGTGGGCGTTCTTTATCGCAAGTTTTTTTAGCCCTTTGTGCCACTTCAACATTAGCAGCGTAATCGCACTTGTCGCAAATGACTATATCATCTTCGCCATTTTGTGCTAAAACCATAAATTCCTTACTTCCACTACCGCCAATAGCCCCACTATCAGCCTCCACAGCACGAAAATTCAGCCCCATTCTCGTAAAAATCTTACTATAAGTGTTAAACATCAGCTCAAATTCTCGCTCTAAATCCGCTTCATTAGCGTGAAAGCTGTAACTATCTTTCATCATAAATTCTCTACAACGCAAAAGCCCAAAGCGAGGACGAGCCTCATCTCTAAATTTAAGCCCGATTTGATACAAATGCAAGGGCAGTTGCTTGTAGCTTTTAACCTTATTTCGCACCGCATCAAGCATAGCCTCCTCGTGCGTTGCACCAAGCACGAATTCATTATCTTTTCTGTCCTTAAAACGCAAAAGCTCCTTGCCAAAGGCGTTGTATCGTCCGCTTTCTTGCCAAAGTGCTGCTGGTGTGATAAAACTTAAACTTGTTTGCAAAGCCCCAGCCTTGTCCATTTCATCTTTAACAATGGCATAAATGTTATCTAGCACCATTTTTCCAAGTGGCAAGAAGTTGTAAAGCCCACTGCCGCATTGTTCTATAAAAGCTGCACGCAGCAAAAGTATATGACTTGGTAAAAGGGCGTCTTTTGGGGCTTCTTTACTGCTTACAGCATAAAGCTTACTCAATTTCATCAATATCCTTTATATCGAATTTATAGTGATTTAAGTCCTGTATATCGCTTTCAAGGGCGAAAACATAACGCATAGCGTTGATGATATTATCACTTTGAATTTCATTTTGCAGGTGTTTGAGCTTGATTGTAGGGCTATGTAAAAAGGCTTTAAAGACTTGGTGAATGAGTTTTCTTGCCTCATCTTTGTCAGAGCCTTTGAGATAGCCTTTTTTAAGGGCTTTTTCAAGTTCAATTTCAGCACATTGCTTAGCTTGTAGGCGTATGGACTTGATAATGGGCGTAAGGGCTAAGTCGTTAAGATATTTAAAAAAGCTCGTTGTCATCGCAGAGATGATAGAATAGGCAATTTGTGCTTGTTTTTCCCTCAAAGCCAAATTTTTACGCACCACTTCTTCTAAATCATCAACGGCAAACACCTTTATCTTGGCATTCTCGCTCAAATCAACATCTCTTGGCACGGCTATGTCGAAAAAATACCGCACAAATTCGCAATCTTCAAGCAAATTATCAGTGATGATAGCTTCTTGGGCGTTTGTGGCGGAGAAAAATAGCTCTTTTGTGTTTAAATAGTGCTTTAAACGGCTGAATTCATCATAACTTGCCCTCGTGCCTAAATTCTCGCAAAGTTCCTTTGCCTTGGTGGCGTTGCGATTTAAGATGATGAGCTTTGCTCCTGCTTGAATCAAATGCTTTGCCGCTAACTCGCCCATTTCACCAGCACCGATGATAATGACTTCCTTATCGTTTAAATCGCAAAGTTCCTTTGCTTTGGCTACGGCTACTGAGGCTACGGAGATGGGATTTTTTGAAATTTCGGTTTGATTTCGCACCTTTGCGGCACATTTAAAAGCAAAATGCACTGCCCTTGCGATATTTGTCCCGCAAAATTGATTTGAAATGGCGAAATTTAGGGCATTTTTAAGCTGCCCTGCAATTTGTGTCTCGCCAATAACAAGGCTATCAAGAGAACTTGCCACAGAAAAAAGATGATGAATAGCACCGCTATCCTCGAAAATATCGGCTTGTTGGAGGAGAATTTCTTTATCAAGCTCACAGAGCACAGCCATACAGGAGATGATATACTCGGCGATTTCATCGATTTGCTCGACAAAGGCAAAAACCTCAACACGATTGCAAGTGCTTATCAGTAAGCTTTCCTCCACATAAGCATTAGCGTTAATAAGACGCAATAGCTCTTTTTGACGACTTTCATCAAGGTTAAGCCGCTCTCTTAAAGCTATGCCTGTGTTTTTGTGGGTGAAACTCACACAAATGAAATTCATTAAAATTCCCTGTCTGTCATTTTATAAACCAACTCTCTTAAACGCTCATTTTCAAAGCCCTCAATGGCTTTTAAGGCTTTTAAGGCAAAGTCTTTTGCCTCTTTGGCTGTTTTTTTGATGATGTCATATTCAGCTAACTTGCCTTTAAGCCAAGCTAATTCCTCGTCCTTTAAATCTTTTTTAAATAAATTTTGCAATTTTTCCTTGTCATTATAGTTTAATTCTTTAAACAAATTTATATAAACAAGGGTAGTTTTACCCTCTTTAAAATCACTCATAGCGGGTTTTCCAAGCGTTTTTTCATCATTTTTAACATCTAAAATATCATCTACAATTTGAAAGGCAAGTCCCAAATTCTTGCCGTATTCACCAAAAGCCTTTTCATCAAGCCCCGCTAAATGTGCGGCTGAAAAGGCACTCGCTTCGATGAGTGCGGCTGTTTTATACTCTATCATCGTTTCATACGCCTTTTTATCGCTGTTGAAAGCCTTTGAAAGCTCTATATCCATTAACTCGCCTTTGGCAAGTTTTGCCACAGCGTTTGAAATGCTCTTAGCTACGCTTTTAGGAAAGCTTAACAGCTGCGTAAAAGCGTAAGAATACAAAATGTCTCCAAGCATTAAGGCATTTTTCGCCCCAAATTCAGCATTTATAGACTTTGCTCCACGCCGCAAATGTGCTTCATCAATAATATCATCGTGCAAAAGACTTGCCAAATGAATAAGCTCCACAATAGCACAAAGTTTGTGCAGCTCATCGCTTTTATTTTGTGCTATGTCTATGATGAGCTTTGAGCGGAGCATTTTGCCCGTTTTAATCTTTGCAAACATTGTTTCTATGGGCTTATAGTCCAAATTTTTGATGAAAGTTTCGATGATAGCGTTGATTTCTTGCATTTTTATCCTTTATTGATTATTTCCAACTTCAAGCCCCATTTGTCGCTCAATGCTGGGTCTTCGCCCAAGTGAGTCATTTTTTTCTACCCCAAAAATAATGCCTGGAACGAATTTATTATTTTGTGGGGCAAAGGGCGGACGCAGCGGCGTGGTATTTGGGTCTAAAAAAGCCACACTTAAACGCGAATCTTTATCCTCAATATAGACTTTAAGCTTTGCCTCACCCCTGTCAAAGTCGCTAAATTCAAGGATTAAACGAGCTCTGTCTATGTTTGGATTGGTATAATCAGGGATTAGAGTTTGCACAGCCCAATTTAAATTCCTCTTCATCGAGAGGACAAATTGGCGTGGAAAGCGTCTGAATTTAGTGTGAATGATAATTTTATTTGTGTCAAAAAGAGTCCAGTAAAAGTCGAAATTTTGCTTTGAATTTTCAAAGCCAAGCTCGACAATCTCAACACTTGCCCTCTCGTCTTTTTCAAGGCTAAACTCATAACTATGCTCAAAAGATGGCTCAGCCGCATTTAACAAGCTTACACAAATAAAAAGCACACTAAAAGCCCTCAATTTTAACCCTCATTTCCCAAAATTTCAGCAGTAAGCCCGATGAAATAGTCATTTAGCCTCTCTTCTACGCCGTATTCAAGTTTAAAGCTTTCAAATTCAGCCTCACTTATGCCTTTAATTTCTAAAAAATCACGCAAGGCAATGTGTTCTTTAATAAATTTTTCTAAAACCTTCTCAACCGCACCAGCATTGGCGTGGCGAAGCATTTGAAAGAATTTATCCTTGGGGCTGACATTTAACATTTCATCAAAAATATCCATTTTTTATCCTTAATCAATGCAAAAAAGCATAGCGATAAGCCGAGTTCTGTCGTGAATGCTCATTTATCTAGCCTTGTTTTCGCAAACAAAGTCAAGCGAAAGGTTTAAATAAAGACACTAACCACCCTTTCTTGCTGCGGATTGGGTTTGCAGAGCCGAAATTGTTGCCAAAATCGCTGGTGGGCTTTTACCCCGCCGTTTCACCTTTTCCGCAAAATGTCTTTGCGGTAGTTTGCTTTCTGTTGCACTTTCCCTTAGGTCGCCCTAGTCATCTGTTAGATGAAATCCTTGTCTTTTGCAGCTCGGACTTTCCTCTTCAAAAAGAAGCGAGCATTTACTATGCTTTCGTGCAATTATAGCCAATTTTACGCTCAAAAAAGAACTTTTTTGCAAAAAATTCAAATTTTCAATACTTTTTAAACTCTTATGCTGTATAATCTTAATTTATTTTGCATAAAGGATAAAAATGGCGACTTACTCAATGGGAGATTTGAAAAAGGGCTTAAAAATCGAAATGGACGGCATTCCGTTTAAGATTGTCGAGTATCAGCATGTAAAGCCGGGCAAGGGTCCTGCTTTTGTTCGCATTAAAATCAAGTCTTTTTTAGACGGCAGAGTGCTTGAAAAAACGATTCACGCTGGGGATAAGTGCGAAGCCCCAAATTTAGAGCAAAAAACTATGCAATACCTCTACGATGATGGCGAAAATTGTCAATTTATGGACACTCAAAGTTACGAGCAAGTTGCTATTAGCGATGATGATGTGGGCGAGGCGAAAAAGTGGATGCTTGATGGAATGATGGTTGATGTGATGTTTCACAACGGCAAGGCAATAGGCGTGGAAGTTCCGCAAGTGGTGGAGCTTAAAATCACACAAACCGCACCGAATTTCAAAGGCGACACTCAGGGTTCAAACAAAAAACCAGCCACGCTTGAAACGGGTGCTGTCGTGCAAATTCCTTTCCACATACTCGAAGGCGAGGTTATTCGCGTAGATACTGTGCGAGGCGAATACATAGAAAAAGCCAACAAATAGCTATTTAAGCGGCGAAAGGTTTTTGTCTTTGAGCCGAAGTTCTTGCATATTATTAGGCAAATTCAAAAGCTGCGGCACTTGCAGTTTTTGAATGTTTTGTATGTTGATTTCATCAAGGTTGAAATTCTCGTTTGTGTCATTTAAAAGGGTGTTAATATCGGGTAGTGGCGGGATTTTTGGCACTTGTATGCTTGTGTTTTGTTCTTTCTTTCTTGGCTGTTCGCTGTCCTTTAAAAAGCTTTTCAGCTCCTTAATGTCGAATTTTTCTATACCTTTTAAAGAAAGTATGTAAATGTTTTTGACATCAAGCTTGTAGTTTTTATTGATGAATTTACTCAAAGCGTTTTTAAATCTCATCTTGCCAAGCTCTGTAAATAAATCCTCGTAGAAAAAACTCGCCACAATGATATTTGTGGAGTCTAAAAGCTTGTTTTGATGAGGGTTTAAATTCGCCCCTTCAAATTCCAATGAGAGTTCTATTTTTTTCAAACTTCCTTGCGTTGTTTTGCTGTAAAGCTCGGTTCGCAAATTTTCAATTTTTACATTTTGGGCAAAAAGCAAAACGCTCATAAAAGCAAGTAGTAGGCAAATTCTCATTTTTGCTCCTTTAAATTCACAAAGTCCATTTTAGCGTAAAATTCAAGCACAGAAGCATCAAATTTTAAAGCATTGGCAAAATAGCTTCTAAAATCACCCGCCCTTGAATAAAAAATCCACAAATTCTTTGGTTCAACAGCCCTTGAAAGTGCCACATAAAGCTGTCCGCTTTCAAAGATATTGTCTATATCGCAAACTAGCTTTTCTATACTCATACCCTGAGATTTGTGTATGGTAATGGCGTAGGCAAGTTTTATGGGAAATTGCGAAAAACTCGCTAGAATTTCATCTTGCTCGGCGAAATTTTCAAGCAAAAAGGTGTAAGGGGCGAGTTTGATTTGCGCGCCGTTGCTTTTTTGAATTTGTATATAGCTTTTGTTATCCTCCTTAAATACCGCTATCACCTCGCCTTGTTCGCCGTTGTAATACCCAGCTTCGTAATTATTCACGCAAAAAATCACCCTTGCACCGACTTTGAGTTTTAGCTCGTCAAGGACATTGAGGCTTTTTACCCATTTTTCAAGCACATTACCGTCTAAATTTTCATCGATTTTTTCAATTTGCGCTTTAAAAATGATGAATTCGCCATCAATTTTAGCAAGTTTTTGCTGATTAATCCCCTCAGCCTTTTTATTTGTCCCGCAAAGTAAGGTAAAATCATCGCTAAACTCGTCTAGTTGCTGAGGCGTGATTAAAAAGTTAGCAAAATACTCCACCAGCTCCTTACTCGCAACGCCCTTTCTCATCATCGATAAATGCGTGTAAAACTCCTCATTGCTCGTGCGTTTGGGCTGGGTTAAAAGCACATTTTTAAAGGCAAAGTCCGCCCAAGAAAGTGATGAAAAAGCGTAAAAGCCTCCTAAAAATAGATTATTGTTGTCTTTTTTAACGGGTGGGAGTTGAAAAAAATCACCCACGACAAGAATTCTGCCCGAAAATTCAGCATTTCTCAGTCTAAAAGCGACTAAATCAAAAATTTCCGCACTCACCATAGAAATCTCATCAATAATAAGCAAATCAAGGCTTTTAAGCACTTTTTCAAGCTTTTTAAGCTTATCTTTTTGCTTTCTATCAAAAAGCGTTAATTCGTTTAAATTCGCACACAAACCAAGTGCAAAAAAGCTATGCAAGGTAACTCCGCCCACATTAAAGGCTGAAATTGCCGTAGAGCCAAGCGAGACGACACTTTTTCCCTGCTCTTTGTAAGCGAGTTTAAGCTCATTTGTCAAATAAGACTTGCCAACGCCCGCACCGCCGCTTAAAAAGACATTGTGATTTTCTAAAATTTTTTCAAGCTGATTAACTGAATTCATTTTATAATTATAACGATTTTTTATTTGTATGGGTGGAAAATGAGAATTTTTCTTTATTTTTTTGCAATCTTTGTGCTTTGTGGCTGTGCTGATGTGGGACATTATGCGAATTTAAAAATAAAACAAGACATTAGCATTTTACCTAAATTTACGCCAAGTATCGCTCAAATAGACGCTAAAAGCTATAAAAAAGCCTTTTTTTCAGCGTGGGATTTAGATGAGCTTAAAGAGGGTGAGCTTGATAAAAGTCAAATTTTTTGGGCTTTCGAGGGCTATTTGAAAAACAAATATTATTTTTTTAACAAGCAAATTATCCCAGAAAATTTTTTCAAAAAAGCCATAACAAACGCCAATACAGAAGCATTTTTAAGCCTCAAACAAAGGGCTATTATTACGCAAAATGCAGTGTTAAGGAATTTGCCTGTTAGCACGGCTATTTTGAGTGAGCCTTTCAAGCAGGGCGAGGGCATACCTTTTGATTATTCGCTAGATGCTGTTTTGGATTTTGCTTCGCCCGTGCTAGTGTCGCACTACACGCAAGATAAACGCTATGCCTTTGTGAAAAGCTCGTCAGGCTGGGGCTTTGTCCTTGCCTCACAGCTTAAAATTCTTTCAAATTCACAGGCAAAACGCTATGAAAATGCTGATTTCATCACGCCTTTGTTTGAACGAGTGCTTGTTTATGATGAAAATAACTTCGTTTTTGAGGCAAGAATTGGAGCGATTTATCCTTATAATGAGCTTAAAAATGGGCTTTATTATGCTGAATTTGCGGGTGTGAAATTCCAAATTCATCAAAGTCAAGTTGCCTCATTTCCGCTTGAATTTAACGATTTAAAGCTAAAACATCAAATGAATGAGCTTCTTTCTCGTCCTTATGGCTGGGGTGGGTATGATTTTGAGCGGGATTGCTCGTCTTTGCTAAAAGACATTTTTGCTCCTTTTGGGCTGTTTTTACCACGCAATTCAAAGGCTCAAAGTATGGCGTGGCAGAGCTTTAACATAGCTCATTTAAGTAATAAAGAAAAAATTGCCCTCATTAAAGCCCACGCCAAGCCTTTTGAAACGCTTTTATATCTTAAAGGGCATATAATGCTTTATGTGGGCGTTGTTGATGATGAAATTTTGGCTTTTCACGCTATTTGGGGCTTGAAAACAAAGGACGATGGAAGGCTTTTAATCTCTCAAAGTGCCATTACAACGCTTGATATAGGCAAGGACGATAAAAGAGTGGCAAAAGAGGACTTGCTTTTATCAAGGTTAGAGACTTTGAGCTTTTTATCGCTCACTTTAAACGAGGCAAGGGCTATTTCACAGGCTTTGCGTTGAAATTATTTTGTTGTATTGAATAGCCTCATTTATCCTATTCTTTTGAACGCGGCAAAGTATCCATAATGAGTAAAGCGAAGTAGCTCAATACTTCGCCCGTTTTTTAGAGATAAATTCTAACTCATACCAGCGTGGTGAAATTCTTCTGGGTGATCTAAGGCGTAGCGGAATTTTTCCATATCAATTTGCTTGTCCCAAATGGCTACAATCAAAGCCGCTACGCTGTTTCCGCATAAATTCCCCACAGCACGCATTTCGCTCATAAATTTATCCACGCCCAAAAGCACGGATATAGCTGCTACTGGTAAAACCTCAGCAAGTGCCGCTCCCGCACCATCGTTTGCTTCGGCTATATACATACTACCCAAAGCCCCAAGTGTGCTACCAAGAACGATAAATCCACTTCCTGTAACGCCTACTGCACCTTTACTTGCTATCATTAAAACGATAAGAATGCTTATCTCGTGGGATAAAGATAAATTCACGCCAAAGGCTTGGGCGAGGAAAATCAAACTCATCGCCAAGTAAATATTGGTGCAGTCGAGGTTAAAGCTGTATCCTGTCGGTAAAACCAAGCCCACAGTGGCTTTTGAAAGCCCTGCTTTTTCAAGCTTTCTCATCAAAGGAGCAAGGGCTGATTCGCTTGAACTTGTCGCAAAGACGATGAGAACTTCCCTAGCGATAAAACGCATAAATTTAAAGATATTAACTTTAACAGCATAGCAAATTATCCCCAAAACCCCAAAAATAAAGACTAAACACGCAATGAGCATAACAAGCAGCAAATAGCCCAAATTCACAAGGCTACCAAGTCCGTATTGAGCTACCAAAAATGCCATAGCCGAAAAGGCAGCCACAGGGCTAAAATACATTACGATTTGCAGAATTTTAAAGACGAAATTTTGAAGCAATTCAAAAACCTTGCGGAAAGACTGCTTGTCCTCATTTCGCAACAAGGAGATGATAATAGCCGTGCAAATGGCTAATACCAGCACTTGCAAGGTTTTACCCTGAGAAAAAGGCGTGATAATGTCCGTTGGCATAGCGTCTTTTAAGATATGCATTATCTCACTACTTGCACTGACTTCAATTTGAGTGTTTGTGTATTGTGCGACACTCGCTGAATCCACCTGCGATGGGTCAAGATTCATTCCCACGCCCGGTTTCATCAAATTTGGGATAAGAATTCCCACAGCCAAAGCCAAAGTGGAGACGATTTCAAAATAAATAACCGCTTTTGCACCAATGCTACCGACTTTTTTGAGACTTTCAAGGCTGATAATCCCTAAAACAAGGGTTACAAAGATGATAGGTCCTATGAGAATTTTAAGAGCCTTGATGAAATAATCCACACCCGGTTTGCTCGCTATGGCTAGTTCTTTGTCCGCATAGCCAAGTATTACCCCAGCAACTATGCCAAAAATCACCCAAAAGGCAAGACTTGTGAGCATTCTTTTATAAAAGGGACGCCTATGTTCGTGTAGGCTTTGACTTAAAGTTTCCACAATTTTTCCTCGCAATATTTTTGTATTTATCCTAGCAAAAAAGAACTTAAAATTTGAGTAATTTAAATTTTATTCATCTTTTTTTATTTATCTTGTGTAAATTTGAGACACTTTTTTAGCCGCGACTATGTCTAAAAGCGTCATAAATATTAGCAAGTATTTCTTTTGAGAAGTCTTTTAAATTTTTATTTGTGTCGCATTTTTGGTGGAGATTTTCTAAAATTCTTTGGTCGATTTTTTTGATTTGTGCGATGACTGATTCATCACTGGTGTCGCTTAAATCCGAAAACAGCACACGAATTTCCTTGCCTAAATCCCTGTAAATATCCTCTCTTGCCTCAGGATACATAGCCGCTATGTGTCTAATGATAGGCATATTAACAAAAAAGAGCATCGTGCTTGTCCTTGTGGCTTGTTTATTGAATTTAAGCAATAAAAGTTCCAAAATCAACACAACACAGAAAAAATATTACCCAAATATTTAATCAAAATTTCAAAACAAAGCCCTTGTAATGAGAGTTTGAGCGTTTAAGATGAGGCTTTGTTATCTTTGTGTAAATGCGGACAAAATGAGTTTTTTTACTCTTGATTTAAAGAAGCTGATTAAAATTTTTCACGCAATTTAATTTAAAGGAAAAACGATGAAAAAATACCTACTTATAGCCCTTGCTTTGGCTTTTTTGGCTTGTAATGATGAAGTTGCTTTAAAAGACTTGGAAAATAAGGACTTAAAGATTGAAAAAATCGCCATTTCAGGCAAGATTTTCACACCCTCATCTTTGCAAGATGAAAATGCAAGTGTTCGCTTTACTAACACGCAATACAACGGCTTTTCGGGGTGTAATCGCTTTTTTGGCTCTTTTAATTTAAAAAATGGCAAAATTGTTTTTGAGGATAATGGCGGTGCGACAAAAATGCTTTGTCCGCCCGAAGTTATGCGTTTTGAGGACGCTTTGTTAAGCCATTTAAAAGGTGAATTTATGCTTTTGAAAGAAAAAGATAGCTTTGTATTGCACTCAAATGAGATAAAAATTTATCTTAAATAAAGAGCAAACTTTATCTTTTAGAGCTTTGATTTAGTTTAAGGCTGTATAATGAGCCAAATTTTAAGGAAAAGGTTTTATGCTTTACTATCTTAACGCTAAAAATACGCAAATTCCTCTCATTTTTGAGGAAAATAATGACTTGCCTGTCGTTTTTTTAAAGCTTTGTTTTGCTCGTTCGGGCAAGGCTTATGAGGGCGAGTTGGCTGGACTTGCTAGAATGTTTGCACGGCTTTTAAATGAGGGTTGTGATGATGAATTTTTCAAGGAACTAGACTTTTATGCTATCAATTTTGAAGCAAATAGCGGCTTTGAAAATTTCGAAATCAACATTTCTTGCCTCAAAGAGCATTTTGAGTTTGCTTTAAAAAAGCTCGTTCTTTTGCTAACTCAGCCTCAATTTGATGAAAAGCTTTTGCAAAAGCTTAAAACTACGGCTTTGGGGGAATTAGCCGCTCGAAATAGTGATTTTGACTATATCGCTAAAAGGCTTTTAAATAAATCCGTGTTTGAGTATAAAGAATTCGAGCTTTCAAATGATGGAGATGAAAAAAGTATCGCTAAAATCAGCCTTGATGAGTTAAAAAACTTTCACAAGCATTATTTTAACTTATCAAACCTCATCATCATCGCAGGAGGTAACGCCACACAGGCACAAATAAAAAGCTTACTTGCTCCTGTACTTGAAATTTTAAGCGTTGGCGAGAAAAGAAAAGTGAAAAAATTCAAGCTTTGTGCGAATTTAAAAGATGAAATTTGTGTGCGAAAGGAGAGCGAACAAGCTTATATCTATTTTGCCACGCCTTTTGAGCTTGAATTTGGCGATGAGGACGCTTATTTGGCAAAACTTGCCCTTTTTATACTTGGTGCTGGGGGCTTTGGTTCAAGGCTTATGGAGGAAGTGCGTGTAAAAAGGGGCTTGGCGTATAGTGCTTATGCTATGCTTGATACTAGTGTGAGTTATAAGCGTGTGTTTGGGTATTTGCAGACGAAAAATGAAAGTGCAAAGGAGGCAAAAGCCCTTGTGAAAAGCGTTTTCGCAGACTTTGTCAAAAAGGGCGTGAGTCAAAATGAGCTTGAACTTGCTCAAAATTTTCTCATCGGCTCAACGCCGCTTCGTTATGAAAGCCTTGAAAAGAGGCTTGGAGTAGGTTTTAATGAATTTTATCAAGGATTAAGCATAGGGCATTTTAAAAAAGAGCTTGAAAAGATAGTAAAAGTAGGACTTGCAGAGCTAAATAGCTATATTAAAAAGCACGGCGAATTAGAGCAAATCAGCTTTGCAAGTGTGGGTAAATGAGCTTAAATTCAGCCGATGCAGCACTTTTTAAAAAACTACACATTAAAAATTTCGTTGATTTGGCGTTGATTTTACCCAAAAAGCTTGAAAATTTGCATTTTACTCCCTCGCCACAGCAGGATTTTTGCACTGAGGAAGTGAAAATTTTACGCACAAATTCAAATTCTGGTAAGTTGATGGGCGTGGTGTGGTGTAAAAATTGGGAATGTGAGGCGAGTTTTATTTTCTTTCACCCAAGCCGTTGGCATTTTGGAGTATTTAAAGTCGGCAAAGAGTGCATTTTCAATGCAAAAATGAATTTTTTTAACGGAATTTGGCAATTTTCTAACCCCAAAATCATCTCAAAGGCTGGAATTTTCGTCCCAAAATACCAAATTACAGGCATTAAAGACGAAAGCATAGCCAAATTCATACAGGAGTATGTAAGCGAGGAAAAGCTACTTGCTAGTGGTTTAGAACAAAGCAGTGTGGATTTGCTTTTGAATTTACACGCTTATGATGAGCGAAGTTTTAGGCTTTTAAACGAGTTAAGGGCTGAGAAAGTGCAATTTAATAGCGTTTTAAAAGATTTAAAATACATTGAAATCTATAATTTTTTAAGAAGGTTGAGAAGCAAAAAACAGGTGCAAAAAAGCTTTGAAATCGAGCTTTTTGACATTAGCAAGTGGTTAGAAAGCCTACCTTTCAAGCCTACAAAAGACCAGTTAAAAGCCATAGACGATATAAAGGGCGATTTGTCCTCAAAAGAGGCTAAAAGACGCATTATAATGGGCGATGTGGGCTGTGGAAAAACTCTCATTTTACTTGCAGCGTCCTTGCTTGTATATCCAAAACAAGCCATTTTAATGGCACCTACGAGCATTCTAGCACAACAGCTTTTTGACGAGGCTCAAAGGCTTTTGCCTGATTTTATGCAAATTGTTTTACTCGTAGGGGGTAAAAAAGATAAAAATATCGAGCAGAATTTGCAAAAAGCTCATTTAATCATCGGCACTCACGCCCTCATACACCTGCAAAAGCACAATGGCGTGCTTGTTATGGTTGATGAGCAGCATCGCTTTGGCTCAAATCAACGCCAAAAAATCAACGATTTAGCAAAGAGTGAGGATTTAAGTCCGCATTTTATCCAATTTTCAGCCACGCCCATACCTCGCACTCTTAGTATGATACAATCTGAGCTTGTGAATTTTTCTTTCATTCGGCAAATGCCCTTTAAAAAGGACATTCAAACCTTTTGCGTGCAAGATAGGGATTTTTCGCTCATTTTAAAGCGTATAAATGACGAACTTGCCAAGGATAATCAAGTGGCTATCATTTACCCTCTCGTTAATGAAAGTGAAAATAACGCTTATTTGCCGCTTGAAAAGGCTAAGCAGTATTGGCAAAAACACTATGATAGCGTTTATACCACGCACGGCAAAGATAAAAACAAAGAAGCTGTTTTGCTTGAATTTAGGCAAAAGGGTAAAATTTTACTCGCTACAACGGTAATGGAGGTGGGTATTTCCTTGCCGCGTTTAAGCACTATCATCATAGTGGGGGCTGAAAAATTAGGACTTGCGACACTTCATCAATTACGAGGTAGGGTAGGGCGTGTGGGACTGCCTAGCTTTTGCTATCTTTACACCAAGCAAAAAACCATACCTTCGCGTTTGATAGAATTTTCTCAAACCCTAGACGGCTTTACCATAGCCGAACTAGACTTAAAAAACCGCCTCAGCGGGGATTTGCTGGACGGCTTTATGCAACACGGCAATGAATTTAAATTCTTTGACTTTGCCGAAGATGAGGATGTGCTAAGCAGGGCAAAGGCGAAATTAGCATTAGTTGAGTGAGTTTAAATTCTTATACCACCTGCCTAAAAACACGCCCAAAGCTCCCCACACAAAGCTAATCAACGCTCCGACTAAAAGCACACACATTACGCTTATACTTGCAAATAAGCTTTCTACTTGTGAGCTTAAAGCATCTCCACCACGATACACAACGGTGTCGATAAAGCTTTTGACTTTGTATTTTTCATCACTGCTTAAAGGCACGAAAAGCATTTCTCGTCCGGGCTTGACAAGGGCGTATTCGCCGACTCTTCGCACACACATTACGATGATGAAAGGCAAAAAGGCTGGGTGCGTAAAGGCTAGGATTATAAAGCCCATACCCACGATAAAGCCAAGTGTGCTTAAAAGGGCGTTGAGCGTAAAAAATTTGGCGATTTTAGCGGTGAGGAAAATTTGTATGAAAAGGGCTGAACTTTGAACGATTAAATCAATGTTCGCAAAGGCGGCGACTCTTGCTTCTTTTGTTGGAAAAAGCTCCTTGATAATCCTTGCTTGTTCCATATACAAAAAGGTTGAAACGCTAGTAAGTAGTAAGATGAAGGCACAAATGGCGAGTAAATAGCGTGATTTGAGGATTAAGGAAAAGCCTATAAAGGGATTTTTCGCCCCTATGCTCTTATCAAACCTTGCTAAACTCGCCTTGTTTTCGAATTTTTTAAGCTCATTTATCATTAAATTTTTAAATAAAATTCCACAAAGCAAGAACAAAATGGAGGCGAAAATGATATTGTGCGTGTTGATGATTTGCACTAAATACTTCACACTTGCTGCACCAAAAATACTACCTAAACTCGCCCCAGCTGCGATAATGCCAAAGAGGCGTTGGCTTGCTTCTTTGCTGAAAATATCAGCAATCAAACTCCAAGCACTACTAAAAGTAAAGAGGTTAAAAACGCTCACCCACACATAAAAAATACGACAAAGCCATATAAAAGCGGCACTTTCGGTATTTAGAGTCCTCATCGCAAGGTAAAAAAGGAGCAAATTGAGAGCAAAAAAGGCAAAGACAAAGTCCGCATAAAACCTCCTTTTCACCCTCGTGCTAAGCCACATTAGCAGGAGTGAAGCTAGAATGCAAGTTATGAAAGTGGCTAAAAATAGCCATTTTAACCCATCTTTTCCACCCTCTAATCCCAAAGCATCGCGAATAGGACGAAGTAGGGCATAAGAGCTAAAAATCACGAAAATAAAGCAAAAAGACAGGGCTAAAAGCTTAAATTCACCCTCTTTTAAGCTAAAAATTTTATAAAAAATAGAATAAATTAAACTCATCATCAAAACCTTTGAAATTTTTTGGCTTATTATAAGGCATTACACCTAATGTTTGTCAAGGGGGATTTAATAATTTGAGAGTATTTTTAAAGTGCATTATGTAAAGAATAAAATTTAGTAAATTTCCCTGTGTGGCGGAAATTTTAATCTTTATTTAACCTAAAATTTTATATAATACTCGTTTTTAGATTTAAGATGAAAGTATAAAAATGATTTTTGAAAAGCTAGAATATCAGCAAGCGTGCATAGATAATATTTTAGAATTATTAGAATCTTTTGATTTTAAATCCCTTAAAACAAAACTTCCAAACGCCTATAATGATGAAATAAATAATGGGGGGGGGGGGAACTCTGCAAGTCAAAGCCTCCAAAATAGCCAAGATTTAGCTAATCCTAATGCCCTAAAAAGCCTAAAAGAGAGCTTTGCTAAATTCTACTCCACAAAAAATGGCAGTAAAATCCCATGTAAAAATATAAGCCAAAATTTAAATATAGATGTGCTGATGGAGACAGGCACGGGCAAGACTTTTACTTATTTAAATTTGATTTTTGCCCTAAATAAGCGTTTTAACCAAAATAAATTTATCATTTTCGTGCCAAGAAAGGCGATTTTAGAATCTGTTAGAGAAAATGTGAAATTAACTAGAAATTATTTTTACAAAGAATACAAAAAAGAGCTTACAATCTACACCTACGAGGGAGCAAAAAGCCTTAGCAATCTCATCAATCACTACATCAAAAATGACGATGAATTAAGCGTTTTAGTCCTTACAAATAGCTCTATGGATAAAAAGGCAAATATCCTCAATCAAAATAAAGAAAATCTATTTAACACAAAAAGCATTATGCAAAATATAGCAGGGCTTGCTCCCATTTGCATAATAGATGAGCCACATTTGCTAAAAGGCAAGGCATTTATGAATGCTTTTAGCGAGATTTGTCCGCTTTATTTTAGATTTGGAGCGACTTTTCCAAAAGAGAAAGGTTTAGAGCTTTCAAATCTCATTTATGCCCTAGATTCTATAAGTGCTTTTAAAAATTATCTAGTCAAGCAAATACGAGTTTCTAGCATAAGTGCAGATTCTAAACCATTTTTAATCTTTGCAGATAGAAACTCTGCCAAATTTGCCTTTTTCAAAGCAGGTGTTAAACAAGAAGCCATCTTTAAAAAAGATGATGATTTAGGCAGTTTAGATGCTAATCTTATGGGTGTGAGTATCAATAAAATAAGCAAGGATAAAGTTTATTTAAGCAACGGCACTGCTTTGCAGCGTGAGGAATCTTACCGCTTAAATGAAAGCGAGATTAGCGATTTGCTAAAAGCTAGTATTGACTTGCATTTTGAAAAGGAGGAGAGAAATTTTAAGCAAAATATCAAAACTTTGAGCCTCTTTTTTATCCCTGAGATTAAGGATTTTAGAGGCGAGAATCCTTTCATTAAAAACGAATTTGAAAAAATCTATAAAGAAAAAAGAGCTGAAATTCTGAAAAAGCCAAATTTAGATGAAAAATACAGAGCCTTTTTACAAAGAGACTTTGACAAAGAAAATAATTTGCTCGTGCATCAGGGCTATTTTAGCGGTGATAGCGTAAAGAAAAATGCAGAAGATATTGAAGCACAGGGCATTAGACTCATCTTGCAAGATAAAGTTAAGCTTTTATCTTTTGATTATCCCTTGCGTTTTATTTTTAGCGTTTGGGCTTTGCAAGAGGGCTGGGATAATCCAAACATTTTCACCATTTGCAAACTAGCCTATACTAAAAGTGATATTTCTCGCCATCAGCAAGTAGGCAGAGGTTTAAGACTTCCTGTGGATATTTTTGGCAGGAGATTTACTTTGCCATATTTAAGTGGCGATGAGGAGAGATTTTATAGCATAAATTATTTAGATATGCTCACAAGCGGAGCAGAAATTGACTTTATAGAATCTTTGCAAAAAGAAATAGCAGATTCTTCTTTGTTTAGCTTGGAAATTTTAGATGCTAATCATTTAGAAAATCTAGGACTTAATGAAAGGCAAAGGAGCAGACTTACCACATATTTAGAGGATGTAGGTGCTATCGCCTATGATGAGGCAAATAATGGCTATAAAATCACCGCTCCAATCGCAGAGCTTATGAAAGATAATGATGATATAAAAAATCTACTAGGCGATAAATTTGACGCCCTGCTTGATTCTTTTAGTCTGCATAAAAACAAACACAAGCAAATCATAAATGCAAATGATAAAAAGCAAAAGATAAAAATACGCAAAAATTTAGCTTTGGAATTTAAAGATTTATGGCAGACGATTAACCAAAAAGCAAGAATAGTTTATAAAAACATAAATAAAAAAGCTTTGCTAGAAGCAATCGCTAGGGATTTTAACGCCCTTAAAATCCCTAAAAAGCAGATAATGCTTGATAGAAAGCGTTTGTGTGCTAAAACAAATAGCATTATAGTAGAGCAGATAAAAAGCATAAGAGAGCAGGATTTTAGCCACGCTATAAAAAAGCAAATGCCAAGTTTGCTTATTGATTTAAGCAAAGATTTAAGTTTGCCCCTAGCTTTTGTGCTAGAAATATATAACGCCCTAGATAAACAAGGCTTTTTAAACGACCCGGCTTTTGCACTTGAAAGGCTTAAAGTTATCATTAAAGAAGCCTTGCATAAAGACTTGCTTTATGCCATAAGCTATGATTTTAACCAAAAGTGTTTTTGCCCTTCTTACTTTATGCTTTTTGATGAAAATTTAAAGCCAAGAGATGATATAGAACGCCATTTATTAGGCAGATTTGAAAGTAACAAGCTAGTGTCAAATCGCTATCTTTA
>CAZSMF010000010.1:0-38233 GCA_964607975.1 uncultured Campylobacter sp. | reverse complement strand
GGGATATTAGCATCAACCGTGTCTATAAAGCTATAAAGTAGGTTGCCATACTCATCAGTAGCACGCCACATCAGTCCTTGTGTGATACCTGCTATCCACATAGACGCAAAATAAAGCACTATACCTGTGGTTTGTATCCAAAATTGTGCTTCCATTAAGGATTTGCTGTGAAGTTCTCTTTTAAACATACGCGGTGTCATATGATATAAAGCCGCCATTGTCATAAAGCCAACCCAGCCAAGTGTGCCATCATGAACGTGTCCGGGTATCCAGTCTGTAAAGTGTGCAAGAGCATTGACTGACTTGATAGAAAGTATAGGACCTTCAAGGGTTGAGAACATATAGAATGTCGAAGCTAGAATCATAAATTTGATGAGAGGGCTTTCTCTTAATTGATTCCACTCGCCTTTCATAGTTAATAAAATGTTAATCGCCGAACCCCAGCTTGGCAAGATAAGCACCACGGAGAAAATCGAACCCATAGTTTGCATCCAATCAGGCACGGTTGAGTAGATGAGGTGGTGTCCCCCAGCCCATAAATACACAAACATTAGTCCCCAAAAGGCAAAAAGTGAAAGTTTATAGCTGAAAATAGGCTGTCCGCTTTCTTTTGGTAGAAAATAATAAATTTGAGCGATGATACCCACGGTGAAAACAAATGCCACCGCATTGTGTCCATACCACCATTGCACCAAAGCGTCATTTGTGCCTGCATACATAGAAACACTATGCCACCAATTTCCAAAACCACCACTTGCAAACCAAGTTGGCACGGACATATTGTTGAAAAGATAGAGCATTGCTATACCTAAAAATGTCGCTATGTAATACCAAAGGGAGATATAAAGCGTTTTTTCGCGCCTAATCCCTATGAGTCCAAAGATACTCACTCCCCAAAGCACCCAAACAAGCACTACGAGTATGTCAAGAGGCCATTCAAGCTCAGCATATTCTTTTGAAGTTGAAACGCCCATAAAAAGCGTAATCACAGCAAGAACCATTAAAAGCATATAAAGCCAAAAATGAAGCTTGCCGATAAACATCAAAAAGCCTGACTCAGCCATACTGACTTTCAATACTCTTTGCCCGATGTAATACCAGGTTGCCCAAATTCCAGAAAGCATAAAACCAAAAATCACGCCCGAGGTGTGAAGAGGTCTCAGTCTAGAAAAAGTCGCATACTCACCTGCAAGATAATTCAAGTCAGGGTATGCCATTTGAAAGGCTATAAGCACGCCTATAACCATACCAACGATACCAAATAATATAGTCGCAAACATAAAGCATTTAGCGACTGAGTAATCGTAATTTAACGCATTACTTGGGTTCATCGACTCTCCTTAAAATTTGATTTAACGAAAGGTATTATAAAATATTTTTTCTATTTTTATGCTTAAAATTACGATTTTTTAAGAGAAATTTTATAATTATTGTGTTTTTATTAAGGACAAATAAGGACTTATTTATAGCTTATAAGTCCTTATTTATAGGCTTAAATCCGCTTATCTTAAAAGTTCTTTAAAGTCTTTAAATTCGCGTTGTGGATTTGGCGAAGTGAATGTGCTAAGTAGTAAAGCCTCATCAAGCGTGTCAAGCAGGGCAGAAATTTCCTCTCTTTTATCCCAAACAAAGGCTAAAACGCCCTCATAACCACCATTTTCAAGCACAAGTAAGGGATTTTGTATTTCAAAGCCAAAATGATTAGCACCTACATTGGTGCTGAATTTCTTATCAAACAAAGCCTCGCCCATAAATGAAGCATTTTCAGCGATAAAGCTAAGTTCTTTATCAATGCTTTGAGCTTGTTCTACATTCGCTTCGTCTCGTTCTTTAAGCTTGTATTCTAGCTTTTTAAGCACGCTATCAAGCACTTGCAAAGCGGCGATAAAATCATTAGCATCATCAATTTGCAAACACAGCTCTTTTGTGGCAAATTCACTCTTGCCCTCGACATTGCCTAAATGTTTCTTTAAAATTTCAAGTTCCTTGCTCATTGTGTCTCCTTATACTCAAAATTTAAAGCAAATAATGTTCCATTTAATACAAAAGCTCATTTATCCACAGCACCATATCATCGCCTAAAATATTTAAAGCCTCATCAAAACTCGCCACAGCTGAATTTGGCTCGATTTTAGCCACCGCAATTTTATAGCTAAAATGTTTAAAGCCAAGCAGTTTTTTGCTTTGATTGTTAATTAAACTAGCACTTAATTCTAAATTGATAAAATTTTCTTTTTCATCAAAGACTTGTTCAAAGGCGTCAAAACGAAGTTCTAAAAGCACATCGGCTTGAATTTGACTATTAGCATTTAACACCACGCCAAAAAGCTTGTTTTTTTCGAATTTGCTTGATAACAGCACAGTTAAAGCATTAACGGGCGAATTTTTCCATAAATGTTTGCTATAAGCGTTGAGTTCATTTTCCTTAATGTAGGCGATTTCATTGCTTTTAAGATAAAGCACACTTTGTATGGGAGCGATTTTAACGCTCTTTGCGTTTTGAGGTGGCTTTGAAAGCACTATTTTATCGTTGCTTTTAAGTATGTAAGTGCTTGGGTTGATTTGCGGTGATGGGGCAAGAGAACAAGCACTAAATGCTAAAAAGATGAGTAAAAAAAGCTTTTTCATTTTCATTCTCCCGGTGCTGGTTTGTTTTTGCCCCTTTTGAAAAATATATCAGAGGGGCTTTTTTCTAAATTCGACATTGTTTCATTCATTTGTATTAAAAGCTGTTCTAAAAGCTCCAAACTTGAAGCGAGCGAGCCTTTAATATCGCTATAATTTTCAGCCATTACAGCCATTTTTTGCGAGGCTTGACTAAAATGGTTTAAAGCCGGGTCTAAATTCTCGTTAAGAGAAGCAAAATGCTTTAAAAGTAGGGAAAAATTCCTTATATTTGTGTCGCTAAAAAGGCGTTTAAGGCTCTCATCGACAAAGTCAATCATATCAACAATCTTTTGGCTTTGCTCATTTATCGTTGAAAGAAAACTTGCCTTAACTCTTATCGTTGGCATTTCATCTTTTTGAGCTTGTAAGGGCAGGGCTGGGTATTGCTCGTCAGTTTTTAATTCTATGTATTTTAAGCCCGTAATGCCCTGCAAGGCAAAATTAGCGTAGGTATTTTGCATTACAGGAGTGCCTTCTTTAAGCTTGATGATGATTTTTACCCCTATGCCATCGCTGGTGTCAATGTGCGTTTCCTCCACAGAACCCACATCAACGCCAAGTAATCTTACAGGCGTTTTTACTCCAAGTCCGGCTATGGATTCTCTTGTTAAAATTTGATAATAGCTAAATTTTTCCTTGTGCGAAAAGCCACCAAGCCAAATCATAAAAAACAAACTCGCAAAGAAAACACCAAAGACAAAAACGCCTATGTAGAAATAACTTGCTCGATTTTCCATTATCCCATAAACCTTTCGTATAATTTTTCATCGTGCTGTTTAAGCTCTTGCTGTGTGCCTATGAAGGCTATTTTTTTATCCTGCAAAATCAAAAACCTATCCAACACCTTTTGCATACTTTCTTTATCGTGAGTAACTAGCACTATGGTTAAAGAAAGCCCCTCTTTTAAGCTTAATATCAATTCGTCAAATTCACGCGAACTTTGCGGGTCAAGCCCTGAGCTTGGCTCGTCCAAAAAAAGCAAAGAACTATCAAGTGCCAAGGCTCTTGCTATGGCTACTCTTTTTACCATACCTCCGCTTAATTGGCTTGGGTAAAGCCCAGCTACCTTTTCATCAAGCCCAGCCATTTTAAGCTTCATAAAAACAAGTTCTTTAATGGAATTTGAGCTTAATTTGGTATATTCTTTCAGCACAAAGGCTATATTTTCATAAACGCTAAAAAAGCTAAACAAAGCACCAAATTGAAACACCACGCCCCAAGATTGCTGTAAAAATAAGGCATCTTTTGTGCTAATATTTTTAAGCTTTTTGCCTAGAATTTCATATTCTCCGCTGTTAAAGTGTTCAAGGAGGAGCATTTGACGAAGTAAGACGGATTTACCAGAACCAGAACCGCCCAAAATGCCAAAAATTTCATTTTCTTTCACTTCAAAGCTGATTTTATCGTGTATGATTTTCCTGCCAAAACGCGTTGTAATGTCCTTTGCTTTAATCACGCTCATCAAATTCCTGCCTGTGTTAAAAAGATAGAAAAAATCGCATCAAAGGCAATCACCCAAAATATCGCATTCACAACGCTTTTTGTCGTGTAAATGCCTATGCTTTCTGTGGTGTTTTTTACACCAAAACCACGAAAACAAGCGATTAAAGCGATGATAAAACCAAACATTGGAGCTTTTACTAAGCCGATAATAATGTGTTTTAAAGCAACTGCTTCTTGAAATCTTGTCATAAATTCAAACCAATTCACGCCCAAATTTAAATCCGCCACAACCATACCGCCTATAATGCTTGTCGCATCGGCAACAGCGACTATTAAAGGCATAGCAAAGCTAAGGGCTAAAACGCGTGGCAAGATGATGAAACGAGCCGAGTTAAAGCCCATAGTATTCATAGCATTGATTTCATCAGTAATTTTCATCACGCCAATTTGAGCCGTGTATGAACTTGCACTCCTACCAGCAATAACTATGGCAGCAATGAGCGGGGCTATTTCTCTCGTGGCTGAAATTCCCACCAAATCCACGATGAAAATATTTGCTCCAAATTGAGCAAGTTGATAAGCAGCTTGATAAGTAAGCACTATGCCTACAAGCAAAGAGGTTAAGATGATGATAGGCAAAGCCCTTAAAGCTGAGTGTTCTATGTGGTATAAAAAGGCGATGAAGCGAAAATCCTTTGGTTTGATTAAAATTCTAAAAAATTCAGCCACAACTATGCCCGTAAAGTTGATAAAGCTTTTTAAAGCCTTCAAGGCAAGTATTGTTTTTTCGCCTATATTGATGAAAAAGCGAGTTTTATGCAATCTTTTTGGCTCATAAGGCGTGCTTTTGGTGAAATTTTTCTCACACAGGGCAAAAAGACTTGAACTTTTTTCGTTTAAATTCACCCTTTGAATGTGATAATCTTGCCTTTTTAACTCACGCTCATAGGTTAAGAAAAAGCAAATTCCAGCCGTGTCAATGTGTTTAAGCTTTGCAAAATCAAACACAACGGCTTTAAATTGCGGTGTTAAAAAGGGCTTTTTTTCAAATTGTATAATGGTGTTTTTATCCCAAATTCCACTTACTGAGATTAAACTCGTTTGGTTTTTATCAGCAAGTTTAAGGCTAGTCATTGCTAAACTTTCAATACAAATTCACAAAATTTTTCAGCCACAAAGCCAAAATATTCAAACACAGCCTTATCTTTGCCGCTTTCACCAAAGCTTTGCAAGGCAAAAACTTCATCGCAAAATTTGTAAAGCTCGTTTGAATTTGCCGCTTCTATGCCTATAACTTTGCCTTTTAAAAGCCTTTCTTGGTAGCTTTTTTCTTGCTTTTCAAAAAGCTCAAAGCAAGGCATAGAAACAACGCTTACTTTTTTGCCTTTTTCTTCAAGCTTTAAGGCTGTTTCAAGGCATAAATTCACCTCGCTACCACTTGCAAGGAGTGTAAATTCAGCATTTAAAGCCTCTTTAAGCAAATACGCTCCGTTTTTAACATCGCCAAAAACGCTTTGAGGTAAGGCTTTTAGCTTTTGACGCGAAAGCACAAAGGCACAAGGAAATTCACATTCTAGGGCAAATTGCCACGCTTTGACATTTTCCACCCCATCAGCTGGGCGAAAGGTAAGGAAATTTGGCATAGCACGAAAGGTGCTTAACTGCTCTACGGGCTGATGCGTAGGTCCGTCCTCGCCAACGCCTATGCTATCGTGTGTAAAGATGAAAAAATGCTTGATTTTCATCAAGGCGGCGATTCTTGCGGCTGGTTTGAGGTATTCGCTGAAAATGAAAAAAGTCGCCGAATAAGGCAAAAACAGCCCATATCGTGCAAAGGCGTTGTTAATGGCTGCCATTGCGTGTTCTCTAATGCCAAAATGTATGTTTTTTCCCTCCACAAAATCGCCCATTCCTTTAAGCTCGGTTTTATTAGACGGGGCTAAATCCGCACTTCCGCCTAAAAAGCCAAGCACACTTTTAGCTATGGCGTTTAAAATTTCGCCGTTGCTGTCCCTTGTGGCTAAGTCCTTATCCTTGAAATTTGGATAGTTTATTTTAGAAAAATCTGGCTTTAAAAGCTCATCAAGCAAGGCTTTTTTACCTGAATTTTCAAGGGCTTTTTTCCATTTTGCCTCTTCTAAATCCCCAAGTTCAAGGGCATTTTCAAAGCGGAATTTCACTTCCTCGCTGATTTGAAAGCTCAAATTTGGATTAAAGCCCAATTTTTCTTTGGCTTTTTTAATCAACTCCTCGCCCAAAGGTGCGCCGTGGCTGTGGTGGCTTCCTTCAAGCTCCAAAGCACCTTTTGCTATGGTGGTATGAGCGATGATGAGGCTTGGTTTTTGTGAATTTTTAGCCTTTTTAAGAGCCTCATCTATGCCTTTATAGTCGTGTCCGTTGATTTTAAAAACTTCAAAGCCCTGTGCTTCAAATCTCAAAGCGACATTTTCATTAAAAGATAAGGCTGTATCGCCCTCTATGGAGATATTATTGCTATCATAAATGATGATGAGATTATCAAGCTTATGCAAACCAGCCAAAGAACAAGCCTCATAGCTTATACCCTCTTGCAAATCCCCGTCCCCACACAAACAATACACCTTATGATTGATAAGCTCATCTCCTAGCAAATTCGCCGCCTTTTTCGCCGCCATAGCAAAGCCCACAGCATTAGCAACACCTTGTCCTAGCGGTCCTGTGGCTATTTCTACGCCAGAAGTTGAAATTTCAGGATGTCCGGGCGTTTTTGAATGCAATTGTCTAAAATTCTTTAAATCCTCCACACTTAAATCATAGCCGCTTAAATGCAAAAAGCTATACAGTAAAGCACTAGCGTGTCCGCCCGAAAAGACGAGCCTGTCTCTGTTAAGCCAGTGTGGATTTTTAGGATTATGCCTTAAATGCAAACTTAACATTACAAGTATATCAGCCAAGCCCAAAGCCGCACCGGGGTGTCCGCTATTTGCCTTTTGCACCATATCAGCACTGAGAAAGCGTAAAGTATTTGCCATTTGTGTGAAGAGTTTTTCATTCATTATTTTTCCTTAAAAGTGGTATTTTTTCAAATTTTTTCAAAGCAATAAGCACAACAAATAATGCAAAGCTTTGACACAAAAACATAAGAGCAGAAAAGCTATGCAGCGTGCCTATAAGCTTGTAATAAAAAGTAGGAAAAATAAGGCACACTTGCAATAAAGCAGAAAAGATAAATAATTTTTCAGCACTATTTTTAAAGCATTCTCTCATTAAAAGCCCATAGCTCAAAGCAAGGAGCAAGGAAAGGCAGATAATGGCTATTTTTGCTATTTCTTTATACTCATTGACTATTTTAAAAGGGCTAAATTCAGTCCATACAAACCACATATAATTAAAAACAAAGCTAAAAAGCAAATAAATGAGGCAAAAAAGCATAATTTTTTTATTTTGTGTTTTTTTTGAAAAAGAAAAGAACAAAAAGGCTAATGAAAGGCTGTAAATACATTGAAGCAGGGTGAAAATCAAAGGTGTGCGAAAGATGAAATCATTAAAATCAAAAAGTCTCATTGGAGTAGGAGTAAGAAAAATAAGCCCACCACATAAATAATAACAAGCAAAAGAAAAACACCAAGCAGCGACAACAACGATGATTTGAGTTTTGCTTTGCATCATAAATACTCTTTCATTAAATTTTCAAGCATTGAGGCTAAATTTTTATCTATGCTTTCAAGCTTTTTTTGACATTCTATTTTTAATCTTTCTTTTGCCTCTTTTGCCTTTTGTAGTCCTAATAAATTCACAAAAGAATTCTTGTGCGTATCAGCTTTTGTGGGTTTTCCTGATTTTTTTTCATCAGCAGTAGCATCGATGATGTCGTCATTGATTTGAAAGACAAGTCCAAGTTTTAAGCCAAATTCATAAAGTCTAGTGCTTTCCTCCTCGCCCAACTCACAAATTTCACAGCCCATTTTCAAACTAGCAGCGATGAGATAGCCTGTTTTGCGTGTGTGTAAAAATTCAAGCTGCTCTAAATCAAGCTTTTTATCCTCAAAAAAGCAGTCAATGACTTGCCCTATAATCATACCATTAAGCCCGGCATTGTAAGCAAGGGTTTTAATCAGGGCTATTTTTACGCTATCTTTGAATTTGGCATTGGCAAGGAGTAAAAAGGCTTGGGTATTTAAGGCATCGCCTACTAAAATCGCCGTAGTTTCATCATAGGCTTTATGTAAAGTCGGCTCACCTCGTCTTAAATTAGCATTATCCATAGCGGGTAAATCATCGTGTATGAGCGAGTAAGTGTGTATAAATTCAAGTGCTAACGCCGCTTCAAAGGCTTTTTCAAGCAAGGCAGGGTTTTTACACTCAACAACAGCAAGTAAAAGTTGCGCCCTAAAATGCTTACCACCAGCAAGGAGCATTTTAGCAAGGGCTTCGTTAAAAAAGGGGTGAAAACTTTGCACGCAAGGCAGATGAGTTTTCAAATGCCTTTTAAAGTTTTCTAAAACACTCACTTACTCAGCCTTATGAAAAAGTGAAAAGCCTCATCGCCTCTTGCGTAGGCTTGTTCTTTGCGAATAGGCAAATTCCTAGCCTTTCTTTCGACTAAAATATTAAAAAAGCTTTGATTGACAAAGATATTTTGCACGCTTTTTGTGTTTTTAACCACTTGATTATTGATTCTTAAAATTTTATCGCCCACTCTAAAACCAGCATTTGCAGCCTTTGAACCAGCATCGACTTTGGTAACGACTAAATTTGAATTTAAGGTTAAGCCTAAATTACTTTTTAAAGAATTGCTTACAGGGCGAGGTTTTGGCGTAGTTTGACTTGGTAGATTAAAGCCGCTTAAATCTTTTGCAAAGACATTGGTAGAAATATTTAAGTCCCTATTGTCTCTTAACACCCTAAAATACAGCGTTGAGCCTCTATCGGCAAATAAAATGGTTTCGTTAAGCTTTCGCAAATCCGTTGCAGGCATACCATCTAAACTGACTATTTCATCATTGATGAGAAATTGTCCGTTATTTCTCACGCCCTCAACGAAAATTTTATTATCTCTTAAAGCAAAATCCACGCCTATATCGCCCCAATAAACATCATTATACTTCATAAAATGCTTTAAATAGCGATTGCCTATAAACGAGCCGTCCGCTAAGGCAATGCCAAGCATAGAACAACAAGTGCTGTTAAGCTGTCCTACCTTTGTGGTGAAAGCAAGTTGGTCTCTTTCGTTAAGGTTTTGAGCAAGGTATTTAATGTGTCCTATGTGTGAGCTATTCGGGTCGATTATACCCACCCAATCATTGCGTGTGAGGTTTTGCTCATCATAAGTCGCTGCTGGAAACAAGCTAAAATCAGTCCTTACAAGATATAAATTCAAAAAAGGGTCGTATTTTACATAACGATTAAGCTTTTGAGTCGGCGTTTTAACCACAGCGAGTAAATTCTCGCTCAACACAAAGGCATTCATACCCTCATACACCATAATACTAGCCTTGTTTCGCTGATAACAAGCCGCAAAGTCCTCAGGTTTAGGTCTTTCAACCCCAAATACAAAAGCCACACACAGGCTAAACAGCACGATAATTCTCATAAGCCAAACCCTCCTAAAATATTTCCTGCCATATTTTGTTTGTTTTGATTTACCATATTTAACACATCATTTACCGCTGAGATGAGTAGAATTTGCAAGGATTCTTTATCTTCAAGCAAACTATCATCAATGCTTACATCGATAATCTCGCCCTTGCCATTAGCACTTACGCTCACTAAACCCCCACCACTTTTGGTGCAAAACTCTTTTTTGCTTAATTCAAGCTCGAATTCCTGTGCCTTTTCTTGCACATCTTTAAACAACTCGCCCATTTTGGACAAATCTAAATTTTCAAACATTTTTTTCCTTGAAATGAACTTTTAGAATTTTACTATAAATTCAAGCAATTTTCATTTACTCTCTTTTTAAATTTTTGCTGATTTGCCTAACCACTTCTTTATCGCTGAAAGGGTATTTAACGCCCTTTATTTCTTGGTAATTTTCATCTCCCTTGCCTAAAATAACGACAAATTCATCATCTTGTTTTAGCTCTAATGCCTTTTGAATGGCTTTTTTTCTATCCTCCTCAACGATAACCGCCTCATCTTGCTTAATCCCGCTTAAAATATCCTTGATAATGTCGCTTGTTTCCTCGCTTCTTGGATTATCGCTTGTGATGATGAGGGTTTTAGCAAATTTCTTTGCCGCTTGTGCCATTAAAGGGCGTTTAGTTTTGTCTCTATCGCCACCAGCACCGAAGACTACGATTAAACTCTTATGCGATAAAGCACAAAGCACCTTTTCTATGCCATCAGGAGTATGAGCAAAATCCACTATAACCCCATTTTGCACTTCCTCAACCCTACCGCTTACGCCCTTAAATTCACTCAACGCCTTTTGCAAGGCATTTTCATCAATACAAACAAGCTCATTTATACACGATATAGCACTTAAAAGATTGTAAAGATTAAAAAGTCCCGTGAGTTTAGAGCTTATATTTAAAATTTTCCCCTTTAAATTCAGCCTCGCCTTAATGCCACAATTTAAATCAAAGTCCATTACAGCGTAATCTGCATCATTTTCCACACCATAAGTAAAGGCATTGGCTTTATTGTAAGCAATTTTTATGGCATCAATGTTAATGAATTTAAGGCTTTTATCGGTAAAAAAGCTTTCTTTTGCCCTTTGATACTCCTTAAAATCCTTGTGAAAATCAAGGTGGTCTTGGCTAAGATTGGTAAAGATTTTAGCACTAAATTCAAGGTTTTGAATGCGTTTTTGCACCAAAGCGTGAGAGCTTACTTCCATTATGAAAAATTGACAAGCTTCTTTACTTGCAAGGGCGAGATAATGAAGCGTTTGTAGTATTGGGGTTGTGGTTAAGCCCTTTTGTCCTATTCTTTTTTCCCCGATAAACGCCCCACGAGTGCCACACACGGCACTTTTAAAGTTTAAAGAATTTAAAAGATGATGAATGATAGCCGCTGTTGTGGTTTTGCCATTTGTGCCTGTAATGCCGATGATTTTAATCCTCTCATCAATGCCCAAAAGCCTTTTGCACTCCTTAATGTCAATGATTTTTGCTCGTTTTTTCAAAGCCTCATCTTTAAATTTGGCATTTTGTGCACATTCTAGCCAAAGGCAATTTTCTTGGCATTCTTGTGAATTGTCCGTGATGAAAGTGTCTTTAAATGGTATTTTCACCTAAATTCCTTTGAGCTTTTCTTGGAGTTTTAGGAATTTCTCATCACCTACAAAATACTCACTCACGCTTTCTAGGTAGTTTAGCGTAGTTTCTTTATAGCCATTGTCTAAAAGTTTTTCCAAAAAGTCCAAAAAATCATTTTTGTTTGAAATGACAAGTTTAGTCGCAAAAATCACATTTTCAAAGCTTTTCTTAAAGCCAAGTTCTTTCTCACTCTGCAAAAAGTCCATATAGCTTAAAGCCTCATCGTTTTGGTGAAAGGCTTTTTGATTTTCGCTGAGGGCTAAAATCTTTTCAAATTCTTGATTTATGGTGCGAACCTTGCAGTGTTTCATATAAAATTCAAAGAGCAAATAACCCTCATCAGGCGAATTTGCCGCAAATTCGCAAAGCTCGATGAGGTTTAACAAGGCACGGCTTGGCTTTTTCTCATACGCAAGGCTTAAATACAGCTTTGCATTTTGCAAATCGCCCTTGCCAAAGTATTGCAAGGCTATTTGCTTATAATCTTGCGAACTCATCAGCACCGCCATTGAGGTTGATTATGGTGATTTCAGGGTGAATGTCGATTTTAAGCTGCTTTTCAAGGGCGTATTTTAGCGTTGTCCCGCTTGACGCACAGCCCTTACAAGCCCCGATTAAATGCACATACACCACGCCATTTTTCACACCCAAAAACTCCAAACCCCCACCATCTCGCTCTAAAATGTATAAATTTTTCGCCAAACACGCCTTCACAGGCTCGTAAAGCTCCTCATCATCAAAAGGCATAGTATTTCCTTGAATTTTTGCCCTTATTGTATAAAAAATCTTTTTAAGAAAAGGTAAAATTCACAAAATTTCATTGAATTTTTTTATCAGTTAATACGCCCTGTACTCATTTCATTTTCTCCAAAATCACCACCACAGCTTAAAGGCAAAATTCCCAGCGTGGCTTGTGGTTTTATCCCCCAAAACACCGCTATAATTAAGGCTTAAATCAAGCTTTTCAAGCATTTTATAATTTAGCCCAACATTCCCAAAGCCCAAAAATTCATCATTATCAAGGGTAAAATCATAGCTTTTATCATAAATTGTAAGTTTGCCTTTTGCTAGATTTTTAAGAGCATTTGCACGCGCACCAAGTTTAGCATTAAACCTCAATCCATAACCCAGCTGTTTGCGGTAAGCAAGGGCTAAATCCCCATAAAGCAAGTGGTATAAATTCGCCTCGTAAATTTCGTTTTTGCTTTGAAATTCATCAATGATTTTAAGCTCTTTCATCTGCTTTAACGCCTTATAATCAAGCCCAGCTTCCAAGCTTAAAACCCCAAGTTGCCTAAAATTAAAGCTTTGTCCAAGATACACACTGCCCCCAGCACCAAAGGTATTTGGTTTTGCCCCAAGTTCGTGGTAGTAAGGCACTTTGCCAAATTCATTCATAAAATAAAAGCCATCAAGCCTTGCTTTGACATACATATCATAAAGCAAATCCCTCTTATAATGAAAACCGCCCATAAAATTCATATTTTTAATGAAAAAGTCCTTAAAATGACTATCATCGCCCTTGTCTTTGTATTCGCCGTAACCAAAGCCAAGATGAATTCCATAACTTTCACCCCACATTTTTTGGCTAAATGCCGCGATAAAGCCGTATTCAAAGCCCGATAAATCGTAGCGATTTTGCTCCCCAAGCTCGTTATAGGCTGCATAAGGCGTGAAATTAAAATAAAAATCATCTGTCCTTTGAGGCTTTCTCGTCCTTTTCGTGCTTTTTCTTTGACGCACAGGCTGATAATTTTGCTCAAAAATGATGTCATTGCTTTGCAAAGTCATTAAATTGATACTTTTAATGTTTGCTTTGTGCGTTAGGGACACCTCACTCATCGCAGCATTTACATTGAGCTTAAAATGCGTTGGAGTAGTGGAAAGCTCTAAATAATTATCTTTTGTGGTGAGGCGAGAAGGGCTTATGGTGGGGATTTTAACTTCCTGTTTTGCGTTGTTAATGGTTACGATTAGCTTTTGGGTTAAATAATCTTTTCCAAATTCAAAATCTCCCCCAGCACTTAAAATCAACCTTGAATTTTCATCGCTAAATTCAACGCTATTCATATTAACTACGGCTAAATGCGAATTATTGGTATTGCCTTTGGTATTAGTTCCAGCAAAATCGATACTATTAAAAGCATTGGCATTTTCTTCTACTTTTATGGCGTAGTTTTTGATGATGAGTTTATCTATATCAGCAAAGTGCATATCATTGGCGGGGTGAAGTTTGATGAGATTGTAATTATCAACGACAACTACTGCATTACCAGCGGTGGTTGGATTTGTAGAAGCTTCTAGCCCAGCCATAGTGCCGTAATTGGTGATACTTATATTTTCTCCATTATTTAGCGTTAAAGTTATCCCCCCAGAAATGTAACCATAATTATAAAAATTTTGAAATTTACCATCGCTCCAACTTGCAAAAGAAGCACCTTGATGATTGCCACCAGTAGAGGTAGCGACAATCCTGCCATAGTTGATTACATTTACAATGGTATTTCCAGTGCCATTTACATTGATAGTGTTTGTGCCTATGTTTATATCACCATAATTGATAAAATTTGTAATTTGTGTTTGTATTGAAATATTTGTATTTTTATTGAAATTGCCGTTGTTTGTGATTTCATTTTCAGCTTTTGTGATATTGCAAGAATTTCCAGTTGTTTGAGAGCATAAAGAGTTTAACTCCACTCCAAAAGCGTAATTTACACAAAGCAAGGGGAAAAGAAGAAGATATTTCAATGCCCCCCCCCTATCTTACTCATCAGCACCGAAAATTTCTTACACACTCCACTACCAAAACCAAACATTTTAAATCCTTTCAAAATAATTAAATAAAAAATTATAACAAATCAATGATAATTTTTTGACATTTTTCATCTTTACGCACTATAAGTTGTTACAATTTGTAATCTTTTTTTGCTATAATCTTGCCTTTAAACAAAATGCGAGGGCGGTTAATGGATTTTTTAAACTCTAATGGGGGGGGGGTTGCTCCCTAACAAGTCATAGTCAGCTTTTAAAAGCTCGTTTTCACAAGGCTTTTTTTCAGCTTGTTAAGGCTTGTAAAAGATATTATCTTGGAATTTGTCCGCTTAAAATAGCATTTTACAAGCTCTTTTTAAATCAAAATAAAGTCAAAAAATGGAAAGAAAAGCATTTAGAGCGTTTTAAATTTTTGCAAAGCTCTTTGCAAGATTTTAAGAGCTTAAAATCAATCTACACACAGGCTCGAATTTGGCTTAATTCACAAGAATTTAAAGAAAAATATATAGACACAAAACACCCTTATCCGCCTTATCTTAACCCTCAAAAAGAGATAGATTATGAAAATATCCCTGCAAATTTGGCTTGGGAGTGTAATTTGCCTTTGCCACCGCAAAATTATGATTTGATAAATATTTCAAATGGTTGTTCAGCTTCTGCGGCGACCTTGGTTTTTTTGAAAGAATGCGGGGTGAATTCGCCTATTACAAATTTTTCTTTTGAAAGGGCGTATAAAGAAATTTATGAATATAAGGCAAGTTGCAAAAATGCCTTGTTTTTTTATTATACAATGTGGATTTGGGCGGATAAGCTAAATGCTCATCGTTTTAAAATGAGCCTTCATAAAAAAGTGCCTTTTCTTTATATCGCAAGAGACCCTATAAGTAGATTAAGATGCGTTATCAATCACTTTGACTCCACTCCACCGACAAATCCTTTGTATAAAAAATTTAATCTCACTTGTGCTTATGCGGACATTGTCCCCAAGACTACATATTGGTATAGTAGTAAGGTAAATGAGCCTGATTTTAGCGTTTTTGAGGAATTTGATAATGAGGAAAAGCAAAATACGCTCAAAGCCGTTTTAGCACTTAATAGCATACTTGAAAATTTAAAAGATAATATAAGCTTTATACATTGTGTTGAATTTAATGATTTAAAGCCTGATTGTGCTTTTGATACCTTTTGCGAACTTGCCTTGCTCTTTGGCTTTGAAAAGCCTCAAAATAAAGAACATTTTACCAATAGAATTTGGAATGAAATGTATAGTCTTTTTCCTGTAACGCTTGTAGCACATAGTGATGATTTAGCTTGTGCGGGGCAAGATTTAAGCTCACTGCATCGGCAAGGGGGCTTTGATTTAATCATTACCCTGCCTCATTATGTCAGCGAAGAGCAAAAGGATTTTGTTGATTTGAGTGCAGAGATTGAGGAAAATTTGATAATTGATGAGAATAAAATTTTAGTCTTGATTCAAAAAGATGATTTAGCCAAGCTCAAAGCCAATAATATGCTTTATGATGAGAGTTTAAAATTCATCAAAGCTTATATACAAGCACTTAAAGATGAGGTGGCAAAGAGAAAAGCTATACACATTAGCGAGGAGCAAATTCTTAATTATTTGAGCGACAATGAAGAAATAAGAACTTTTCTCAAAAAGACTTTGGATTTTGAGCTGACTTATATAAGAGAAAAATATCCTCATTTTTTAGACAAATGGAAATACTACAAAGAATTTGAAAAAATATGCCAAAAAACCAATACAAAGGAGAAAAAATGAAACAAGGTGATTTTACCCAAATGGCAAAATATTACCACAATCGCCCAGCATATTCACCGCTTTTGCTTAGCAAACTCATCGCTTGTGTGAATGATAAGGGTATGGCTAATGAGGATTTAAAGGTGGTTGAGGTTGGTGCTGGAACGGGAAAGCTCACGGCTATGCTCGCAAAGGATTTTAATCTTTGTGTAACTGCTGTTGAGCCAAATGATTCGATGAGAGCAGAGGGACAAAAGGCTACTGAGGGTTTAAACATTAAATGGCTTAAAGGTAGCGGTGAGGAGACAAATTTGCCCTCAAATTGTGCTGATTGGCTCATTATGGCTTCGTCTTTTCATTGGACTAATCCTGAAAAATCTTTGCCTGAATTTGCAAGGGTGTTAAGGCAAGAGGGGGGGGGGCATTGCTACTTCTCTGTGCTTTACAATCCACGCAATATAAAAGAGGGTTCAATTTTTTATGAGATTGAAGAAGAGATTAAGAATATTGTTCCAGAGCTTAATCGAGTAAGTAGCGGACTTTACAATACTCAAAAATGGGACGAAGTGCTTGTTAAAAGTGGGCATTTTACGGATTGTTTTTTTATGGAGTGCGATTATCAAGAAATTTGGAGTAAAGAAAGGTATCTTGGTGCGTGGCATTCTGTAAATGATATACAAGCTCAGGCTGGGCAAAAGAGGTTTAAGGAGATTTTAGAGATGATTGAGTCTAAAATTTCTCCTTTTGAAGAATTGCAAATACCTTATAAAATTCGTGCTTGGACGGTGCGAAAGGTGTGATTAGCTTCCTCTTTTGCTTTGGCTTTTAAAGTGAAAGAGGAAAGAATGCAAACATTAGTTGAGAAAGATTGGGATTATAGCCAACACGCGAAATTTTATGAATTTCGCCCAAATTATGCACCAAAGTGCATTGATATGCTGGTGGCTTTGATTGGTAAAGATAAAATCAAAGTCGCTGACATTGGTGCAGGGACAGGAAATTTAAGCATAATGCTTAGTCAAAGGGGTTTAGAGGTGGTAGCTGTCGAGCCAAATGATGCTATGCGTGAGATTGGTATCAATCGAACGAAGGGGCAAAATATAGAGTGGATTCGTGCAAGTGGTCTTGAAAATGGTCTGCAAGATGAGGGTTTTGATTGGGTTACTTTTGGGAGTAGCTTTAATGTTATGGATAGAAACGAAGCCTTAAAGCAAACCCACCGCCTCCTTAAAAAAGACGGGTATTTTTCGTGTATGTGGAATCATAGGGATTTGAATGATTCTTTACAGGAAAAGGCTGAAAATATCATCAAGGAATTTGTGCCGCATTATGAAAGAGGCGTTCGCAGGGAAAATCAACGCCCTATCATCGAGGCAAATAAGGCACTTTTTGATGAGATAGTCTTTGTGGAGCAGGATTTTTACTTTCATCAAAATTTGCAAAATTATATTTTGGCGTGGCAAAGCGTGAAAAATCCTTACTGGGATTTGCAAAGTGATGAGGGAAAAGCCTTATTTTCCCAAATTTGTGCCAAATTTAAAGAAAAACTTCCCAATGAATTTGACATAAAATATACCACAAGGTGTTGGAGTGCGAAAAAGATTTAAGAAAGGCAAAGATGAGCGCTAAAATCAAACTTCAATTTAAAAGCAAGGCAAGAAATTTACTTGCCTTGCAAGGACTTTTAAAAAATGGTGAGCTTTTGCCTTTGCTCATCATCAATAAAAAGGATTTAAAAGAGAAAGAGCGAATTTTTAGTCAAATTCAAGGCTTGAAAAGCAAATATTTAATCATTCGCTCCTCATCAAAAAACGAGGACAATACACAAAATTCAAATGCCGGAGCATTTTTAAGCCTAGCTAAAATAAAAAGTGATGACAAAGAAGCTGTATTTGATGCCTTAGATAAGGTGGCTTTGTCGATGCCAAATGATAATGATGAGCTTTTAATCCAGCCTTTTTTAGATGAAATTTTAAGTTGTGGGGTTGCTTTTAGCGTGGATAAGGATAATTTCGCCCCATATTTTTGCATACAATATGATGAAAGTGGTAGCAATGCGGCTATAACTGATGGTAGCAGCAAGGAGGGTAAGAGCTTTTTTGCCTATCGTGAAAACATTGTCATTAAAGATAAAAAAATGGCAAAACTCGTTGCTATGGTGCAAGAACTAGAAAGTCTTTTTGAATGTGAATTTTTAGATGTAGAATTTGCCTTTGCAAAATATGAGGGCAAGGAAAGACTTTTTTGTCTGCAAGTGCGTCCTTTGGTGATGAAAAATAAAATCAATTTGTTTAAAGCTCTACCAAAAGAAGCTTTGGCTAGACTAGCTAAAAGACTTGATAATTTAAAAGAAAAAAGATGGGGTGTGCTTGGAGAGAATTTTATTTTTGGCATTATGCCTGATTGGAATCCTGCTGAGATTATAGGAGTGCGTCCTAAAAGACTTGCTTTGAGTTTATACAAGAATATCATCACGGATAATATTTGGGCGTATCAAAGGGATAATTATGGCTATAAAGATATGAGAAGCCACCCTTTAATGCATTCATTTTTAGGTATGCCTTATGTTGATGTAAGAGTGAGTTTTAACTCTTTTGTGCCAAAAATTTTAAATGAAAAATTAGCACAAAAGCTTGTTGATTTTTACCTGCAAAGTCTCATTAAATCCCCGCATCTTCACGATAAGATAGAATTTGAAATAGTGTATTCTTGCTATGATTTTAACAGCCCCAAAAAACTCAAAAAACTTTTAAAATATGGCTTTAACGAAAATGAAATCAAAAGGCTTGAATTTGCTCTTTTAGAACTTACAAATAATATTATTAACCCTTTAAATTCTTTATTTAAAAAAGACATTATTAAAGCGATGAATATAGGCTTTGCTTTTGAAAGTATTAAGAATTCAAATTATTCTTTAATTGATAAAATTTATTGGCTTTTAGAGCTTTGCAAAAGGTATGGCACTTTGCCTTTTGCTGGTGTGGCAAGGGCTGCTTTTGTGGCTATGCAAATGCTAAATTCCTTAGTAGAAATAGGCTTTTTTAGCAAGGAACAAAGGGCTGATTTTTTAAATTCTTTAAGCACAGTCAGTAAAAAACTTTCCTTACGAAGTGAAAATTTAAGCAAAGATAATGTCGGCGAATTTTTAAAAGAATTCGGACATTTAAGAGCCGGGACATATAATATTTGCTCTCCTCGTTATGATGAGGCTTTTGAAAGGTATTTTTCTTTATCAAAAAAGCCTAAAAAGCAAGAGGAGCAAATTTTTAAATTAAGTGCAGAACAAAGCAAAAAACTTGACATTCTTTTGATAGAAAATGGTTTAAAAATCAATGCCAAAGACTTTTTACTTTTTCTAAAAGAAGCCATAGAGGGTAGAGAAAGCGTGAAATTTGAATTTACTAAATTTTTAAGCTATGCCTTAGAGCTTGTGGGTCATCTTGGAGAGTATTATGGTATCAGCAAGGAGGATATGGCTTATTTGGATATAGAAAATATACTCACCTTGTCCTCTTCTTTGTATTCTAAAAGTCCAAAAGAAAAATTTTTAGATGAGATTAAAAAACATAAAGATGAGTATAAACTCACACTTGCCCTTAAACTTCCCCCTTTGTTGTATGAGTCAAATCAAGTGTATAGCTTTTTTACCGGGCATATTATGCCAAATTTCATTACTCAAAAAAGTATCAGTGCTGAGGTGGCGTTTGAAAGTGATGAGGATTTTGAGGGTAAGATTGTTTTAATTCGTGCGGCTGATCCGGGGTATGATTATTTGTTTTCTAAAAATATCGCTGGGCTTATTACTTGTTATGGTGGAGCAAATTCGCATATGGCGATTAGAGCATCAGAGCTTCAACTGCCTTCTGTTATAGGCGTTGGCGAAGAGGAATTTGCTCGAATTTCTAGGGCAAAGCGTGTGAGAATTGAATGTGCAAGTGAGCAAATTTTATGTTTATAGCTTTAAGTCAAAGACTCATTAAACACAAAGATTATGATGAATTAAGAGAGGCTTTATCGCTAGAATGGGGCGAATTTTTTGATAAGGAATTGAAAGAATTCTTACCCCTGCCTTTAAGTTTTAAACTGCCTTTTTATCGTTATAAAAATGTGATTAAAGGGTGTATTTTAAGCGGAGGGAATGATTTAAGCATATTTGATAATAGTGATGAAAATATAATGAGAGATAATTACGAAAAAGAAATGATTAAACATTGCATTGGTGATGAAATACCTATTTTAGCCATTTGCAGAGGGGCGCAACTTTTAGCACATTTTTTTCATTCAAGCATTACAAAATGTGAAAATCACATTGGAAAGCATTTAGTAAGGGATAAAAATGGCTATGAATTTGAGGTGAATTCCTTTCATCATTACGCCATTACAAAGCTTGGTAAAGATTTAGAATGTTTAGTTAGGGCAAAAGATGAAAGTATAGAGGCTTTTAAACATAAAAATTTGCCCTTTTATGCAACTATGTGGCATATAGAAAGAAAGGGAGGTTTGATTGATAGGAGTATTTTACAAGAATTTAAACACAAATTAAGGACTAAAAAATGAAAGCTTTAATTTTAGCTGCTGGATTTGGTTCGCGTTTAATGCCACTTACAGCAAATGTGCCAAAAACTATGGTAAAATACAAGGGCAAGAGAATTATCGAGTATGAAATACAAGCCTTAAAAGCGGCAAATATCAATGAAATTGCCGTTGTGGGTGGATATAAATTTGAAATTTTGCGTGAATTTTTGCAGCACACATTTAAAATTGAGCGTTTTTTTGAAAATAAAGACTATGCAAAGACAAATATGCTTTATTCTTTATTTTGTGCGCGTGAGTTTTTGCTTGAATGCATAGAACATAAGCAAGATATTATCATCAGCTATGCTGATATAGTGTATTTTAAAGAATGTGTAGAGGATTTAAAAAACACCAAAGCCCAACTAGCCATTTGCGTAGATATGCAATGGCAAAAACTATGGCAATTGCGATTTGATAATGTTTTAGACGATGCTGAAAGTCTTAAAATGCAAGGCGATTTTATCATAGAACTTGGTAAAAAGCCACAAAGCATAAGTGAAATTGAGGCACAATATATGGGGCTTTTTAAATTTTCTTGGGATTTTTTAGACAAGGTGATAGCCTTGTATGACGCATTAGATAAAAATGCTTTATTTGACGGGCAGAATTTTCATAACATTTATATGACAAGCTTTTTACAAGCCTTGATTGATAAATATCACAATGCAAAAGCCGTGCGTTTAAATCATCGCTGGTGTGAGATAGACTTTAAAAGCGATTTGGACATTGATATAAAGGCTTTGTGATGAAAGAGGGGGCTATTATTTGGCTTTGTGGATTGGCTGGAAGTGGCAAAAGCACTTTGGCTTTGAATTTAACAAAGCTTTTAAGAAAGCGATTTGATAATGTTATTTATTTAGACGGCGATGAATTAAGAGAGCTTTTTGAGCATTTTTCTTATGATAAGCAAGGACGCATACAAATGGCATTAAAACGAGCTAAATTGGCTCATTTTTTAAGCAAACAAGGGCAAATCGTCATCGTAAGCACCATTTCGCTTTTTGATGAGGTGTATGATTTTAATAGAAAAAATTTGAAAAATTATTTTGAAATTTTTGTGGAATGCGATTTTAACGAGCTTATTAAAAGAGACCAAAAAAATTTATACTCCAAAGCCTTGCAACAAAAGCAAAAAAATGTCGTTGGTGTGGATATAGCATTTGATACGCCAAAATCAAATATCACCATAAACAATAGCAAAGCAGACAAGCTTAATGAAAAAACACAATTTTTATTTGACGAATTTATTAAATTTTATTCTCTTAAAAGCAGATAAAAGTTCTTGCGTTGCTTTGTAGTTAAGATTTTTTCACTACAATGATTAAAAAAATTCTATCTTACATTTGGAGTTCTTATGCAAACACGCACCCAAGTTAAAGGTTTTGAAAAATTTAAAATCATAGTCATTTTAGCCCTTATGTCATCGATTGCCCCGCTTTCTACGGATATGTATTTACCCGCTCTAACAAAGGTGCAAGAAAGCTTTGCAACTACGCCCTTTCTCACCCAACTTTCTTTGGCGAGTTTTTTCATCGCTTTTGCGTTAGGACAGCTTATTTATGGTCCATTGAGCGATATTTTCGGGCGTAAAAAGCCTTTGTGCGTGGGCGTGGTGCTGTTTATGCTTTCGAGTTTAAGCTGTGTGCTTGTTGATTCTGTGAGTGCCTTTATCATCTTGCGTTTTTTTGAGGCTTTGGGCGGTTGTGCTGGTGTGGTTATCGCAAGGGCTATTGTCAATGATGTGTTTGAGCTTAAAGAAGCAGCCTCCATTTACGCTTTGATGATGGTGGTAAGCTCCCTTGCACCTATGCTTTCACCGGCTTTTGGCTCTTTGCTTTTGCAGTTTTTCTCTTGGGCGAGTATTTTTATCGTTTTATTTATCTTTGGCATAGTTTTGTTTTTATTGCTGATTTTTAGCCTCAAAGAAAGTGCGAAAAATGTCGGTAAGGTTGAATTTTCAAGGGAGGAAATACTCAAAAGCTATAAAAGTGTGCTTACAGACAAGCTTTTTATGCTTTATGCTTGTGCTGGGGCTTTGTCTATGGCTGGAATGTTTGCTTATATCACCGGTTCGTCCTTTGTTTTCACTCAATTTTTTGGATTGAGCGAACAAAAATACGGCATATTATTTGGCATAAACGCACTTGGCTTCGTCCTTTTTGCTAACATTAACGCTAGATTAGTGCTTAAATACTCACCTTATACTATACTCCCAAAAGCCTTTATGGTTATGCTCGTTTTAAGCATAGTGCTGGTGCTTTCGGCGTTTTTTACGGCGAATTTTTGGTTTTTTGAAATCGCCTTGTTTTTCACCATTTCAATGCTTGGCTTTTTAATGCCAAATATCACCACTTCGGCAATGGCTCGTTTTGCGAGTAATCATTCAGGCACGGCTTCTGCGGTGCTTGGCACAACGCAATTTGCTTTGGCAGGTTGTGTGAGCTTTTTTGTCGGCATTTTAGATGCGAATTCGCCTGTGTTATTGGGCGGGGTTATTTCTTTGTGCTGCTTTTTAGCCGCTTTGAGCTATCTTTTTGTGAAAAAATACATTCATTAGTCTAAATTTGCTATGATTGTGCGAAAAATTTAAAGGATACACGATGAAAAAATTGTTTTTACTCACTGCAATGCTTTGTTCTTTGTCTTTTGGCATAAGGCTTGGCGGCTTTGAACTCACGCCAGAACTTGGTGCGGGCGTGCAAAAAGTCGATGTCAATGGCGAGAGTCGTTATGATTGGAGTGCTTATGGACGCGTTTGGGTGGGCGTTTCAAATTTCGTCATCGCCCCGCAATTTAAATATACAAGTATAGACGATAGCGTGCAAAAGATTAAAAACACGCAAATTGGGCTTTCTGCGGGTTATACTTTGGACTTGGTTTTACTTTACGCTACGCCTTATGTTGGGGCTAGTTATTCAAATTTCAACAAATACTACGATGATACCTTTGCCTACAACGCAGGGCTTCGCGTAAAACCTGCCATACTTCCCTTTTCTGTGGGCGTGGAGTATGAGTATCAAAAGCCAAATGGGTATTTTGGAAAAGCGACAAAAATACAAGCCGTGCGTTTTAATGTGGGTTTGAGCTTTTAAATTTAAGTCTTTTGGCGAGAAGATGAGAGAATCGAACTCCCCAAAGGATAGCCAGCTACCCTTTCAGCTGATTTGAAGTCAGCGGCACTCACCAGAGCACTCATCTTCCGTTTGTTATTATAGCCCTTTTTGCTTAAAAAATATTGATTTTAGCCTTGTATCAAGGAGCTTTTTAAGCACTTAAAAGCCAAAAATTTTAAATTTTTTCTTTCATAATATCGATGAAATCTTTGTTTTTAAGCCTTGCATCGTCTCTAAACACGCCACGAACTATATCCATACCCGTATAAAAATCTTTCATCATCAGCACAAAAAGATAGCGTCCAAATTCAGTGCATTTAAGTGTATCATCTTCTTTCACCACAGCCTTTGCCATTTGCAAAGCCAAAATTTCAAATCGCAAGTTTTTTTCAAGCTCACAATTTAAATTTTGATTAAATTTTGTGATATTTAGCTCACCCGAAAACATTTCGGTTAAAAAAATGTAGCGTAAAATGTCCTTGCGTTTAAAACTCGCCCTAGCCATAGTCGCATCGGCTTTGCTGTCAATGAGCGTGGTGTAGTCTTTGAGATTAAAGGCGTTGATTAAAAGCTCACCGCCCAAAAAGCTAAACGCTCCACTTCCAACACCCAAATACTCGTGATGAGAGCTGACATACTCATCATTTAAGCTGTCTTTTTGCAAGGAAAAGGACCAAGCATTGTTTCTTGCATAATCCTTAAAAAAATCACAAATTATGCCATAAAATTCAAATTCATTATCTTGCACACTCACGCCCAAAGCCTTGCAAATGGCTTCTTTTGTGAGATTTGACTTCATCAAAGGATAGGTGGTAATCTGCGAAGCACCGAGCTTTTTTGCCGTGTGTAAGTCGCTTAAAAGCTGTTCTTTGCTTTGAAAGGGGAAATTAAAAATCAAATCTATGCTGAAAATAGGTAAAATGCCTATGGCTTTTTCAAGTTTTTCGCAAAGTTCCTTGCCCGAGCCAAATTTTTCATACCTTGCCACTTTTTTTAAAATCGTATCATCAAAGCTTTGCACCCCGCAGCTTAACCTGTCGATAAGTCCTTTAAAACGGCGTAATTGCTCTGCTTTAATATGATTAGGGTCGGTTTCACAGCTGATTTCTTGGATACTGAAAAGCTTTTTGCAAAGTTCCAATGTCTTTAAAAGCTCGTTTTCGTTGATTAAGGTTGTGCCGCCACCCACAACCATAGTGTGAAAGTCAAAGCCCTTTGCCTTGATGATTTCAAGCTCCTTACGCAGACTTTGAAAGTAAATTTTTGCTAAATTCTCATCATAGCTGTATTTGTGAAAGCTACAATACGGGCAGAAAGTATGGCAAAATGGGATATGAGCGTAAAGCATAATGCTTTTTTGTGGCGGTGTTTTTTCTTTTGAATGTAAATGAACTTTAAAGTTTTTTTCTAAACTCCTCATCATAGTGCGGTGCGAATACTTTAAAGCAAGGCTTTGGATAAAATTCATCAAATTCTCATTTCTTTAATCTTTTTTAAATAACTTGAAATTATAGCCAAAAACGGCGAATTTTTTAATGAATTTTGTTAAAATGTTTAAATATTTTGATAAAGGATAAATGATGAAAGAAAAGATAGTAGGCGATTTGAACGCTCTTTTTAAAGCAAGGGCTGAATTTTACGACTTTTTTGATGAAAAAATTCCCAAAATAGCACAAAGTGCGGTGTTTGACTTTGAAAAGCTTAAAAACTCAAAGCCAGATTCTTTGGATTTGGAGCAAATTTATAAGCTTTTTTATCATTATGATTATGCCATACGAAAGCTTTTACCGCAGCTTTACAAGGCTTATGAGATAAAAGATGAGGATTTAAGCAGGGGTTTTTAGGGCTTTTGCATTGAGGTGATGAAAATGGCGTATTATTCGACTAGTTTTAGAAAGAAATATTTTTGTGTCGTTTTTTACAAGGTTTTCAAAATGTGAAAAAATGAGCCTTAAAGCCACACTTGCCATAATGGTATCACCAAGCCAAGTGAAAGAATACTTACAAAGCTATGCAAATTTAGATATTATTTTAATCGATGATAAAAGCATAGACGAAAGCTTGAATTTAGCACTAGAATTTTCCAAAAAAGCTTCCTTATTTTTTAGAGCCTTTGCGTGATGATTTTGAAGATTATAAGGAGTTAAGGGCTTATTTTAAGGCTCATTGTTTTGTTGTTGCTTCAAAGATATGGGAATTTTACAAAATAAGGCAAAAACAAGAGTCATATTTTAAAAAAGTGCGAAAAGAAATGTGGCAAATTACCTCATCTTTCGCCTTGACAAAGCCAATTTTGACAGCCAAAACGCCAAAAAATGCTGCTTGTAGCTATGGGGGCATTATAAAAAGCTCTATCTTTGGCGTTTATATTTTTATTAAGAGCCTTTTACAGACACCCTTTGAGTTTGCAAAAACAATTTCGCCTGTATAAAAATCTACTTGTCGATACTTTAAAAGTCCTTTTTTACAAAGCCTGTATGATTTTCCATTTTTCATCAAGCTTTATCATAAAGAAGTTTTTATCGATAATTGTGCCGTTTTTGCCTACGCATTCGACTTTAAGCTCAACCACACTTTCGCTCACTTCCTTTTTATCGGTGATTTTAAAGTCTTTTACACCGCCTATGGCTTCAAGTTCTTTTTGAAATTCGCCAAATTTTTCTTGCAATTTCGCCTCAATGTCCTTAGCACTTAATATGCTTTGAGTGCTGCTAGGCACATATACATAGGACTTTGCACGCCTATAATCATTTTCTTGCAAGGCTTTGGTATAGTCTTTGCTGACATATTTTGGGCTGTTTTTAAAGCTACACGCTGTGAAAAGTAAGCAAACAAGGCTTACAAAGATAATTTTTTTCATTTTCTCTCCTCATTATCGATAAGTTGGCAAATGCTGTGAATGCTTAAAATATGCATTTCTTGGATACGGGCTGTATCGTTGCTTGGGACGACAAGATTGATGTCGCAAAGTGCATTCATCGCTCCACCGCCCTTGCCACTGAGTCCTATGCAAATCATCTTTCTTTCCTTTGCCTTTTTAAAGGCTTCAAGCACATTTGGGCTTTTTCCACTCGTGGATATACCGATGAGTGCGTCATTTTCATTTCCCAAAGCCTCAACCTGTCTTGAAAACACAAAGTCAAAGCCGTAATCATTGCCTATGGCTGTGAGTGCGGAAGTATCAGTTGTAAGGGCTAATCCTGCCAAGGCTTTTCTTTCTTTTTTGTAACGCCCACTTAATTCAGCAGCAAAATGCTGGGCGTCTGCGGCACTTCCGCCATTACCACAAATGAGAATTTTACCGCCTTTATCAAGGCATTGATTTAAAATTTGAGCAATTTGAGCGATTTTTGAGGGCAAAAGCTTTACGCTTTCTTGCCACACCGCTAAATGCTCGTTGAATTCGTTTTCAACAATTTTTGTCATTTTTTATCCTTTCTATAATGCTACTCGTGCTAAAACCTTGCTCAAAATCTATAAGATGCACTTCTTTGACAAGTTCAGCACCGACAACTTTTTTGCCCTCATAATCCTTACCTTTCACCAAAATATCGGGCTTTAAAGCCTTGATAAGCTCAAAGGGCGTATCCTCCTCAAAAATCACAACAAAATCCACAAAATAAAGACTTGCAAGCAAACAAGCCCTTTGAAAAGCTGAATTTATGGGGCGAGATTTGCCTTTAAGCCTTTGAACGCTTGAATCGCTATTTAGCCCAATAACGAGCAAATCGCCTAAATTCCGTGCTTTTTCTAAATATTTAATGTGTCCAAAATGTAAAATATCAAAGCAACCATTGGTAAAAACGACTTTCTTTTGTGAATTTTTAAATAAAAGGGCGAGTTCATCGCGGCTTTTTATCTTAAATTCAAAGCCATTTTTTTCAAAATTCTTAATCTCATCAAAACTTACGCTCACGCTTCCTATCTTACTCACCACAACGGCTGCGGCTTTGTTAGCCATTTCACAAGCTGAAATCACAGGCACTTTCAAGGCTAAACAAAACGCAAGAACTGATATAACGCTATCTCCTGCTCCTGTTACATCAAAAACTTCCCTTGCACGAGCGGGTATAATGTGTAAAGTATCATCAAATAAAGCAATACCAGCCTCTGAAAGCGTGATAATCGAATAACACAAATCAAGCTCTTTTTTCAGCCTTTCTATGCCCAATTTTAGATTTTCGCCGTCTAAATTTGGCATTTTCAAGGCTTCAATGGCTTCTTTTTTATTTGGTGTTAAGAGGGTTGCACCTTTGTATTTGCTATAATCACTGCCCTTTGGGTCTATCAGCACGGGAATTTGAGCTTGTTTTGCCTTTTTGATGATATGCTGACACACTTTTTGCGTCAAAACGCCCTTGCCATAATCACTTAAAATAATGGCTTCATAATCTTTGGCGATTTTATCAAATTCAGCCAAAAGCTCATCTTCAAGGGCGATTTCCTCGCAACTTTCATCATCAAGACGCAAAACCTGCTGGCTGTGAGAGACTATGCGATTTTTCAAAGAAGTGATGCGTCCCTTTTGAATGAGTAATTTAGCGTTTAAATTCTGCTGTAAAAACCTACCCGCCTCATCATCGCCAATCACACTTAATGCAAACACACTTGCACCAAGACTTTTTAAATTCGCATACACATTCGCCGCCCCACCTAGCCTTTTATCGTGCCTTGTTGCATTCATTATAAGCACAGGAGCTTCGGGGCTTACGCGTTTGCAATCGCACCAAATGTAATTATCCACCATTAAATCGCCAATGACGAGAATTTTAGGCTTTTTGGAGGCTAAAAAATCAAGCATCAATTTCCCTTTCATAAATTCTCTTAATCTCTGGCAAATAAGCTTTTATGCCCTCTTCAAGGCTAAATTTTGGCTCATAAGAAAAATGCTCGTTCGCTCCTGCTTGGGTGTGGTATTGATAGGCTTTGGCGTAAGGGTTTGGAATGTATTCGTAAGCGAAATTTGTGCCAAGTTCTTTTTGTAGTATATCGACAATGTCTTGAAACGCCCTAGCCTTGAAAGAACCGACATTATACACGCCACATTTTGCATCAAGTGCTGCGATATTAGCACTTATCACATCTTTAACATAGACAAAGTCCCTGTAAATCTTATCACTACCGACAAATAAACGAGGCTTTTCTCCGCCAAGCATTTGTAAGCCAAATTGCAACACCATTGAGGCTGTTTTATGCTTGAAAAATTCGCCCTCTCCATAGACATTAAAATATCGAAGTCCTACTATGTGGGCTTTATCGTAATATTTAGCGCCTATTTTATCCATCATCAGCTTGGAAAAGGCGTAGGGATTTTTAGGAGCTTCGCTAAATCCCACTCTTTGAGGGCTTGGTGCGTCTCCATAAACAGCAGCCGAACTTGCATAGATAAGTTTAGCGTTTAAAGTTATGGCAAGTTCGATGAAATCGTAAAAAGAATTTAAATTTGTTTGCAAAATGGCGTTTTGATTGGACGCTGTTGTGTCTGAAATGGCGGCTTGATGAAAGATGACATCGGGCTTAAAGGCTTTGATTTTTTCTAGCGTCTGCCTTTGGCAAATGTCGCCTGTAAAGAGTTCGCCTTTAAATTCAAGCAAATTTTTAAAATGCCCAAAACTTTGCAAATTTCCATTGCTAAAACGCTCCTCACTTCTCATTTTATCGACAATCAAAATCTCATTTTTTTCTTGCAAATGCAAAGCTAAATTTGAGCCGATGAAACCAGCCCCGCCTGTGATGACTATTCTCATAAACTATCCTTAAAAAAGTCCTTTGCTTCTTTTAAATTCGCAAAAGTCGTGTAAAAATCGCCACTTTTATCAGTGCCGATAAGACAAAGTTTGCCTACACCAGCATTTTTACCTGCTTGCATATCGCTTAAATTATCGCCGATGAAAACAGAGTGCTTCAAATCAATGTTAAATTCTTTTTGTGCTTGTAAAAGCATACCCGGCTTTGGTTTGCGACAATTACAATCTTGCAAGTGAGGGCAATGATAAATTTTGCTGATTTTAACTCCCTTTTTATTAAAATTTTCAAGCATAAAAAGGCTTAATTTTTCAAAATCCTCTTCGCTGTAAAGCTTTCTTGCTATGCCTGATTGGTTGGTGATGACAAAAATTTGATACTCTTTGCTTAAAAAAAACGCACAAAGGGCGAAAATTCCCTCGCAAAATTCAAAGTCTTGTTCTTTATACACATAGCCTTTATCGACATTGATAACGCCGTCTCTATCTAAAAATAATGCTTTTGTTTTCATAAAGGGTATTATAGTATAAAATTTTGAATTCTTAATGAATGGTTAAAGGAAATTGTAATATAATGCTAGGACAATTTCAACAGAAAGGAGAAGTGATGAAAAAACTTCTTATCGCGTTAGCTATTGGCTGTTTCAGCGTTTCAGCTTATGCTGCCGATGGAGCTACACTTTACAAAAAATGTGCAGTTTGCCACGGTGCAAAAGCTGATGTCGTCTATCTTAAAAAAGTCCCTGCTCTTAAAACCGTAGCAAAGGCAGATAGACTTAAATATATGAAAGAATATGCCGCAGGCACGAGAAATGCTTACGGACAAGGTGCGATTATGAAGCTTAATCTCAAAGGCTTAACCGAAGCTGATTTTGAAGCGATTGAAAATTATATCGAAACCTTGAAGTAAAAAGTGGGGCTTTTGCCCCGCTTAATAAGCGATTAAAAATCCCACAGAAAGCCTATTCATATACCTTTTATAATCAATCAAACTTTCCCCATAGCCGTTAAAATACTGCACGAACCAAAACACACCATTATCAAGCAAGTCAAAACCTGCATTAAGCTCTATGGCTCCTTTATTGTGCTTAAAGTCAAGGTTGTTTCGCCACAGCACATAGACAAAAGTGTCTTTGCCAAGATAAGAAAGTTTCACATCAAAATTCCCCAAATATTTGCCTATGTCTTTGTTTTCATCAAGGCTTGATTCTGGTATGATATACCACACGCGAGGATTAAAGCTTATGCGTTTGCTTGTAAAAAGTAAGCTGAAATACGCTCTATTCCACGAGCGAGAGTCTATATCATCTTTGCCGTTTGATTGGTGCATAAAGCCCACACTTGCATTTTTTAAAGCAGTGAAATTCTCAAATTTAAAAGGAAAACTAATAAATACTTCTGGGGCGTAATTAAGCTCTCTAAAAGGTGCAGAGTCCGCATACATTTGCCACCAAGCCGTTTGCGTATAAGCAAAATAAATGCCCTCATTGAGCTTAAAAAGATTTTCAAGCAGGGCTTTTTTGACGCTGATTTGAAATTTGGCTTCAAGGGGATTTTTTATATTATCGTAGCGGCGAAAATTGTAAGAAAGGGGCAAAAAATAGTTGGTATCGTGGGTTTTAAGGCGTAAGAAGTTAATTGTCTGGCTTTCACCTTGATATTCTTTATGTAAAATCTCAGCAAAGTCGTATTGTTCATCAGCACACAAAAGGGCAAAGCCCAGCATAATACAAAAGATGATTTTACGCATTTTTGAAAAGCTCGTAATCTTGTGGGCTGTTTAAATTTGCCCATTCTTTTGTGTCCGCAAATTCGACAAATTCAGTGGGGGCGTTTTGGCTTAAAGTGCGAATTTTATGTGTGTTCTTGTTTAAAAGCTCTAAACACAAAGACGCCAAAGAGCTGTGATAAAGCCCACACAAAAAATGCTCCTTGTTTTTGGTTTTTGCAAGGATAATCTTTGCTTTAAAAGTCTTATTAACAAGAATTTGAATGCTATCTTTACTCACAAAGGGCATATCCACAGCGATGATAAAGACAAAGCTATTTTCAAAGCCTTTAAGAATGCTATACAAAGCAAGCATAGGCGAGTGAAAATCCGCCCCAAAGAGCCTTTCATCAAAAATCATCTGGCTAAATTCCCCCTTAAATTTGTCCTCTTTGCAAGAAATAAACACCCTCTTAAAAAGCCCACTCATTTTATCATACTGATAACGCACCAAGCTTTTATGCTTAAATGCTAAAAAGCATTTGTCCTCTTGCATACGACTTGATTTACCGCCACACAGGATAACGCAGGGGATATTTTGCATTAAAGTCCTTTTTTTTGAAACAAATTATAATGAAATTTATCTTATAATATCATTATGAAATACCAAGAACTTTTGCAAATCGCTCTTTATCTTAATGAATTTAAAAAGATAAACTCCATAAGGCGAATCGATGATAATGTCTTTGCTTTAAGCCTTGATAAAGACGAATTTATCTTTGATATGAACCGCTTAAAAAGTGGAATTTATCAAGCCAAACTTCGTCAAAAAAGCTATAACGCTCCCTTTGACATAATGCTTAAAAAATACTTTTCAAACGCTGTGATTGAAAGGCTTTGCGTGCTTGAAAATAATAGAATTTTACTCATTCAAAGCAAACTCATCAAAGCTTACAAAGCCTTAAATGCAAAGCTTTATTTTGAATTTACGGGCAAAAATACCAATGTGATTATCACTGATGAAAATGACATCATCATCGAGGCTTTAAGGCATATAGAAAAAAGTTATCGCCTTGTGAAAGTGGGCTTAAAGCTTGAAAATTTGCCTCCTTTTACTATGGATAGTGAGTTTAATAAAATTGAGGATTTTAAGGCGTATTTTCAAGCCGTTTTTGAAAAAATCAACAGCCAAAGAATAGCCCTTTTAAAAGAGGGTAAAATCACTTTACTAAATAAAAAAATAAACTCCATACAAAACGCCCTCAATGCCCTTGAAAGCGAGAACGCACTAAACACAAAATCCAAAGAACTTTCCCAAAAGGCTGAGCTTTTAGTGGCGAATTTATACCAGTTAAAAGATTATGAAAGGGAATTTGCTCTTTTTGATTTTGAGGGCAAAAAAGTCTTTTACAAACTTGACAAAGCACCTAAAATTTGGGCTAATGAAGCCTTTAAAAATGCTAAAAGATTAAAGCAAAAAGCAAAGCATTTGCACCTTGAAAAAAACAATCTTTTAGAAAAATTAGAACACCTACAAAGGCTTTTAGAGCTTGTAAAAGGTGCAAATTCAAGCTTTGAGCTTGAAATTTTAGTGCCAAAAAAAGAAAAAAAAGAAAAAAAAGAGGAGCAAAACATAGCCCTAGCCAAATTCTACTACAATGAATTTGCTATTTTTATAGGTAGAAACGAAAGGGCAAATGAGTATTTGCTTAAAAAGGCAAAAAAAGATGATATGTGGTTTCACATTAAGGATTACCCAAGTGCTCACGCTTTTGTCATCTCAAATAAACAAAAACTAAGCGATGATGTGATAGAATTTACAGCAAAATTGTGTGTGAATTTTTCAAATTTAAAGAAAGGAGCGTATTTTGTCGATTATACGGCAAGGAAATTTGTAAGTGTCAAGCAAAAAGCTTTTGTGCATTATACCAATCACAAAAGCATTCGCATCACAAAGGAGTGAGAGATGGCGATAACACCTTTAAGTAATATACAATTTGTCAGTCAAAATGCCGCTTTGCCAAGCACACAAGCAAGTAACGAACTTGCCAAAGAAAGCTTTGCGAGTATGGCGAATTTGGCTGAATTTCAGGCAAAGGAAAAGGCAGTCGAAAAGCTTGAAAAAGTCGCTCAAAGCGATGAGGTTCAAGATGAGATAAAAGAAAAAGCCGGTGAAGAGCAAGAAAAAAAGCGAAAACGACAGGCTAAAAAAGATGAAAACAATGAAAAAAGAGCAAATTCAAGCGAGGAAGATAGTCAAAACACTCATCGCTTGGATATTAGCATTTAAAGGGGAGAAATGTTTAGCAAAGAGCGGATTTTTTGGGGTTTAGTAATGTCAGTGGCGGTGATTTTCATCGCCTTGATTGATGATTTTTGGGTGTGTTTTGTGGTTTTTGCCCTGCTTTTGTATTTTGCTTTTGATGAGGCAAAAAAGCTTTTTGAAACACCAAATGCCAATGTCATTTTTGTTTTTTTAGCCTTTATTTTAGGCAGTATCAGCAAAGAGCCGTTAGCCTTTGGAATTTTACTCTTTTTAGCCGTTGTGGGCTATTTAGTTTATGTCAAAGCAAGGACTCTTAAAGCAAGTTTGCCTTATCTTTACCCTGTTGTTCCTATCTTTGCTTTGTGGCAGTTGTATTTAAGTCAAGGAATGTTCGAGCTGTTTTGGCTCATTTTTATAGTCGTTATCTGCGATAGTGGGGCGTATTTTGTCGGCAAACTCATAGGAAGCACGCCATTTTCGCCCACAAGTCCAAACAAAACAAGAGAGGGCGTCATCGGCGGAGTGCTGTTAGCTACGATACTTGGCACACTCTTTGGGCTTTTTGAATACAAGTTCTTTTTAAGCCTCATTTGTTCGCTTTTGGTGGCGGTTTTTGCGGTATTTGGCGATTTACTTGAAAGCTATTTTAAGAGAAAATCAGGAGTTAAGGACAGCTCTACGCTCATTCCCGGACACGGCGGTGTGCTTGATAGGATAGATGCACTCATTATTGCTGTATTTGTAATGCTTGCGTTTTTATGATTGTCTTTGGAAGCACGGGGAGCATAGGGCAAAACGCCCTTTTTCTTGCCAAAAAATTTAAAATTCCCGTAAGGGCATTGGGCTGTGGGAAAAACATTAAGCTTTTAAACGAGCAAATTGCTGAATTTCAGCCTCAATTTGTCTGCATAGCCGATAAAAACGACATTGATTTTGTTAAATTTGACAAAAAACGCATTTTTGTGGGGCAGGGTGGATTAGAACAGCTTTTAAATTCCTGCGATGATGAGCTTGTAATCAACGCCATAGTCGGTTTTGCCGGACTTCGCGTCAGTTTAAAAGCAAATGAGCTTGGCAGAAAACTTGCCCTTGCAAACAAAGAAAGCCTCGTTGTTGCGGGTAAGTTTTTGAAAAAAGCACAAATTTCGCCCATAGATAGCGAACATTGTGCCTTGAAATTCCTACTCAAACATCGTAGAAATTCTATCAAAAAGCTCATCATCACCGCAAGTGGAGGGGCAGCTTTTAAACTCAAACAAAGGGATTTAAGGAAAATCACGCCCCAACTTGCCTTAAAGCACCCAAATTGGACTATGGGAGCGAAAATCACCATAGATAGTGCCACAATGGCAAATAAGCTCTTTGAAGTTATCGAGGCTTATCATCTTTTTAATTGCAAAAATATAGACGCTATCATAGAGCCAAAGTCCCTAATCCACGCCCTTTGTGAATTCAAAGACGGCGGCACAACGGCGTATTTTTCAAAGGCAGATATGCGTCTTGCCATTTCACAGGCTATTTTTGAAAAAAATAAGGCAAATATTATTCAAAATCTTGACTTTTTTACCATTTCTAGTTTAAAATTTTACCCCATAAGCATAAAAAAATACCCAATTTTTTCGCTTAAACAAGCCCTGCTTGACAATGTCGATTTAGGCGTGTTAATCAATAGTGCAAATGAAGTGCTAGTAAGTCGCTTTTTAAAGGGACAATGTGGGTTTTTAGACATAGCAAAAGGCGTTTTTAAGACGCTTGATTATTTTGGCGAAGTGAAAATCAGCTGTGTTGAGGAAATTTTTGAATACGATATTAAAGTGAGAGAATTTTTGAAAGGATAAAATGAAAAAGATTTTTTTGATACTGCTTGTTTTTAACTATTTTTACGCCCTTGAATTCACCGTTAGCGAAAATGGCAAAAGCCTCAATGATAACAATACCATTTTAATTTTTGGAGGTATGCAAGGTGATGAGCCGGGCGGCTTTCACGCTGCGAGTTTGCTTATAAGTGATTATAATATCACCAAAGGCAAAATCATAGTCGCTCCAAATTTAGCCTTTGACAGCATTATCAAAAGGGCGCGTGGCGTCAAAGGCGATTTAAACCGCAAATTCGCCGAGCTTGACAAAAACGACCCAGATTATGAAACTATACAAAGGATAAAACAGCTTGTTTTATTACCCGAAGTAACAATGGTGCTAAATTTACACGATGGCTGGGGCTTTTACCACCCTACCTTTGTTGATGAGATGAAAAATCCAAAGCGTTGGGGAAATTCAAGCGTCATTGATATGAGTCAAATCAAAGCAAATAAGTATCAGGATTTAGAAAAAATCGCCCAAAGCACGGTTGATATTTTAAATTCAAAACTCATCAATGAAAAGCATAGATATTTTGTTAAAAACACCAAAACAGAGGAGCTTGAAGACACTGAAATGCTTAAAGCCCTGACTTATTTTGTCATTTCCAATCAAAAAGCTGCCTTTGCCAATGAAGCAAGTAAGAATTTGCCCGTGAATTTAAGGGCGTATTATCATTTAGTGGCGATTGAAAATTATTTAAATATCGCTGGGATTGAATTTCAAAGGAATTTTGAATTAAGCCCTGAGGGCGTGAAAAAGGCTATTGATAAAGAATTAAACATTAAACTTTTTGGTGATAAAATTTTACTTAATCTCCACAAGCCAAGAAAACATATCAAATTCCTGCCTTTTCCTGTATCAAGGGTGCTTGATTACAGCACGAGTAATGAAATCACCGCCGTTGTGGCTGATAAAAACAGCTTTTTTATCCAATACGGCAACCGCTTTCAAACAAGAATCACCCCAGAATACTTCGAATTCAGCGATGCTTTCAACGAAGCTTTCATCATCGTTGATGATGAGCAAAAAATCGTCCCTTTTGCGAGTAAAGTCAAGGTAAAGGACTATTTTATCATTCCAAAGATAAAGGGCGTGCGTGTCAATGTCATCGGGCTTAGCGTAGGGCGTGATGAAAGTGGGCTTAAAGTTAGATACAAACAAATGCAAAAGCCTTACTCGCTTGATTTAGCCGGAAAGATTTTTAGAGTGGAATTTTATGAGTTAAGGTATGCGAGGCTAGAACAGCAAATCACCACCACACAAGCGGATAAAACCATTAAAAACGCCAAAGCCATCAGCACACAAATTCACGCTCAAACCCTTCAAAAAGACAAATTTCTAGGCTCAATACTTGTAGAATTTGAATGATTTAGCGTGTGAGATTAAACATATAAGCATAACGCAAAACAAGATAGCTTTCGCGTTTGATTTTTGTGTTGATATGATAACTGCCTATATTATAATATAAATCACTTATTTTAGCTTTTTTAAAGCCCAATTCTATATTGTGTTTAGTGTATTGAAAACGCAAACCAAGATTGAGGATAGTCATTACTTCTGGTTCTTGTCTATCAATCCTCACAAAGTCAGCAGTAGTAACTCCTTGCTTGGTTTCACCAGCATAATGCCCACCCTTTAAGTATGTCGCTCCAATCCCAACATTACCAAAAATGCCTAATATAAAATCTTTCTTTATCCACACAGGCATATACGCACCCAAAGTAGCATACAAACTCATTAAATACTGCTTTTTGACATATTTGCCCTCATAAGAATGAAAATTCCCTGTATTTATGCCAGAATTGATTGCACTTGCTGAGTCTATAAGTCCTTTTTCTTTCCATTTTATCGGCACAAATTCACCCGCAAGTGAGAGGCTAAAAATAGGAACACTACCGAAAAAATAGGCTGTGTAAAATAGCTCCAAACCTTTGGTATTTTCACTTGAAATTTGCCTTGTTACGCCATTTCCCTTGCCTGTGAGTATGCCTTCTTCCATATCCTGCCTAGCCGTAAAACGAGCATCGACAATGCCAATGCCAAATTCATGCACCATAAAATCATTATTTATTGCGTTTGCCTGTGCCAAAGAATGAGTAAAACAGCACACAAACGCAATAAGCTTTACTTTAACGCCAAATTTTATCCCATTCTTTCTCAAATTCTTTCATACCCTCATCAATGGCGTTATCTATCGTTTCTTTCCATTGTTTTTCGCTGATAAGTTCGCTTTTAAGCTCAATGTAAAGATACTCATCATCGGTAATGTATGAGATATACTCAATGTCCTCCTCATCAACACCATTAACAGCTGGACTAAACACAGCCTTAGCTTTACACGAGACTTTTTTAGCCTTATCGTCCTTAAAATCGGTGAAAAAATGCTTGTAAGTGATAGTTGAATGCTTCGTGCTAGGCACATTTTCATTATAAGTTTGTGTCAGCAAATTTTTCACATCACTATCATCGCAGCTAGGAGCTGAATCACAAGCCACAAAAACAAAAGCCGCACAAGCAATGGCTAGAATTTTAGTTTTCATTTTCCCTTATACCCTTCTTTTGAAATTTTTTGTTTTACTTGTTTCATTGCCACATTTTTTGCAACGATAAATCAATTTTTCTTGCCCCACAAGGTAATTTGTAGTGGTATAATACTCCTTTGTGCCGTAGCGTGTAGGGTCGCCATTTTTCGTTTTAAGCCATTTGTCAGTATCTACTCCCATTCCCGTTTTCATTGTCTCACTCACAGTGCTTTGGCTCAAAGTTTCGCTGTGCGAATATTGCACACTCCAAAATTCGCCACATTTTTTGCATTTTTCCTTATCTTTGCGGTAATAATACATTCCAAAGCCAAAAAGCAACATACCTAAAATCCCGCCGATAAGGGCTAATGTGTTATTGCCCTTGAAAAAAGCATCAGCTAGAAAAGCACCAGCAAAAAAGCCTAAAAAGGCAAAAAGCACACTCACAAAAATTGCTAAAATTTTTCTCATTTTATATCCTTTACCCATAAATTCACATAAAAATTACCGACTTAATCCATTTTCCCAAGTTTCCACAAATACCAATCAAGCTCACGCAAAGA
>CAZSMF010000009.1:21385-39091 GCA_964607975.1 uncultured Campylobacter sp. | reverse complement strand
AAGCAAATTTTAGCGTTAATGGCGTTAGTATCATTTGCAATAGTGAAAAATCTCAAATCATAATAGGTGAAAAAGAATTTCCTATCATCATAAACAATGATATTTTTAAAGAATTTGATAAAATTATTAGTTGTATTAAAGAAAATCAATAAAGAGGTGTTTTAGCGATGAAAAATATTATTTTACTCTGTGGTTTAGCACTTGGTGCGGTGATAATGTTTTTTGCTTATACGCAAGAGGGCATTTTAGCACGCATTCTTTTAGCGGTTTTGGCTGGTTTGAGCGTTTATGCGGCAAGTTACAAAAAGCTTGATTTTAACGATGTCAATCTTTACATTTTCGCTCTTTGTGCGGTGGTGCTTACCTTTGCGATGAGAGAACTTTTCATCAGCCCTACGCCGAATGCAAATTTATTGCTTTATTTGGGTGCGTATCTTTTAGGCTCTGTGCCTTTTGGCTTTCTTTTGGCTAAATTCTTTGCAAAGGTTGATATAAAGGAGTCTGGAAGCAAGAGCATAGGGGCTACAAATGTGCTGCGTGTGGTGAAAGAAAACAATGCAAAACTTGCTAAAAAACTCGCCGTAGCGACATTTGCTTGTGATTTTTTAAAGGCTGCTTTGCCGATTTTAGCCTTAAAATTGGCTGCTTATGATGATAATATGCTTTATAGCATAGGCGTTTTTGCTGTTTTGGGGCATTGCTTTTCGGCTTATCTTAGGTTGGAGGGCGGTAAGGGCGTTGCCACAGCAGCTGGGGTAATGGCTGTGCTTTTGCCTTTGGAGCTTGTCATCGGGCTTGTGGCGTGGTTTGTCGTTGGAAAAATCTTTAAAATTTCCTCTCTGGCGTCTTTGGCTGGACTTGTTGCCTTTTTAATCGCCGCTTTTACCATACATTATGAGATGAGTATCAATACACACGCCCCTGTTTTAGTCATTTGCTTCATCATCGTTTATAAGCATATCCCTAATATCAAGCGTTTAATCTTTAAAGAAGAATGCAAAGTTGTATAAAAATAAGGCTGAAATTCAGCTGTATCATCGGCATTTTGGCTTTTGAGCGAGAAAAAAAACAAAAGATTATCATCAAGCTTAAAGCTAAAAGCGATGAATTTTTAGACTATGCTAAACTTTGTAAGTGGCTTAAAAAAAGCTACAAAAAGCATAAATTCAAGCTTTTGGAGCAGTCTTTAAAATTCATTATCAAAGGGCTAAAAAGAAAGCACCCGCATTTACGCTGCGTAAAAATCAGCATTTGCAAACCACATATCATAAAAAATGCCCGTGTGAGTGCCTTTGCGAAAAAGAAATTCTAAATTTTAGTAAAAAATTCGGCTCAAATACAAGCCATTTGGCAAGGTGGGTGTGCGTGAGTGTTCTTTGAGAGCGTTGATTTGCTCTTGTAGTTCTTTTGTGCTGATTTTCTTTTCAAGCACCTTAAATACCGCAGCGACAATGAGGCGAATTTGTGAGCGTAAAAAGCCATCAGCCTTAAATTCAAGCACAGTTAAATGCTTGTAATGATACGCCCTTGCCCTGTAAATCGTGCGAATGGTGTCCTTTTGAGCCTCATTTTGCTTTTGAAACATTTTAAAATCGTGTTTGCCTACAAAATGAGAGAGAATTTCATTTGTTTTTGAAAGCTCGATTTGAGGGCAGAAAAGGAAGTAGGGGGCTAAAAAGGGGCTGAAAGTGCCGTGATTTAAAAGATAGCGATAACTTCGCATTTTGGCGTGAAATCGCACCTGAAAATCATCATCTACCCTTTGAATGTGCTTGATATGAATGTGCGGGTGTGCGAAGCGATTAAGCCTATTTTTAAGGGCATTTAAATCCTTAAAATGCTCCCCGCAAACCACACTCGCTACGGCATTGAGTGCATGAACGCCCTTGTCTGTGCGTGAAGCAAATAATACTCTTTCAAAAATGCCTAAATGATGAAGGGTAGAGCTTAATTTATCTTGGACGGTGTTTTGATGAGCTTGACTTGCCGAGCCTTGAAAATGTGAGCCATCATAAGCAAAAATAATTTTGAGTTTCATCAATAACGACTTAAAATTTTCTTTTTAAAATACACAAAAGAAGCGAGTAAAAAGCTTGAAAAGATTGCTGCTGTGGCGATTAGAGGGGGTTGATAAAACAAGGTTAAAGCCCCAAAATACAAGGCAATGACGGCAAAAATTCCAAGATAGGCAAAGCCCTTGTCGTAGCGGTAGGTGATTAAGCCAAATGAGAGGGCAAAAAGCGTGCTAGCAAGGGGGAAAAGGGAAATCAGCACATAAATGACAAATTCCTTTGCCCTTTTTTCATTGCTGTTGATGTCGCTCCAATACTCATAAAAAGTCTTTGCATTCGTGTCAAAGCCGCTTAATTGGGTGTTGATGAGCATATTTTCAAAATTGACTATATACCAAGTGTTGTTTTGCTCGAAGTGATAAGCACTGCCATCAAGTAGTTTAAACGACAAAGTATCCTCGTTTTTTTCTAAAATGCCTTCTTTGGCGATGATGAATTGCTCTTTATCTGTGCTTTTTTTGACGGGGTGATACATCACTATGTTTTTATAAACGCCCGAATCTTCGCTATCGACAAAAATCAGCCAATCCAAAAATTTCTGCCCGAATTCGCCTATTTTGATATTTAATTTTACTTGGGTTTTTTTAAAGTCTATGAAATTGCTTTGTAAGGCGTAGGCTATGGGGATAAAGACAAGCGAGATGACGAGCATACAAGCACTGAATAAAAAGGCTATCCTCAAAAAAAATCGCCCAAGCGATAGAGGCGAAAAGCCCAAAGTAAAATACACTATGCTTTCATTTTCGCGTGAAAGCCTGTATAAACTGAGTGTTAAAGAGATAAAAAAGCTCAAAGGCAAGGTAAAAATGAGAATTCGAGGTATCATAAAGCTGTAAAGCTTGAAAAAATCAAAAAGCGTTACCTCAATACTTGCCGTAATCCTTGCAAGTTGGATAAAAAATACCATAGAAACAATGAGAAAAAGCACCAAGAAAAGCGATAAATTCGTGCTTAAAAAGTGATTAAGCATATAGCGATAAGCAAGTTTCACAAATACCCCCTTGCCCCAAAAACACCCACAAAAGCAAGGCTTAAAAATGGGATAAATGGCATTTCAAAGCTTTTTTTTGTAAAGAAAAAGCAAAAAAGAGCGAGTAGGGCGGCTAAAAAAATGGCGTAAAATCCAAATTTAAAGCCCAAAATTCCGCCCATAGAAGCGATGAGCAAAATATCTGCCTCGCCCATACTTTCAAGCTTTTGAGCTTGTTTTTTAATATTTATCAAACAAGAAATAAGGCTTTTAAGCAAAAAAATCCCACCAGCAAAACAAAGGGCGTAAAGTGCGAAACCACCGCTAAATTCACCAAGCAAAAGGGCATAAAATTCGTTTTTATCAAAGGCAAAACAAAGGGCGAAAATAAAATTAAACCACAAAAGCATTTCAGGCACAGCTTTGAGCTTAATATCAATAAGACAAAGCAAGAGCAAAGTCATCAAATAAAGGCTTAAAAAGACAAATTCAAAGATATTTGCACTGAATTTAAAGGCAAAAACAAACAAAATTCCAGCCAAAAGCTCACAAAATACGCTCAAAGGGCTGATTTTACACCCACAAAAAGCACATTTAGCCCTCAAAAAAAGATAAGAAAAAACAGGCACAAGATGATAAAATTTCAGCCTTTTCCCGCAATGAAAGCAAAATGAATGTGCTAAAAATAGGCTTTTTCTAGCAACAAAGCGTTCATAAAGGGCGAAAACAAAAGAGCCAAAGCACATTCCAAGCACAAAACACCAAAATATCATTTGCCAAAGGTTCTTTCTCTTTTGTGATACTCTTTGATAATGCGTTTAAATTCCCTTGCCGTAAGTCCGGGAAAAAGGGTTTGTGAAAAGTAAATTTCAGCATAAGCACACTGCCAAAGTAAGAAATTTGAAAGTCGCTTGGCATTGCCTACACGCACGATTAAATCCACATCTAAGGGCAAGTCCAAATTCGCACTGATATTTTCCTCACTCAGTTCTAAACCTTGTGCTAAAAGCCTTTTTACCGAACGCACTATCTCATCTTTTGCACCATAACTCACAGCCACATTCACGCAAAGTAGGGTGCAGTTTTGAGTTGCATTTTCAGCATTTTTGAGTTTTTTTCTTAAATTCAAATCAAGCCGCTCTAAATCGCCTATAAATCTTAAACGGATATTATTTTCAACGAAGCGGTGCAAACTCTCATCAAGCACCTTTTCAAACAAATGAAAGATAAATTCTACCTCGTCCTTTGGACGCGCCCAATTTTCCGTGCTGAAAGCAAAAAGGCTTAAATTTGAAATTTTTTCCTCAACGCACACACGCAGGAGCGTTTCTATGGTTTTTAGCCCCTGTGAGTAGCCAAGCTTGTCTAAAAAGTTGTTTTTCCTCGCCCAGCGGCGATTTCCGTCCATAACTACGGCAATGTGGTTAAGCCTATTCATAACTAGCCCTTAAAATCAAGTCTTTTTTTAAATTCAAACAAAGCATTTATGCCCTTTTCCTCGACAACGGGCATTGTAAGTTGTTGGCTTAAAAATTTAGCCACCTTGAAAAAAGGCGTATAAAGTGTGCCTTGCTCGTTTTGAATGATGAATTTAACATTGCCAAAAATGCTAAAAAACAAAAAAAGTTCGCAAAAATCGCGATTGCATTTAAGTTGAAACAAACAAGCCTTATTTTCAAAAACAAAGGGAATGTGATAAATATTTTCAAAACTTGCAAAAAGCATTTCTTTGTAAATGCGAAAAGTTCTCATTTCTTTGGCATTGATAAGCGCATCAAGTATAAAGGCTTTGAAGTTAAAATTTGGCTCTTCTAAAAGCCGAATAATAAGGGCTAAACCCTCCTCAAAAAACGCAATATGCGGCTTTTTGTAAAGATTTTTAAAAGTGATAACCCCACCCTTGCTCGTGTAAAGCTCGGCAAGGTATTCAGCTCCTAATTCTAGCTCGATGAGGCTTTTGGTGGTGATTTGGCGGTGATTAAGTAGTAGGGTGTAGTTGTTAAAGCCCGATTTACTCAGCACTTTCATTTGTATGGGTAAGGTTGCGTTGATAAGACTCATAGGCTTTTGCACCACCTTGCGATTTCTAGGGCGAGTTCGTTTTTGCTTTTGTGCTTAAAGGTTTGCAAATCATCTTTGCTGATGAGGGTGAGGGTGTTAAAATCGCTTCCAAAGGCGGCATTTTCTTTGCTTAATACATTTAAACATATCATATCAAGCTTTTTTTCTTTGAGGGCATTTTTGGCATTTTGCAAGGCATTTGCAGAATTTGTTTCAAGTTTAAAGCCTATTTTTTTGCCCTTAAATTTGCACTCTTTAAGCAAGTCTTTTGCCGGTTTTAAGTGCAAACAAAGCCCCTTTTCATAATCGCTTTTTTTAAGCTTTTGGCTATGAAAATCGCTTGTAAAATCACTCACCGCCGCACTCATTATCAAAAAGTCTTTATTTTTATGTTTAGTAAGCAAAAGTTCAAGCTCCTTTGAGCTTTGAAAAAATTCGCATTCATAGGCTAAATTTGCATACTCCACAGAGCTTAAAAGCGTTACTTTTGCCCCCAAAATAAAAAAGGCATCAGCAAGGGCTTTTGCCGTTTTGCCGCTTGAAAAATTGCCTATAAAACGCACTTCATCGATTTTTTCTTTCGTGCCACCGCCTGTGATGACTAGGGCTTTGTCTTTGAAAAATTCGTCCTTAAAAAGCTCTCTTTTGGTGATTAAGACGATATTTGAGCTTTCAGCCAAAGCCCCAACGCCAAATTCACCACAAGCAAGTTGTTTTTTCACAGGAGGAACGATGATAGCACCATTTTCCTCTAAAAGCTTTAAAGAACGCTTCGTGCTAAAATGCGAAAGCATACGAGAATTTGCCGCAGGAGCGATGATGAGCGGTGCATTAGCGGCGATTAAGGTTTGAATGAAAACATTATCAGCGATGCCAGAGGCTAATTTATTGATAGAATTCACACTTGCTGGGGCAAAGACTATGATGTCGCAGTCCTTGCTGAATGCAATGTGGTTTTTATCATTGAGCCAAGTTTCATTTTCAGCACACAAAACGCTTTCACACAGGGCTTCAAAGCTCATTTTTGAGGCAAATTTCAGCACACCCTCGCTCAATAAAACCTTGACTTTAAAGCCCTCATTTTTAAAAGCTGAAATAAGCTCATAAGCTTTGTAAAAGGCTATACTACCGCTAATGGCAAGGAGAATTCTTTTCATTTTGCACCAAATTTTTGATAAAAATAATCTTTGATGATTTTCTTTTCTGCTCTGTTGATAAACAAAGCACCCTTTGGCACGCTCCCGCTTACAGAGCTTCCAGCTGCGATGATAACTTCATCTTCTATGCTTACAGGGGCGATGAGCTGCGTGTCTGAGCCTATGAATACATTTTTACCTATCTTTGTGCGGTGTTTTGTGATGCCATCGTAATTGCAAGTAATGCATCCACAGCCTATATTTGTCCCCTCGTCTATCTCGCAATCGCCCAAATAGCTTAAATGTCCGGCTTTTACGCCTTGCAAAATGGCGTTTTTGCACTCGACAAAATTGCCTATGTGAGAATGTTTGATTTGACATTTTGGGCGAATGTGTGCTAGTGGTCCTATGTCGCTGTTTTCAATGAGGCTTTCTTCGATGACGCAGGAGCTTTTAATGAGCGAATTTTTAATCACACTCTTACCCTCAATACGCACATTTTCAAACAGCTCACATTCGCCCTCAAACACGGCATCAGGGCTGATGAAAGAGCTTTGGGGATTATGAAAAATCACACCTTGCTTCATTAGAGTAGCTTTAAGCTCATCTTGCATTAAATTTTCAGCCTTTGCCAACTCAAATTTATCATTTACGCCCATAAATTCAGCCTCATCAACAAAAACAGGAGCGATTTTTTCACCCTTTTCATAAGCAAGTTTGATAAGGTCTGTGAGGTAGTATTCTTTGGCGGCGTTGTTATTGTCAATTTTTGGTAAAAGCGTGGTTAAAACCTTGCTTTCAAAGGCATAAACGCCGCTATTGCAAATGTCAATGCTCTTTTCTTGCTCGTTAGCGTCCTTAAATTCAACGATTTTGTGAATTTGCTTGTCTTTGATGACAACGCGTCCATAGTTTTGAGGGTTTTGGCTTTTAAACACAGCTACGGCGAGTTTGCTTTCAAGCAAAGGCTTGATAGAGCGTGCTTTTACAAGGGGCATATCCCCGCAAAGTGTGATGACTTTGTCAAATTTTGGAGTGTAAGTTCTTAAAGCCCCAGCTGTGCCGGGATATTTTTGTAAATCTTGTTCTAAAAAGCGAGTATTGGGGAATGATTTGGAAATTTCAGCTTCAACGAGTTCTTTTTGGTGTGAAAGCACTACGCAGACATCATCGCTTAACTCATAAGCTTGTTTGATGATATGTAAAATCATACTTTTGCCACAAAGTTGCTGTAAAACTTTGGCTTTGTTTGATTTCATTCTCGTGCCAAGCCCTGCGGCTAAAATCACCACCGAAACGCTCATTGTATCCCTTAAAAATTTTTTAATATTGTAGCATTTCAATCATAACAAAATCCCTAATTTTGCTAAAATCGGGTGAAATTTTTGACGAAAAATCAGCATAAAATAAAAATATTCATCAAAAATTTGCTTTTTAATAGAATTTTGTTAAATTTTGCGTCAATTTTTGCTAAATTTGGCGAATAAAATTTCATTTTTACACAAATTTTTAAAAAAAATGACAATATTTTTACAAATTAAGGGGAAAAAATGTTATAATGATTTTTTACTGAATTTGTTATGAATAACAAATAAAACACTAATTAAGGAAAATGGTGTGGATTTGATTTTAATTACCTTACCTAAACTTATTTTTAAGAATATATCGAGCCATATTTTAGAGGGAACGCTGGTTATTTTGGTGTTTTTTGCCTTCTTTTTATATCAGCTCATCAGGACAAAAACCTTGCACCCAGCCGCTGGTGGCTTACTCATTACCATAGGGATTTGTTTTACATTTTATGGAATTTCCATAGGTTTGGCGAATTTTAACCCCGATGAAATAGACGAAAGCCTACCAGAGCTTATCGCAGGGATAAAAACAGCCTTTTTAGTCTCTGTTTTAGGCGTGTTTTTTAGCATTGTTTTGAGAATCACCGCTTTGGCGATGGACTTTTTCCGCAAACAAGAAGTGGTTGATGAGAGTGTTGGGATTGAGGATTTGATAGTTTTGCAAAAGCAAAGTGTCGATGCACAAAAGCTTACGGGCGAAGCTTTGCAGCTTTTGATTGAAAACAACGGCAAGAATTTCACTCATTTAAGCGAAAGTTTCGATAATTTCGCCAGAACAATGGCTGAGAATAATTCCAAAGCCTTTATCCAAGCCTTGCAAGATGTGATTAAAGACTTTAACAATAAAATAACCGAGCAGTTTGGCGATAATTTCAAACAGCTGAATTTAGCGGTTGGAGCTTTGCTTGAATGGCAGAAAAATTATAAAGAATACATTGAGCGAAGCGAAAAGAATTTAAATGCCTTGTATGTAAAGATTGATAAGGCTTTGAAAGATTACACAACCTTGCTAGAACACACCAGCAAGTTTAGCGAACACGCTCAGGCACTTAAAGTGCTGCTTGATGCGAGTTTGGCTCAAAGGCAAAGTTTGGAGCAAAACACCTCAAATTTGGCTACTTTCTTAAAGAATATGCAAGAGACTATTCCAAATTTGATTAAAAATATCAATTTGTATCAAAATACCAGCTTGCAAAATATCAAATCCATACAAGAACACAGCCAAAATTTAGAAAAACACTATGTCGATGTAACTGCCAAGCTCACTAAAAGTATAGATAGCAATATCAACCAACTCACTCAACATTTCAAGGACAATACAGGCAAACTCACTGATTCCATAGCAAAAATCAATGATAACCTCCTCAAAGGTTCGCAAACCATAAACGCACAAATCAAAGTCCTTGATGATGAGCTTGAAAATGTGCTTAAACATTTAGGCTTGAATTTAGCCAGTATTTCAAATAAATTTGTCGATGATTATCAAAAAATCATCAGCTTTTTGAATTTGAAAATGGGGCAGGGTAAATGAGTGTTTTTAAATCAAATCCCAAAAGAGAGGACGATAGCCATTTCATACCATTAAGCGATATAATGACGGCTTTAATGCTGCTGTTTTTGCTTATTAGCGTGGTGTATATGATAAAAGTTAATGACAGCGTGCAAATTCCTCGTATCTTTAAAGCCACTTCGCAAGGACTTGCCGAAAAATTAAACTACGAATTCAAAACAAATTTAAAGACTTGGGGTGCGGTTTTGGACAAAGATTTAACCGTGCGTTTTACTCAACCTGAGATTTTATTTAAGGTGGGTTCGGCGAATTTGAGTGCGAAATTTCAAGAGATTTTGGACGATTTTTTCCCTCGTTATTTGCGTATAATGATGGATAAAAAATTCGTTAATAACATAGAGGAGATTCGCATAGAAGGGCATACCAGCTCTTTTTGGGGCGATTTGAGTGGCGATGAGGCGTATTTTAATAATATGGCTTTGAGCCAAGAGCGAACTCGTGCGGTTTTGCAGTATTTGTTAAGCCTTGATTTGAGTGAACAAGAAAGAGAATGGCTGAGAAAGCATTTTCGTGCCATAGGTTTTGCTAATGCCAAACCACTTGATGCCAATGGTGAGCTTTTGCAAGAAGGGCAAAAAGAACATAGCTTAAATTCCCAAAGGGTTGAATTTCGCGTAAGAACAAATATAGAGCAAAAAATCGCTGATTTGGTGGAGAAAAGACAATGAATATTTACAATATCCTAGGTCCGCTTGAAGTTTTCCGTGAGAAATTAGGTATAAAAGAGTATTTGGGACAATCCTTAAAGCTCCCTGATTTGCCTGAAATAGACTTAAAATGGGCTAAAATTTCACAAGAGGTGAAGCAAAGGGCGAATTGGCATTGTGAAAAATGCGGCAAGGACTTGACGCAAAATAAAAGTCTTTTAGAGCTTTACAACAAAAGCGGCGTTAAGGCGGATATGTCTTTGGATAATTTAATGGCAATGTGTAAGCCGTGTAAAGAGCTTTTGGGGGAGTAACCCCAAAGGCTCGTTTATGCTTTGCGTTGATAGCTCATTTTGTATTGACACACCGCTTTTATAGTTGGATTGTAGTGTGTGCAAAATGCTTTTTTAAATTCCCCTTTTTCGATTTGATTTTGTGCTATCGCACCGATGAGGATACTGAAAAAGCCCAAAACTGCAAACACGGCAAAGATGTGTTCTCTTAATGTGTTTCTCATTTTTTACTCCTCACTTTCGTCCTGCACCCTTTGTAAAGGCTTTGTAGCGACATATCGCATTTGTGGTTGGATTGTCGCTACTGCAAATTTCTGCTTGATGTTTCTTTTGTGTTTTAAACTGACTTTGAATTACCGCTCCAACGAGGATAATCAAAAATGCCAATACCGCAAGGACGGCGAAAATATATTCTTTAAATATGCTTCCCATCTTATCCCCCTTTCTAAAAGATAAAAATTATCAAGTGGTAATATTTACAAAGAAAGATTAACCAAGAGTAATTTTTAGCTTTATTTGCTTTGAATTTTATATAATTTTTGAAAAATAAAAATCAAAGTGTTTTAAGGTGTGGAGTTTATAATTTTTCGATGAAAATATACAAAAGGTCGAACAAACTTCTTTTCGCCTTTTCTCTTTCTTCTTTGAGTGCTTGTTGATAAAGGCAGATTGATTGTGTGGTTGGGTTGTAATGGTTGCAAAGCTCTGTTTTTCGTTTTTCTTGGGTGTCTATTCGGCTTTGTATTATTGCCCCGATGAGAATAATCAAAAATAACAAAGTCGCAAGGACGGCAAAAATGTATTCTTTGAATATTTTATACATCATTTTTCCTTTTTTGAAATAAAAATATCCATTGATTGTTTTTTGTAAATAAAAAATCAACTGCGACATTATCAAAAAAAAAAAAAACGAATGGTAATAATTTCGAAAAAGTGATAAAAATTAAAATTTATAGAGCAGATGATAGGTTTTGTAAGTCGAATTCGTAAAAACTAATGGCGTGAGTATAAAAATTCTTTGATATTATAATCAATGCCTAGACTGAAAGTAAGTGTATTTGCCGAATTTAAAAGATTTTGAGGTGGCTTTGGTAAGGGATTTGCCCTTGTGATAAGTGCTAAACTCTCCTCATCTAAAAGCATTTCCCCGCTTGTTTTTTTAAGCTCTTTTAAAAGCACATTGCCATTTGCATCTATGCTTATCCTTAACACCACCACGCCTTCTTTTCCTGCTATAAGGGCTTGATTTGGGTATTTTTTGTATTTTGCTAAATGAGCCATAACAAGCCCTTGATAGCTTTTTATCTCCTTTGCAAAAGCCCCACTTATCATAGTTTTGACATTTACGCCCTTGCTTTGAATGGGTGTGCTTGTAAAATCATCTTTTTGTGCTTGATTTTGTAAAGCATTTGTCGTTGCAGCAGCATTAGCGTTTTGTTTTTGGGTTTTATTATTTAATTCATCGGGCTTAAAATCCTCATTTTGAGGGCTTTTAAGTCTTGGATTTAACTCATCTTTTAAATTTAAGGCATTTGCCTTTTTCTTTTCTTTTTGCTGTGTTTTTTGGGCTTTGTTTGGATTGATTTTAGACTTTTGCGAGGCTGTGGAGTGTTCTTTTAAATCGCTAAAAGGCAGGGTTGAGATTATCATTATGGATTCAAATTGATTGGCTATTTGGGCTTCAAAGCCGCCTGTATCATTCTTTCTTTTAGAAAAATCACTCAGCAAAATCAATAAAAAAACCCCGTGCAAACACAAAGAAAGCCCCAAACCACAAGCTAGATAAGTTCTCATCACTTTTGGCTAATTTGCGTAGCTAGGGCGATTTGAGTAAAACCAGCTTCTTTGACGGCGTTGATAATTTGGGCTAATCTTTCGTAAGAAACCAATTTATCGACATAAAAATACACAAGCTCTTTTTGATTGCCCTTGCTTTTATCGTTAAGCGTTTTTTGAAGTTCTTTGATACTTGTTATCGTTTCATTGATAGAAATTTGCTCCTCGTTAATATAAACAATGAGCCTTTTTTGCTCATCTTGCCTTTCTTGGCTGCTTGTTTTTGGTAGCTCTACCTTGACTGAACTGGTGATTAAAGGGGCTACAACCATAAAAACAATAAGCAAAACAAGCATTATGTCGATGAATGGGGTTACATTGATTTGACTAAGCTCTACTTCATCTTCTTTTATCATTTTTTAATCCTTATAAAATATGATTCTATCGGCAATCACATAAAGCATAGTGGCGTTTTCATCAAGTTTGTGGGCAAAATTTACACTAAGTCTTAGCAAATAATTATAAAACAAAACCGCCGGAATAGCCGCAGCCAAGCCAAAAGCGGTGGCAAAAAGTGCTTCTGCTATGCCCGGTGCTACCACAGCTAAACTTACGCTTTCTTGTTGAGCTATGCCGATAAAGGCGTTCATTATGCCCCAAACAGTGCCAAAAAGCCCTATAAATGGAGCTGATGAACTGATACAAGCAAGTAAAGCATTAAAACTTCGCACTTGAATGCAGTATTTGCCCACCTTGTTATCAAGGCGAATTTTAACGCGTTGGGCTAAATTTCCTCCCTTGCTTTTAGAGTTTTCATCTTTGATAGCTTCTATCAATTCTTTGGCTATGCTTTTATCATCAAAATGAGTTAAATTGCTAAAATCATCAAGCTTGTCAATGATGATTTTATCTTTTTTAATGCCTTTAAACAAGGACTTAAACATTAAAATTTTAGCAAAAAACACCGCCCAAGTGAGTAAGGAGAAAAAGGCAAGTATTAAAATGACTATTTTTACGATTATATCAGCGTTTTTATATAAAGAACTAATGGAAAAATCAAGCTTTTGACTTTGATTTGTTTCTAAATTTTCGCTCTTTGTAGTGGAATTTACATCAAGTGCATTTTCAACACTATGAGCTTGAATGCTTAAAAACACTAAAAAAACACAAAGAATTTTAAACATTTAATACCTCCATTCAAAGCTCATCATCAAAGTAAGCCCTCTGGCTGCATTGTCGTAAAAATAAATGGCATTACCATTAGCATCATAATCATACTGCGTAGCCAAGCTATTGTAAGCATTGAGTGCGTCCATATAGTTTTTATCAAAAAGATTTTGCACTTCAAAACGCGTTGATAAATTTTTAAGCCACTGCATAGTCCAATACACATCGATTATGGTAGGAATTTTTGGCAGATTTTGAAGGCTTGGGTTGGGATAATATTCGTTGTTGGGATTTTGCTCCCATTCATCTTGATTTGGATTGATTCTTTTGGCTTTTCCTGTGTATTTAATGATGGTGCCAAAGGCTATTTTATCACTAGCTTTGAGTCTTAATTCAATGTTTGCATAATCTTTTGGAAGTTGCATAATATTGTTTGAGCCAAACATTTGAAACTGATTTTGCGAGAGTGCAGAGTCGGTATTTTGCCTTGCATAAGTGCTTCTAATAAAAACAAAGCCCATATCATAGCTCATTTCTAATTCCACACCCTTAAATATCGTCTTTTCAGGCAAATTTAAGTGCATATAAAATTGCGAGGAATTGCCATTTTCATCCTCTAAATAAAATTGCTCATTATAAATGAAATTCTTAATTATAGTGTGATAATAAACACCCTTAAAGCCCAAAATATCATCAGTCTTAAAAATGCCGTGCTTGAAAGCATTAAAGCCGATTTGATAAGTTTGTGCTATTTCTGGCTTTAAGTGAGGGTTTATGCCATTGCCTGCATTATTTGAGAAAAACATTTCTTGCACATTTGGCACTCTGCTTGTGTGAGCATAGCTTATAAAGGGCATAAAAAGCTCGTGAATTTGAGCGTAAAAGACAAAGGAATGATTAAATGTAAGCCCATTTTTGTTAATATCACTTGCCTCTTTTGGAAAGCAGTAAAAATTTGCTTCATCGCAACTTGGTCTATACCCTTTTAAACGCCAATGCAAAAGATTTGCATTTATATCAAGAGTAAAAATGCCTAAATTTAAGCTATTGTCCATATAATAAGTTAAAAGCTCTTGTTTTCCTCTTGGTTGAAAGGGCGACATAGCTAAACCACCACCTGCCAAACTTGCTTCACTTAAATCCAAAGTATTTTCATAGTTGTTAAGCAGGGCATTAAAGCCAAACATTGTATGTAAATTAAAGCTTTTAAATTGGCTGTCAAAAAGTTGGCTAATATCAAAAGTATAGGCTTTGTTTTTACTTTTTATATCATTTCCAAACTCAGCAAGTGCGTAAGTGCCGCCTTCTTTGTAGCTTTGAATGCCTTGATTGTAGGCAAATAGGGCTTTAAGATGAAGTAAATTGTTTGGATTGTAAGTAAGATTGATTTGATAATTATCATTGTCTATCTTTCGTCCTGCTAGATTGTTTGTGTATTTTCTATAACTTAAAATAGATTTTGTAAAGGAATTTGGAGCATATTCTAGCTTGGTAAGAATGGATTGAGGTTTTTGAGTAAGCCTTTGCGGATTGATAGTTGAGCTTATGGCTGAGCTGTTTGGTTCATTGATTTTATTTCCAGCACCAGTGGTGTAATCTTGTGTGATTTTTTTGCCACTATATCCAAAAAGTACTCCAATAAAACCACCATTATCAAATTCATTTTTAGCCGCCACAGAACCCATATAACTTCCCCCAATGCCATTTGTGCCATAGCTAAATCTACCTAAAAAGCCAAAAGAATTACCAAAATTTACTATATCATCAACGCCTATGGTTTTAAAATTCGCACTTCCCATTAAAGCATTTGCATTTCCACCGCTAAAAGTCCCTCTTTGCACATCAACACTAACTAGAAAATTACTATCCACCAATGCACCAAAAGCCTGAGTGCCTGTTTGGTCGTGAAAGCGTCCATCATCAGCACTCGTGCCAAAAAAGCTTTGTGTAACGCCGTCTATGGTGGTATTTACACGCCCAAAGCCCGTCATACCGCGTATATTTACTTGTAAAGTGCCTTGTGCTTGGTCTGTATTGGTGTAAGCACCGGGCATACTTCGCACTATGCTGTCTATGCTTTGGGTATTTTTGCCTATATCACCTCTTGATGAACTTGCCCTTGGCGTAGTGAAAGGCTTTTGCTCCTCTGTGGGCTTTGAGCCTGTTATTTGTAGATTATCAAATTCAAGCTCTGAATTTTTCAAATCCCCTTCATTGGCAAATAAATTGCAATTAAATATAAAAATAATAATAATTCTTAAAAAAATTGACATTTTGTATTCCCCATTGAGTGTTTAAAAAGTTAAATTCATTTAAAAAGCCAAATATAATCAGCTTCTTTGAATTCCAAGTCCTTTTTGTCCGAGCTAAATGCCACGACAAGCACTTTTTTAGAGCTTTTGTAATCTTGTATGTGAAGTGGCACACCTATGCGTTTGTCTGCGTGATACCTACCGGCTATTAGCACGGCTTTTTCCTTGCTTTGTGTTAAAATATCAGCCATTCGCCTGTCTTTATACTGCTGAATTTGCACGAGTTTGTCAAGTAATTCTAAATTTTTGCTTTCGTTGGTATCGACTTTATGGGCTGAGGCAATGATATTTTTTATCATTTCCTTAACCTCATCTTTGGTGGAAACAAAGCCATTAAGCTGCTGTGCGCCCTTGTAAATCGTTTTGATTTCCTCCCTTGAAATATTACCAGCACTCAGCTTCATATCCCCGTAAAATGCAAGTTCAACTATGGCTTGATAATCCTCATATTTCCAGCCCTTTTCCCAATCAATAGCCTTGCTTAAATCCCCTGCCTTAATTTGCTCTTTCGTCATTTTTGCCTTATCGATTTTGCCTTGTTTGTCCGTGCTTAACATTTCAAAAACGACATTAAGTTCTGCCTTTTGGCTTAAAGTCTTGATTATGGTATATTGCGCCCAGTGATGAGCCTTTTCATCGTGCTTTTCACCAAGTAAGATAATATCATAAGTATTTAAAAGCTCGATAAAATCGTTAAAATTCACGCTTTGCTTGTCTTTACTTGCATAAATTACAAACTCATCTTCGTTCCATTCATCTTTTGCAAAGTGCTGCCAAGTCGAACAAGCCGTAAAAAACAAAGATAAGCTTAATACATAAAAAAGCCTTTTCATCGCATTCCTTTAAATTAAAATAAACAATAATACTCTCAATTTGCTTAATTTTTCTTTAATTTAATAATAAAAATCAAAAATGTTTTTTTTATGAATTTCTGTAAGAAAATGCTTACAGGAAAAAACTAGAAATGATACTTAAATAAAAGACTGCCCCCGAAATAGTTTAAGCCCGAGTTATAGTGCTTGTATAAAAGCTCAGCGTCTAAATTAAAGCGATAGTAGGTAAAAATTTGCGTGCCAAGATGAACGCCAAGGACATTATCATAACTTTGATTTTCGTATTTTAACTCATCATTTAAAATTCGCATAAATACTTCTTTGTGTGTGTTATAAAGCCTATTTTCAAGGCTAAATTGCACGAAAAATGAGGCAAATTCATTATAAACATAGCTCGTTTTAAGTCCTAATACCCCGTCAATTATATAAGCATTATAAGCCTCTCCTGCCAAGCCCAAGCCCCCATTTTGCTTAAAGCCCTCTTGAAATTCAAAATAGTTTTGAACGCCCACAAAGGGCTTAAAAGAAAGCTTTTCGCCCTCTAATTTCACCCCGCCAAGTAAGCCTAAATTGAATTGATAATTACTAAAATTAGCTCTGGAAGCAAATTCTGGCATATTTTGCCATTGATTCTTTATCTTAAAAAAGCCCAAAGCCAAATTCGCATTGGTGCTAAGTTCTAAAACGCTGTAAGAATAATTGCTCGTAAATCCCACTTGAAGCAAATCCGCCTTAGTATCGGTATTTTGCGTGTTTAAATCCTGCGAACTTGAACCATAAGCATAAGAAAAATACACATTGCTTGAAAATTCCTCTAAGTTATATTGCGTGCCAAGCGTGAAACCTGCTATATGTCCTTTAAGATTTTCAGCCCTTAAAATAGCCCAAAGCGGACTGAGATAAAAATTCCTCTTTGGCACGATTTTTTGATAAAAAGGGACGATTTTCTTGCCATTGTCAAAGCGTATGATTTCCGTTGCTGCGGTGCGTGCTGCAATGCTTGTGCTTTTTTGCGTTGGCACAAGTAAGGCGGTGCTTTGCAAGGCATTCATCATCTTTGTAGGCTGGGTTACATAGCTTTCTTTAATGACTTCATCGGTGGTAGCTAGGGTTTCATCAATGTCAATGCCACTTGTTAAAAGTGTTCCGTTCATCTTGTTTTCAATGGCGTTTAAAATGCCCTTTTCATTGCCTTGCAAAGTCTCTTTGAAGCTGTCAAATGTGCTTGTGCCGTCTGTGTTTGTTTTTTCTTTAATGGTGATTTTGCCGCTAATATTACCCACATCATCTTTGTAGTTAATGTCTAAAAATTGTGAATTTAAGCCTATAATGTCGATTTTATCAAGTCCGGTGATAGTTCCTGTGATAATGGTGTATTCTTTGTTTAGCTGGGTGTTTTTTATATCCACAGCGACTACACCTTTATCGTTGTTTAATTTCCCTTCTAATTTCCCCATTACTCCGTTATTTCCAACGCCAAAATTCAGGGTAGAGCCTTCTTTATTTTGCAAAGTTCC
>CAZSMF010000009.1:0-21285 GCA_964607975.1 uncultured Campylobacter sp. | reverse complement strand
AATATCCGCACCATAAAACAATGATGAAAAAAGTATGAGCGAAAAAATCGTTTTTTTCAAATGCCCCCCCCCCATTCATAGCTCTTGGTGCTATAATACTATAAATTCACTTAATAAACAATAAAAAATTTATTAACAAAATCAAAATATTATGGTTTTGTTCTTGCTGATGAAAATTCTATCCTCAAAAACCAAATCCAAAGCCTTTGAAAGCACATTTTTTTCGACATTTTGTCCGGCTTTTTTCATCTCCTGCCAACTATCCTCGTGGCTTACATTCAGCACGGCTTGGGTGATGATAGGTCCTTCATCTAAATCATTATTAACAAAATGAGCCGTTGCACCAATGATTTTTACACCTCTTTCAAAGGCTTGTTTGTAAGGGTTTGCACCGATGAAAGCGGGTAAAAAGGAATGATGAATGTTGATGATTTTGCCCTCAAAAGAGGAGACAAATTGAGGCGATAAGATACGCATATATTTAGCCAAGACTAAATAATGAAAATTGTATTGTTTTAAGCACTCAAAAATAAGGGCTTCGTGTTCTTCTCTGCTTAAATTCTCGCTTTTAATGCTGTGAAAAGGTATGTTGAATTTATCGACTAAGTCTTTAAGCTCGTTGTGATTGGAGATGACAGCTTTTATATTGGCTAAAAGCTCGTTGCTGTAATGCTTGATGAGTAAATCCCCCAAGCAGTGTGCTTCCTTTGTCGCTAAAATGACTATGTCTTTTTTTTGCTTCAAACAAAGCTCTATGCGGGTGTTATCAGGCAAAACAGCCTTTAAAGTGCCTGTAAATGAATGCTCATCAAATTCACCCTCTAAAACAGCTCGAAAAAAAAACTGCCCCTCGCCCACGAATTCATCGTTTTTGATGATATTGAGCTGATATTTGAAAATCACATCAGCAATGCGGTAAATCAAGCCCTTTTCATCGCTGGTGGCGATTTTTAACACAAATTGTTTCATTTTTGCTCCCGTATATAATCTTTTAGCCATTCTTGTTTAAGCGTTTCAAGCTTTGCTCCCAAATTTCTGCCCTTAAAGCCTTGTTTTTCAAGCTCTTTAATGTCAATTTCTGCCCTTAAAGCCCTCTCATAAACGCCCAAAGCCTTTGCTCTTTGCACCCTTTGCTCGTCCCAAAGCCCAAGCCACTTACAAAGCGGCATTTTAAGAGCGACAAAGCCAAAGTCTAAATCCCTCATCTTGCCTTCAAAAAAGGGCTGCTTCGCCCTTTGGTAAAGCTCTTTTTTAAGTTTAGTTTGCTTAAAAAAGGCTTTCATTTCAAGTTCGAAAAAATTAAGATAAAGATACAAAAATAAAGCTTCATCTTTAATAAAATTTCTCGCTTTTTGAAGCATTTGTTTAAATTGTAAGCTTTTGGCATTGTTTTGAGTGTCGGCAAAAAATACCTTTTGTTCTAAATTTAAACCCTGCAAAAGCTCAAAACCACGCCACAAATGAGGGGCTTTGAAAAATTTATAAAGTTCGTTATTGATTCTGTCCTTACTCAAATCGCTTGTATTTATACTTTGCATAAGTTTCAAACTCTCATCAGCCACGCTTAAATCAAACCTTGAAACAAAATGAATCGCTCTAAATACCCTAAGGCTGTCCTCTTTAAAGCGTTCATCATCAATATGCCTTAAAATCCTTTGTTTTAAATCAGCAAACCCCCCGTAAAAGTCTAAAAATTCATCATTAAAGATATTTATCATCATAGAATTTATGGTAAAATCCCTGCGTTTTGCGGCGAGTTTTTCATCATTGCAAAGTCTTACTTCAAAGCCTTTGTGTCCTTGGGCGACTTTGTTTTCGCTTCGTGCAAGGGCTAAATCGTAATTTTTGAATTTATACACGAAAAAACTCTTTCCAAAGCCGTTCGCTTTGAGTTTTTTCATCAGCTCATCAAAGAATTCTGCCTCAATGTCATAAATTTCTATGTCAAAGTCTAAAATTTCATAGCCTAAAAGTATGTCTCTTACGCTACCGCCCACCAAATAAGCCCTTTTTGTGTAAGGCTTTAAAAAATTGGCGATAAATTCAATGTTTGGATTATTTTTTAAGCTTATCTTCGATACTTGCAAGTAAAAACTCTAAAAAATTTATGGTTAAATCAAGCCTCATTTCAAGCTCATCTTGCTTTGTGCTTTTAAGCCCCTCAAAAAGCACTAAAATTCGTTCTTTAATATTATTTAAATACCTTGCCTCGCTCGTGCTTACAACATAGCTTGTGCCACTTTGTAGCTCACTTGGGCTTTTGTATGAGGGTGTAAAGTCAATGACTTCTGCATTTTTGGGCTTTTCATCACTTTTGATGCTTTCATTTGATGAGGGATTATTCATTTCATCAAGTGTTTTTTTGGCTAAATCCTCTAAATTCATATTTTTATCAACCACCTTTTAAATTCGTTAATCTCTTCATCGCTTTTCATCGTGTTAAAAAAATCCAGCATTTGCGTATTGACATCTTTATGTTTTAAGTGCAAACCGCTCAAACGCCTCACCGCATCAATGGCGTCTTGGTTTTGAGGATTTTCTTTTAAAATATTTTTATAAATTTCCAAAGCCTCATTTTTAAGCCCCTGTGCCTCGTAAATTGAAGCTTCTGTGATTGTTTTTTTCATTATGCCTCGTTTTAAAAATTCATATAATTGTAGCAAAAAAGCTGCTTTTATACAAGTTTTTTTAATTTTATTTTTTAATCATCAAATCTTTTCAGCAAAGGTGCGTAAAATTCAATCCTCCTGTCTCGCAAAAAGGGCCACCACCTCCGCACCTGCTCACTTTGAGCCAAGTCAATATCCACAAAAAGCACCTTTTCATCAGTGGAATTTGCACGCAAAAGCTCCTCGCCCATAGCCGAAAAGGCAAAGGAATTTCCCCAAAATCTTATGCCCGTGCCGTTTTCGCCCTTTTCAAAGCCTACGCGATTGATAGCAAGGACGGGTAAGCCGTTCGCTATGGCGTGTCCTCTTTGCACGGCTACCCAAGCTTCAAGCTGTCTTTGCTTTTCATCTGCCCTGTCCGTGTCAAAATGCCCTATGGCTGTGGGGTAGATGAGTATTTGAGCGTTTTTTAAAGCCATTATCCTTGCTGCTTCTGGAAACCACTGGTCCCAGCACACCAAAACACCAAGCTTTCCAATACTTGTTTGTATAGGCTCAAAGCCCAAATCCCCCGGCGTAAAATAAAATTTCTCGTAAAAATTTGGATCATCAGGTATGTGCATTTTGCGGTATTTACCAGCTATTGAGCCGTTTTTTTCAAACACCACAGCACTATTATGATAAAGCCCAGCACTTCTTTTTTCAAAAAGAGAACAAAGCAGCACAACGGCATTTTCTTTGGCGACATTTGCCCAAAATTCAATATCTTTTTCATACTCATTAGCCAAGTCAAAAAAGGCTACATTTTCGCTTTGACAAAAATACGCACTTTGATGCAATTCATTAAGGCAGACAAGCTTCGCACCGCCCTTTGCGGCTTCTTTGATGAAACGACAAGTTTTAGCTCGTGTGGTGGCTTTATCTTTTTCAAAAGCTTGTTGTATGAGGGCTATTTTCATTGTGTATCCTTTGTAATGGAGTCATCGTAGGGGTCAAGGTGAATTTGAATGTTGAATTGTTCGTTTTTGAATTCATTTTTGATTTTATCCTCAATCTCATCGCTGATTTTATGGGCTTGTATCAAAGAAATGAGCGGACAAAACACCAAATGAACGCTGATATAGTTGGTATTTGGGCTTACTCTTGATTTAAGCTCGTGAAAGCTAATGACTTCTTTATTTTCGTTAATGAGCTGTTTGATGCGAGTGATGATTTTTTCATCAAGGGCTTTATCCATAAGCATTTCAATGCTTTTTTTAGCGATTTTAAAGCCAGAAAAGGCGATATAAAAGCTAATGATAATGCCAAAAAGAGCGTCTATAAAATGCCAATTTGTCCAATAAATCAGCACCAAGGCTAAAACTGCGGCAAGATTAGCCAAAAAATCGCTTTTATAATGCAAACTATCAGCCTCTACGATGAGGGATTTGCTTTTTTTAGCGACAAAGCTTAAAAAAAGCGTCAGCAAAAAGGTGCAAATCATCGCAAAAAGCATTACCGCAAGGCTTAAATTCAAATCACTAACGCCTTCATTGTGATAAATTTTATCCACACTTTCATAAAGGATAAAACAAGCCCCAGCCGTGATGAAAAGGGCTTCGAGTAAGCCCATTAACGCTTCTATTTTATCAAAGCCAAAATTATAACGAGCATTGCTTTTACTTGCCGATTTTTTCAGTGCAAAGAAATTCAAAACAGAAATAATACAATCCATCAAAGAATCAAGAGCCGATGAAAGCACCGCCACACTTGCACTTGCAAGTCCTGCGATGAATTTAAGCACGGCAAGGGCAAAGGCACATAAACTAGCGATGAGCGTGGCTTTTTGTGGATTCATCTTCTGCCTTTGAAGCGGTTTTGACAGGAGCAGTGCAAAGAGCCGTTTTGTCTTAAAAAGATTTCAGCACGAACGGGGATTATTTGTCGTTGGGGTAGGGCTTTGGCTAGAATTTCACATACCCTTTCATCGTTTTTATCATCATAAATTGGCACGATGAGGGCATTATTAACAAAAACAAAATTCGCATAACTTGCCCCAAGTCTTTTATTTTCATAAAATTTAGGCTTTGGCAGGGGCAGTTCTATAAGCTTAAATCCCGTTTGCAAAAGCTCTTTTTTCATCAAATTTAAAGGGGCAAAATGCTCATCGTTTTTATCCTCGCAAATACAATGAGCTATGGTATTTTCATCGATAAACCTTGCTAAAATGTCAATGTGTGAGTCTGTATCATCGCCTTTAATGAAGCCATTTTCAAGCCAAATGATTTTTTCAAGTCCAAAAATGCTTTTGAGCTTTTTTTCTAGCTCATCTTGGCTTAAATGAGCGTTGCGATTGGCATTAAGTAGGCATTTTTTTGTCGTAAGCATTACGCCTTTGCCGTTAAATTCAACACTCCCGCCCTCTAAAATAAGATTTACATTTTTAAGTTCGCTGTGAAAATACTCGCTAAAAAGCCTAGAATTAACCTCATTATCAAGCTCGCTTTGAAATTTATTGCCCCAAGCATTGAAAGAAAAATTCAAAGTAACAAGCCTTTCATTCTCGCTTATATCAATGCCCCCGTAATCTCTTATCCAAGTGTCATTTGTAGGGCATTTGAAAAAGCTAACATTGCTAAATTTGGCAAATTTTTGCTCAAAAATTCGCTCATTTGGAGCGATGAGTAAGACTTTTTGAAAGGCACTTACCGCACGGACAAAGTCCTCATAAGCCTTAACAATCTCATCTAAATACGGCTTCCAATCAGTATTTTCGTGGGGCAAAGCCACGAGCAATAGCTCTTGTTCGCTCCACTCAGCCAAAGTGCGAGTCAATTAAAATCCTTGAATTTTGATAAAATGTAATTTTACACAAAAAAGCTGAATTTAAGTTGTGATTTGTTCTTTTTCTTTTAAGAGTTCGAGCAAAAGTTCATCTTTGTTTGTCGTTGCCCTCATTTGTAAGGTAAATTGATAGCTTGTTTGAATGGTGATTTGAATTTGAAAACTTGCTGTGTTATTTGGTGGATAAAGTGTGCTTTTATCGTTATCTCTTAATATGGCTTTATTTGCTGCATCGCCAATAGAATTTAAAAAATTTTCATACACCTTACAAGCTAAATCAAATTCCTCTTGTTCTTTGGCGTTTAAAGGCACTTTGGTGTTGTAGTAGTCTTTCCAATATTTAAACTGCTCGTTAAAGGTGTAGTTTTGGAAATTTTCAGGCTCTCTGCCCTTATTGTTATAACTTACATACGAAAGAGTGATGAACCCATTTAAAAAATTCAAACCATAAGGACCCAGCTTTAAATCCTCCTTACCCTCATAACCTTCATTTACAGCCTTTATAAAAGGCTCTTTCAGCTCATCAGGTAAGTAATCCATACCTTGATAAGAATATTTATCAAGGGCTATATGTCCAAACCCAATGCAAGGGCGGGGATAAAAAAAGGTCTGCCGTAAAACATTGGCAAAACTTTCCTCACTTTCAAAACTATCTCTTTTAATCCCATAAAGCCCAAGCAATTCATCAGAGAATTTATTCCACTTTAAAAGTAGTTCTTGTTCTATATTCATTATGTTATTTACCGAGTTTATCTCGTTGTTGTTTTACTATAAACGATAGTGCCTGTTTTATATACTTGTGCGTTTTTAGTTACTTTGATATTGGCGACTTTTTCAAAGCTTTCTCTTTTTCCTAAACGACAAAGATTGCCCTTTTTCATCGCTTCTCCTTTGAAAGACTTGCTTTTATTTAAGCAAAAAATGTTCCAAAATTCACTCTATTTTAGTCTAAAATACTCCATAAGCTTTAAGGTTTCTTTATCTTGTGCTGTGTTTTGCTTTTTTAAATCACTCATTATCATTTCAAAAGCTTTTAAGTTTAAATTTTGTCCAAATTTAGCCTTTGCGTTTAAATTTTGCACCTTAATAAGTCCTACAAAAACCCCATTTTCACTACCCTTAAACTGCCCTTTTTGCATAGAAAATTCCGCATTTTCAGGCTCGTATTTTTGCACGAGTTTGCCTAGAATTTCTCTTTTTTCGCCCACTTTTTGCCCCGTGAAAGTAAATAGCTCCTTTATCTGCGTAATTTTTATCATAGCAAAAGCTCAAAGGCACAGCATAAGCAAAGGGTGTATCTGGTATGATGAGCGTTGCAAAGGGGATTTGATGAAGTATAGAGTTTATAAAAGCCATATCATCGCATAAAAATTCATCTCGTCTCATTGTTTGCCTTTCGTATTTAAGGGCATTTTAGCATAAAACAAATAATATTTTTTTTATATTTTCTTTTGAAAGCCAGATGATTTCAGCTTATATTCACATTTTGCAAATTGCAAAATGAAATTTTAAGCCTTATTTTAGGCTTACAATTTTAGCATTCAACACGCTTTGCGGGGTTAAGCCTGTGAATTTGGCGTTTAAAATGCCCTTTTTGTCAAAAAATACTATCACAGGCACGCCATAAATCCCACCCACGCCACGAGCTAAAAACTCACTTGCCCTTTTTTCGTAAAAAAGTGGCAAGGTGAGCTTTTTATTTTCCGCCCAAATCAAAGCCTCGTTTTTATCTTTTGCATCGCCTAAAACCACTAAAAATTCAAAGTCATTGAGGGTATTTAAAATTTCAATCTGCTCCTTACATACCCCACAATCTTTGGTGAAAAAGGCAAGGGCGTAGGCTTTGTTTGAGCCAAAATGCAGTTCTTTTTTCACGCCATTAAAGCTGAATTTATAGTCTTTATCGCTGTGTAAGGCATCAAAAGCATTGTCAAAACAGCCCGAAAAACAAAGACTTAAAGCAAGGATACAAGCTTTGAGTGTAGATTTTCCCACCCTTTATCCCCCGTGATTCTTTCTACGACAATGCCATTTTTAATGATGATAGTCGTAGGCAGGGCAAAAATGCTGTATCTTTGCCAAGAAATATCCAAATCATCTTTTGCGAGTGTAATGTTGTAAAGTGAGTATTGCTCTTTGACAACTTGAATGCTAGGCATTTCATCGACTGAATTTATGGCAATGGCTTGAATTTTGTCCTTTTGATTTGATACAAAATCATCTAACAAAGGAAGTTCCTTTATGCAAAAGGCACAGCCCTTTTCAAAAAACACCAAAACCACGACTTTGCTTTCATCAAAACTCAATTTTTCCCCAGCTAAATTTTTAGCCGAAATTTGCGGGGCTTTTTTGCCAACTTCCCCGCCACTTTGCGAAAAACAAGCCACTAAAAAAAGGCTTATGAGGGTTGAAAGGGTGAATTTTTTAAGCATTTTGAGCCACTCCGTGTTTTAAAATAAGCATTTTATCAGCCTCTTTGCCTAGAATTTCATTGTGTGTGATTAGTATTATCGTTTTGCCCTCGTTTTTGAGTTGGCGTAGGAGTTTAAGGACGATTTTTTCGTTTGCTTCGTCCAAATTTCCTGTGGGTTCATCGGCGAGTAAAAGCTCGGGATTGTTTATCAAAGCCCTTGCTATACAAAGTCTTTGCTGTTCGCCACCGCTTAATTCATTTGGCAGGTGTTTAAGGCGGTGGGCTAGTCCTACCTTTTCAAGCACGGCTTTGGCATCTTCTTCATCAATGCTAGAATGATAATACTGGGCAAGCATTACATTTTCAAGGGCGTTAAGATAGGGGATAAGATGAAATTGCTGGAAAATCAGCCCGATTTTTTCGCGTCTGATTTTAATCTTATCCTCCTCACTTAATAAATTAACATTCACGCCATCAAGCAAATACTCCCCACTACTTTGCTCGTCCATTAAAGAAAGTATGTTTAAAAGCGTGGATTTACCGCTCCCACTTGGTCCCATTATGGCAAGCCACTGCCCCTTGCTGACGCTTAAATTGATATTTTGCAAGGCTTTGACTTCGCCAAAATTCTTGCTTAAATGCTTAATACTGATAAGCTCTTTCATTATTCACCTTTCAAATTTTCGCATACATTGATTTGTAAAGCCTTTTTTATAGGCAATAAACTAGCCAAAAAGGCAAAAGCAAGTGAGATAATCACTGCTAAAAATGCTCCGATAAAGCGAAAATCAATGCCCGAATTAAAAATAATATAGCCAAAAATATTTGCCACAACATAGCCAAAAAGCGCTCCAAGCAAGGAGGCAAAAAGGGCTAAAATGAAGCATTCTAAACCAAAGAGCTTTATAATGTCCTTTTTTCTTGCTCCAAGTGCTAAATGCAAGGCAATTTCCTTTCTGCGTGAAAAGATAATGGAGCTTAAAGTGGTATTTACGCTGGTTGAGGCGATGATAAGCACGACAAGGACGATGAGAAACATTAAGGCTTTGAGTTTGTCAAGCACCAAGCCTTCGCTTAAAGATACTGATGAAATGGGCTTTGCGTAAAGCTCATCATCGCTTATCTCGTTTGCTTTTTGGCTCACTTCCTCATAAGTGCCGTAAATGAGGGCATTTGCGTAATGAATGCCCTGAGTATGGCTTAAATTTTGGATTATATTTAATGGTGCTAAAAACAAAGTATCTATTTCATCGTTACTTGAAAGTATGCCCTTGATGATGAGCGTGCTTTTTTCATTTGTCAAGCCGTAAATTTCAATTTCTTTGCCGATGAGGCTTTTAAAGCTTTCTTGCTTGTTCGCACTGATAAGCTTTGTGGCTAAATCCTTGCCGACAAAAGCACTTTTTTCATCAAAATCACTTAAAGAAAAACTGCCCTCGATGATTTGTATAAAGGGCTTTGTGAGCTTTAAGGCATTAAAATCCGTCCCAAGCGTGAGGGTTTGAGAGCCATCAACGCTTAAAAAGGCGTAAAGATAAGGAGTGATAGCCTTTGTGCCAAGTTTGCTTTTAAGCTTTTGCAAGGCTTCATTGCTAATTAGCTCATTTTCCTTTGCTGGAAGCACATTCATATTTGCCCCATAGGCTTTTAACTCCTTTGAAAGCTTTGTATCAATGTCAAAATAGATATTTAAAAAAGCCGAACTCACCACAGCAGCGATAAAAATAGCCAAAACGATGATGAACACCCTTTGATACGAAAAAATCAGGCTTTTAAAAAGCTCTCTTGTCAAAAAATTATTTGCCATAAAGCACCTGCACGGGAAGTAGATTGAGTATGTCTTTAAGGGCAAATAAGCAGCCCAAAAGCACGGTTAAAGCAGCAAAGGCAAGGCACAGAGGTAGGGCGATAAAAGAAGTGGCGATAGTATAATCAAATATGCTTAAAGCGATGATTTGACTTAATCCCACCCCAAAGCCAAAGCCAAAAAGTGCGGCTACAAGGGCTACGAGCAAATTTTCACTCGCAAAGATGACATAAATTTGAAAGGTATTAGCTCCTAAAACCTTTAAAAGCCCGATTTGCTTTTTACGGCGATGAATTTCACTGCTCATTAAACTTGCTATGGCTATACTTGCTACGATGAGGCAGATGATTGCTGTGCCTGCCATTAGGGACTGAATTTTATTGATGATGAGACTTTGTGCATCGCTTATGGCAGTTTGTGCCTTTGCACTTGCTCCCTTAAAATCCTCTTCAATTTGCAAAGCGATAGAACCAACATAAGCAGAGCAATACCAAGTGTCGTATTCAAGGGAGCTTAACAAGCTGTTATCGCGTCTTGCCTTTTGGGATAAATCATCTTCTGGTATGGTGAGTGCTGAAACCTCCGCCATAGAAAACAAGCCCTTTTTATCAAGCAAATTTTGAACGAGATGAAGACTTGCGATGATTTTATGGGCGTTTTTTCCTGCGTGGTGTAAGATGCCTATTATTTTTACTTTTTTGCCATTTAAATCAAGCTCATCGCCTATTTTAAGGGAATTTTTACTTGCAAATTCATCGCCTATCATCACTTCTTCAAGGCTGTCATCTTTAAGCCATTCTCCGCTTACTTGTAGGAGTGGATACAAGCTTTGTATGCCCGTGCTAAACCCCTCTTCATCGGCTATTTTTATGCTTTTATCAAAATAAGTGCCGACAATCAGCACCTCCTTGCCATTCATATTTACCTTGCCGTCTAAAAATGGGGCAAAGGCGGTGATATTGTTTCGCCAAAAGATTTCTTTTATCTTATGTAGCTGGGATTCTTCTAAATAAGCCTTGTTTTTCAAAGGCTCGTAAATTTGATTACCCACTTCAATGCCTAAATTTGAGCCTTTGGGTAAAATGATAATGTTTGAACCATAGCTTCTAAGCTGCTTACCGACTTCATTACCTATGCCAAGCGTGATATTAAGCATAGCACACAAAAGCAAAGTGGCTAAAAAGCAGCTAAGAAAGGCTAGTGATTTTTGAATTTTGTTCTTAAAAATCGAATTTTTTATCAACGCCCACAGCATTAAAACCCTCCTCATAGCCTTGCACTCTAAATTTAGCACTTAAATTATTTTCAATGTATTTTTCAGGCTCATTTTTAAAGGCTTCGTAATTTTCTTTGCTGACAAAATAATAAGTCAGCCCCTTGTAAAGATAGGAAAATTCAGCCTTTGTGTTTAAAATTTTCGTTTTAGAAACCAGATCTTGCACCATTACTTCTTTAATTTGGGTAAAATAATTTGTCCCCACGATGACATCTTCGAGCTTTATGGTGATTTTTTCCCCGTCAAATTCGTAAGGCAAAGGTATGGGGTTGCAACCGCCCTCCTTACCAACGCTGAGGAGAAAAATTCGCACATTACACGCTACGCAGATGAGTTCGCCGCCTCTTTTAACATAGCCCATATCCCCGCAGAGCATACAAGCATCAAAGACTGCCACAGGCGAGTCCCTGTCCTCTCTTTTGTTGAGTAAGAAAAAGCGAATGACTTTACCTTCATTGCTTACAAAGGCGAATCGGTGTAAGTTATTATCCCTTAAAAGCTCAATGTCAAAGACAAAAAGCCCCTTTTCATTTGGCAGAATTTCTTTTGCAGCGTCAATTTGCATAGGTTTTGATGAGATTAAATCAAAATAAGCCCCTATGCAAAAAGCCATTACAATGCTGATGAAACTAGTGCTAAAATAGGCATTGATAGTAAAATTTTTAGCCTCATTTTTTCTAAATTCTATATCAAATAAATGCTTTTTTATTGCATTTTTTGCCCTAAATTTAAGGCAGTTAAAACTTAAAATCAAAATAAAAAATAAATAAAGATAATTTAACATATCCCCCACAACTTGGCTTTTAGCCACGAAAGAAAGCACGCTTTCATCGGTGGAAATGATATTTTCTCTCATTGCTATGTGTAAGAGTTCTGCTGATAATTTATCAAATTCGCAAAGCAAAAAGACAAAAAGTAAGATGAGGTTTAACACCTTGCTTAATCTAAACTGCCAACGCAAAAAGGCAAAAATGAGGCTTAAAATAAGTAAGGCAAAAAAGATGAAAAAGAGCGAAAGCACCGCCTGAGTGTCAAGCAAAGAGCTTGTAAATAAAGGATAATCTTGGCTGAGGTGAAAATACCTTATCGCCACGCCAAAGCTTAAAAAGATGATAAAAACAAGCCTGATGATGAATAATTCTTTTTCAAAAAAGCAAAGTGCGAAAAGGACTATGAAACAAGCAAGGGTTAAGAAATTAGCAAAAAAGTAAAGTTCTGGGTTTTTGAGCGAATTTGAGGCGATGAAAAAGGCAAAATAGCCAAATAAAAAAGCCACAAAAATGCTAATAACAAGCCTCTTAATGTCTTTAATCTGTGCAGTGCTTAAAGCAGCTATAAAAACAAGGGGTAAAAAAACGCTAAAAAAATGAATAAAATAAATACTCAAATTTAAACTCTTTCTCAATTATTTTGTGAAAATTCTAGCACAAAAAACGCAAGGAAAGGTAAATTTCCTAACCTTTTCAGGCTAGGAAATTCAAGCTTATTTAGGTGTGCCTGTGTATTTGAATTTATAGCTTATGCTAAATGGTTCAAACCACTTGCCAACGCCCGTTGCTTTGTCTGTATGGCGTCCAAAGCCGTTTGCTTCTGGGTTTTGGATAATGTAAGTAACTTCATAATTACCCACCTTGTGTCCGGCTTTTTCTATGGCGATATTTGCACCATAATGAGCACCATCTTGGGCAACCATAGGCATAAATACGCCCTCTTTAACGACTTTTTTGGTGTCAAGATTGACAAGCTTGTAGGCTATCCTTAAATAAGGTATCCAATCTCCCTCGCCAAAGCCGTTTTTGTTGCCTTTTAAAGCGTGAATGTCTGCTTCTAGGTGAATGTCTGCTTTTGAAGCGGCTAAATCAATGCCACGAGGCTCCATTTCAATAGGTGCGAGATAAACCGCAGCTATTTCCATACCATTCTTTTCGACTGGTTCGCCAATGGCAACTTCACCCGCCATCATTTCAGCAGCCAAAGCACTGCTTGCAAACACAACTGATGCCGTTGCTGTTAATAATGCTTTCTTTAACATTATTTTGCTCCTTTTTGAGTAATTTTGTGTGTTATAAAAATGCCCGTAATGAGCAAGATTAAAACTATAAGCTGAGGAATTAAAGTTTCGTAGTATGGATATACTCCAAGCCACAAAATCGCGTCAAATTTAACAGGTAAGAAAGTCGGTGTAATGAGTTTGCCCTCGATAAGTTCGCCAATGCCCTTGCCTGTAAAGACGAAAACCATATAAAAGATAATAAATGAAGTGATATAAAAAAATTGTTTAACAGGAATGCGAATCGCTCCTGCTTTAAGTAGAAAATAAAGCACGACAATAAGCACCATACCCACGCCAAGTCCAGAAAAAATAGCACTATAATCCGTGCTTGTTTTAGCGTCAAAAAGTAGGGCTTGATAGAAAAGCACGGTTTCAGCCCCCTCTCTATACACGGCTAAAAAGACGGTAAACCAAAGGGTTTTGGCTGAATTTTGCGATATAGCCTCCACGGCTTGTGTTTTGATAAGATTAGCCCATTTTTTATTTCTTGCATTTGAAAGTAGCCAAAAGCCCACATAAAAGAGCAATGCCACAGCCGCAAGCATACAAAAGCCCTCTATAAGCTCTCTGCTTTGCCCTGAACTGCCCTTAAATATCCACGATACCACAAATGCTGTAACAAAACTTAAAATAATACCCGTTAAAAGTGCAGAATAAGCAATGTTTAAGCGGTTTTTATTACCGCTTTGAATGAGGTATGAAACTATGGCTACGACTATGATTAGGGCTTCTAAACCCTCTCTTATGATGATACCAAAAGCCCAAATGAAAAGCGAATACGGCGTGGATTGTTGAATTTTATCCACCATACCTTGCACGAGCGAATTTAACTCATCAAAAGTGGTGCTTAATTCTTCTTTTGAAGCATTAGCCTTAACAAGTGCTACGCCCTGCGAAAAGAGGCTTTCGATTTTAAGTTTCATATTGCTATCAACAGCTCCAACGCGACTTTCCATTCCACTTGCCTCAAAAATGTCTAAATACGCATTTTGCAAGGCGTTAATATGAGCTTGATTAAAGCCCTCATAATCATCTAAAATATTATTTAAAGCAGCCTTAATATCATCAGCAACCTTTGAATAATCCTTGCCGACATCTATACTTTCATCAAAGCCAGATACTTGAATTCTAGCGATTTGCTCCTCAGGAATTTGAGTAAAAGCCTCAATGACAAGCTCTTCAACGGCTTCAAGCTCTTTTCGCAAGTCTCTTTCGCTTAAATTCTCATCATCAATTCTCACAATAGCCGCTCTAATACCTCGCTGAATTCGAGCGTTTAAGCCCTTGCTTGTGTGTTGATTGACGGCAACTTCGGCTTGTGTGTTACGATAATCATCAAAAAGTGCTGAATTTAAAGTATCTTTTGCCTCTTGTTTGTTACCTCTTTTAAATTCACTCGCTGCAAGAGAGAATTTAAAAGAAATATTGTCGATTAAAAATTGTAATTTTGGATTTATACCATAGGCAGCTTGTAAATCAAGCAAAGTTGAGTCTGCTTCTTTGGTGTCGCTTGAATTTGTCATTTCTTGGCTTAAATTTTGAGCTGTATTATCAAGTTCAATACCTTCATCAACCGGGCTTTGCTCTGCAAGTGTGCCTGAGTTAAAGGCTGCAAATATAGCACTTGCCTCATCTTGTTGCTTTTGGAGGTTTTGCTGGTAAAGTGCGTCAATCTCCTCATCGCTTTTGCCATCATCAGTTTTTTCAGCCACTAAACGAAAGCCATCTTGTATGATAGGAGCTACCTCGTCTAAATCAAAAATAAGCCCATCAACTAGGGCTTGAACCCGTTTAATGTCCTCTTTGTCTTTATACATTTTGCTTAAATTCTTAAATTTGCGTTCCATATTATAGGCTTTTCGTCCCAAATTTATGCTTATATCGCCCTCCATAAGCTCAAAATTTTGAAAATAAACACTATCGCTTTTCATTTTTGCTTCATCAGCCTTGCCTTGTTTGTAAAGCTCTACGCTTTCATTTAAAATGCTTTTGATGAGTTCTGCCCCAGCAATGTGGTCCTTTTCTTGCGAGAAAGCAAGGCTCATAAAGGCGAGTAAAACAAAGAAAATTTGACGCATTTTATAACTCCAAAATGAAATTTATTATAAAAATTTGCAGAAAGTGTAGTATGATAAAACTTAAATTTCAATAAAAGTTATCAATATTCAAGTGTAGTTGATAAAAAATTTAAAATTTAAAAATTTTTGTCTTTTTAAATTTTAAATTTTGAGGAAAAAGGCTTATTCGTTCAAGTCATCACCGACTTTTGAGCTGACTTCAAGCAAATCAAAAGCATCGATGAATTGATCGACATTTTCATAATGCAGCACAAGTTCTTCGAGCAAAAGCTCTATGTCATCGCGATTGAGTTCTAAATAAGCGGTTCTGTCGTTTGGATTTTCAACTCTTACAACCATTTGCAATCCTTTTTGTTTTTATTGTAATAACGCGTGATTATACTAAAATTTTCTAAAAAAAAGCTTATTGATTGAGTTTTTTCGCACAATTTTGCACATATTCTTTTAATTTACTTTTTTGCATTAGGGCATTTTTCATACAAACCCCTGCTACGCCGATATTTGAAAGCTGATTGATATTATCTTGGCTAATGCCACCTACGGCGTAAATGGGAATTTTACTCAGTTTGCAAATTTCATCAAGTGCTTTCACGCCCTTTGGTGGCAAAAAGGGCTTTGAGAGGGTTTGAAAAATATGTCCAAAAATGGCGTAATTGCAGCCAAAATTCATAGCCTCGAAAAGCTCATCACTTGAATGTATGGAAGTGCCGATGAGGTGGAAATACTTAATCAGCCTTGCTTCTTGGCGTAGAATTTTCAAAGGGCAGTGGAAATAGCGATGATTGAGCTTTAAGGCAACCTTGTCAAAATTGTGCAAAAAGCATACGAGCTTGTGTTTTTTGCAAATTACAAGCACTTCTTTTGCCAAATCATAATAATCATATTCGCTTAATTCTTTTTCACGCAAAATAAAAGCGTCAATTTTCGCCCTTGCTAGTCTTTCAACCTGCTTTAAAAAATCGCCTTTAAAAGAGCTTTTATCGCTAATGGCGATGATTTTTTTATCCCACATATAAACTCTCACCCATCACGGCTTGTTTTTGCCTTGTTTTTATCATATCAAGCACCTCTTTTACGCTTCTTGAATCTGAAATTTCAAACTGCTCATCGCCTTTTTTCTCACCTGCTCTTTCGCCAACGCCCACGCAAACACCAGCTGAAATTTTAGTGGCGTTAATATTGATGATATTATCCCTAAATTCAGCCCTTTCTCGTGTGGAGATTACAAGTTGAGCAAAGGGCAGAAAAAGCCTATACGCACACAGCACCTGCAAAAGCCTTGCCTCAGTAACATCGCCGGGGCGAATTTGGCGATTTCCTAAAATGGGGCGAAGTCTTGGAGCGGAGAGTGAAAGCTCAGCGTGTGGGTATTTTTGCTGTAAAAACGCAGCGTGTAAAGCCGTAGCCAAAGCGTCTTTTCTAAAATCATCTATGCCAAGCAAAGCTCCAAAGCCAACCCCACGCATACCGCCTTTTAAAGCCCTTTCTTGTGCGTTAAAGCGGTAAGGAAAGACGCGTTTTTCGCCAAAACTATGAATTTTTGCGTATTTTTCGGTATTGTAGGTTTCTTGATAAATGGTTACAAAATCACAACCAGCCTCGTGCAAAATGGCGTATTCATCGACATTCATCACATATACTTCAACGCCAACTACCTTAAAATACTCCCTTGCGATAGAACAAGCCCTTGCTATATACTCCACACTAGCATTTTGCCTACCCTCTCCTGTTAAGAGTAGAATTTCTTGCAAACCCGTTTTAGCAATCTCGCTCATCTCAGCGTGAATTTCTTTTTCGCTTAATTTTGCTCTTTTTATGGCATTGCCCTTTTGAAAGCCACAATACACGCACTTGCTCTCGCAAAAATTACTCAAATAAAGTGGGGTAAAAAGGGCTATATTATCGCCAAAATATTGCCTTGTAAGGCTTTGAGCCTTTGTGGCTAAAACAGGCAAAAAAGGCTCAGCCGCTTCGCTTAACAAAGCCTTTAAGTCCTTAATGTCAAGCTTTTCTTTATCAAGTGCCTTTTTAACATCGTTTTCATCGAATTTCTCATCATCAATACAGCCTAAAACCTTGCCTAAAATCTCACTTTCAATGTCTTGCATATGGCTTTGATATTCAAAAATACTTGCTTTCATCGTTTAAATTCCATTAGAAACGCCGCCAGAAACGGCATTTGTTTTTTCTTGTAAGGACACATCATAACGCACCCCGCCTATAGGATAAAAATTAAAGGTAAAATAAACGCCATTTTTGGTTTTTGCCCTTATCCCAGCACTTGTAAGCTGCGGGTCTATCCTTTCTTTGTAAAGCAAGGAGTAGTTCCAGCACTTTCGCTGATAAGTATAGCCCACCTCCCAAGCGTTTAAATCCGCCCTTTGCGTGTCAAACCACGCCCCAGCCACAAATTTATAGTTAATGTTATAGGTGTAATCAGCATTTACGCCGATGAAATTGTGCTTTTGCATAAGTTTTTCTTGATTTAAGGCTTCGGTTAAGTCGTATTTATAGGCGTGGGAAAGATTGAAGTTGAATTTTTGCGTTATGATTTCAAGGCTGCTTAATGATTTGGTAAATCTTTTTTGATTTTTTGAGTAACTTACTTCGTTTCTTATGGAAATATTATCGTTAAAGAAGTATTGAGCCAAATTTTCAAGCCCTAAAAAATAAAATTCTTTGGAGTCGTAATTCATATTGACGCGGTGTTTGAGCTTTTTTTCTCCGTCTTGATTGTAAAAATACTGCACCGCTTTAAGAGCAAATCTTTCGCTCTCATCATCAAGGGGTAAGAAATTTTGCGTGATGAAGCCTTTATGTTCGCCTTTTACAAGATAATTTGCCCCCAAATACAGGGTGTGAAAAAAGTGATTATAAGGCTTTGAAAGCTCTGTGTAAAGGGAAAATTCGTGTTCGTTTCTGTATAAATGCTCGTGTTTTTCGGTGTAGTTGTAATAATTTACAAAGGAAGCGTAGAGTTTTTCGGTGAATTTAAAATGCACAAAATCATCAAAAAGCCCAAAATGCACGCTCAAAGGCAAATTTAAATTTATGGTATTAGCGTGAATGCCTATGTCTCGGTAATATCTGTTAAAACGAGCGTCAAAAGAATATTGAAAAATGTTGTTAAAAGCCCCATTTAAAAAGCGGTGATACTGAAAAGATGGGTATTCTTGCAGGGTGTCTTTGTTATCAACCTTTGAGGTGTCGATATAATATTTCGCATAAGTTGAGTAATAATTGTTCTCATCAGCAAAAAAATAGTTAAATTCTGAGGTGATTAAAGAGGTTAAGTCCTTGTAATTTCTTTGCTCTAAATTCAAATAATCCACATCATTTAAGTAAGTGCCGTCTATCCACAAGCCCTCTTGGGTGTGTTCGCCCAAGTCAAAGAGCTTTTTAAAGAGATTATCTCGCAAATATTGAAGCTCAATGCCCTTGTGGATTTGATTTTTCAAGCCCTCTTTTTGAAAATACGAGCTTTTTTCCCTGAAAATCCCACCATTTAACATTCCGCTTGAATAGCGCGAATCCATAAATCTAAAAGTCGCATAACCGCCCACACCACGATTTGCACGCACTTGTTGGCGGTATTCTAAATCCCACTCATCATACAAGGCGAGAAAAAAGGGCTGGTTGTAGTAAAAGCCATCATCGCGGTTGAATTCAAAATCTGGCACTAAAAAGCCCGTTTTCCTTGAAGTATCTATGCTAAAACCAAGATAAGGCAGGTAAAAAACAGGCACATTTTTGACATATAATTTAGCGTGATAAAGGTGCAAATAGTTTTTTGAACGCTTAAATTCACCCTTAGAAAAGCGAATCTGCCAATCAGGATTATTCACATCACAACTTGAAACGGCTGAATCCTTGCCGATGAAAACGCTGCTGTTTAAATCGCTTTCCCCGCTTTGAAACCATACTTCTAAATCATTATCCGCAAAAAAAAAGTCTTTGAATTTAGCCTCGTTGGTGTTAAGATTAAGCCTTGCGTAGCAGGAGTTGAAACGCTCATTTTGTCCGCGTAAAATGTTGATATTGCCAAAAAGTTCGACTTCATTATTTGTTTGATTATATTCAGCTTTATCAGCGTTGATAAAATACTCATCAGAAAAGATAAGCACTTCCTCATCGCTTTTGACTAATTGCCCATCTTTTTGCACCTTTGAGGAGTAAAAATTCACTTCCCTAGCATCTGCAAAATAGGCAAAAATGATGAGTAAAAAAAGAAATTTACGCAAGTTCTATCACCAAAGTTTTTGCTAAATAATCTTGCCAAGTTTTTTTTAAATCATTACCCAAAGCCCACGCAAAGCCCAGCATAAAGGCTGTATCGCTTAACTGCCTCACAGCTGCTCTAATAATGGCTTGATAAAAATTTGGTTTATCAAAGCTTTGCTCATCGATAATGGCGATTTTGCAAAGCATTTTACCCAAACTTGCCCCGTATAAAAGGGTGAAAATGAAGTGGTAGCTAAATTGAAGCAGCACAAAGCCCACGAAAAAATTTTCAAGCACAGCAAAAATGTCTTGCGGGTCGGTAATGGCTGAAATTTGCTCGTATAAAATGACAAAAACGATGAAAGAAAGAATGAAATTATCGACAAAATACGCAATCACTCTTTTGTAAAAACTTGCGATTTTGAGATTTTCCCTGTCTAATTTGTCTAAAAGTTCATTCATCGCAAAGCCTGATACGCAATGTCGCTTCGGTATTGCTTGCCTTGAAAATTCACATTTTCGCAAAGCTTGTAAGCATTTTCCTTCGCACTTTTAATGTCCTTGCCAAGCCCCACGCACACAAGCACTCTACCGCCACTAGCATAAAGCTTGTTTTGCTCTAAACTCACACCAGCAAAGGATAAATGCGAATTTGGCGGGATTTCTTTGATGAAAATTTCAGCCTTTGGCGAAGCTTTGTAAGGATAATTTTCACTCGCACACACCACACCTACGGCAAATTCGTCTTTGATGCGAATTTGAGTTTGAGAAAGTCTTTTTTCTACACAAGCAAGTATGAGTTCAAGTGGGTTTTCAAGCAGGGGCATAAGCACTTCGCACTCTGGGTCTCCAAAGCGGACATTAAATTCTAGCACGAAAGGGGTTTTATCAACAACCATAATCCCAGCAAACAGCACTCCTGTGAATTCATTGCCCTCGCTTTTCATACCGGCAAGGGTTGGAATGATAATGTCTTTTTTGATTTTATCAAGCAGCCCATCATCTGCCAATGCACTAGGAGCATAAGCTCCCATACCGCCTGTGTTTGGTCCTTTATCATTGTCTTTAAGCTTTTTATGATCTTGCGTTGCGGGCAATAAAACAAAATCCGTCCCATCGCACACCGCAAAAATGCTTAATTCAAAGCCGTCTAAAAACTCCTCTATCACCACGCGTTTGCCTGCTTCGCCAAAGCTTTGCCCGTTTAGCATTTGCTCTGCGGCGTTTATGGCTTCTTGATGGCTTTGAGCGATGATGACACCTTTTCCAGCACAAAGTCCATCAGCCTTAACAACGACAGGTAAGCTTAATGAGAGTATAAATTCACTTGCTTTGTCTAAATCATCGGTGTTTAAGAATTTAGCTGTTTTGATTTGATGTCTTTGTAAGAATTCTTTCATAAAAATTTTAGAACTTTCAAGCTGTGCGGCAGCCTTTGTTGGTCCAAATATCGCTAAATTTGCCTTTTGAAAACTATCGACTACGCCATTAGCTAAAAAATCCTCACTTCCTACTATGCAAATGTCTATTTTTTCATCTTTTGCGAAAGTTGTAAGCGTGTTAATGTCTGTGAATTTGATATTTGTGCCAAGTTTTTCTGTCGCACCATTGCCATTGGCGAAAAAAAACTTGGCTTCATTATCGCAACGCTTTAAAGCTAATGCTATGGAGTATTCTCTGGCTCCGCTGCCTAAAATTAAGATTTTCATTGAAATTTCCTTGTAAAAACCCAAATGGTCGTGAGTGCGTTTTGACCCCAAAAAGCCAAAGTTACCGCTAGGTTACCCTTAAAGGCTGCAATTTCTCGCCTTTTGCAAGACTCAAACGAAACCACAGACACGGTGTGATAACACAATCGCAGCAAATAAAAATGTGTTGGATCCCTTTACACTTATATCGAGCCATTCAGGCGGTATGATTATAACGCTTTTTTGCTAATACTTCATTAAAGGACTTTAAATTTTGCCTTGTCGTATCTGTCAAGCTGTTTGCCCTTTAAGATAAT
>CAZSMF010000008.1:0-42213 GCA_964607975.1 uncultured Campylobacter sp. | reverse complement strand
TTTTGCCATTGCCAGAGCTTATCAATCAGTGCATAAGTGGATTTTGCGAGTGGTAATAAATTTAAGCTATTTTTTAGCAGCAAAACTGATGAAAATGTCTTTGTGTAAAAGCAAATTTTGCTATAATTTCAGTATAAAGGGAAAAAAATGAAAAATTCGCTCATCATAGGCTCATTTATTTTTATAGCTGTTGTTATCGCTATTCAAAGTGTTTTTGAACTTAAAAAAGACTATGCTGATTTACAGGCTTTAAAGCTTAAATGCACCCACATTCAAGATTTAAATTCTCGTTCTCAATCCTGCTTTAAACTCGGGCAGTTTTATGAAAAAAAGGGCGATTTTAAAGAAATGATAGCTTATTATCAAAAAGCGTGTGAAGTTGATAATAAATTTAATATAAAAGAAGCTTGTGTCAAGCTTGGCAATATCTTTTTGAAACCAAGCTTTAAAAACGACTATCTTGCCTTGACTTTTCATTTACAATCTTGCGAATTAAAAGCTTTTAAATCTTGTCAAATGATTAGCACCCTTGCTGCAAAAGCACCAGACTTTGACACTAAAACGGCTTTGTCAAAAATGTGTGATAAGGCAAAAAATTTCCACGCTTGTGTGGAGCTTGAAAGATTGAGATTTAATTCAAATGGCGATTTGAGTGATATTATTAGAAATTTAAAATCTTTATGCGATTTTGAGATGTTTTTACCCGCTTGTGCCTTTAAAAATGAAGTAATTAGCAAATATATCATCGAGTTAAACGAAAAATACGCCCATAAAAATACGCCTTATTTACTTTCTGCATTAGCCTTTTTCTGTAAAAATGATAATGTAAAAGAGGCTTGTGATTTAGAAAAAGAATTGACTATAAAATTAAACAAAGAATGCGATGAGGCTCAAATTTCAAGCTGTGAAGCACTCATTAAACTTTACACTGGTGAAATATACATTTATGATGGAATATACATTGGAGCTAGAAATATCTCTCGCGATGAAAACTCTATAAAGCCTTTTCAAAAGGTGGCAAATAAGGCTTGTGATTTAGGTAGTAGCAAAGCTTGTGAGGAATTAGCTTATTTTTTCTACAATAAAGACGGCTATGTAGATATTAACGCTGCACGAAAATACGGGCAAAAAGCTTGTATGCAGTTAAAATCTGCAAAAGCGTGTGAAAAACTTGCCGAACAAGAAGTTGGTGCGTATAGAAAAAACGACATTGTCGAGGGAATGCAATTTAAAATAAGCTATCTTAAAGCAGGTTGCGAGGAGGCAAAAGATGCTGCTGTTTGCAGAAAACTTGCCCTCTTATACGATGAGGGCGATAAGCTTTATGAAGCAAAGGGACGAGAACTAATCAACCAAGAACTTGCTCTTAAATATTATGATAAAGAATGCGAATTTGGCACTAATTGCACGAGAATGGCTCAAATTTATCTTTTTGGCGAATATGTAGGTAAATCCAATGTTAAGCAAGATGATGAAAAAGCAAAATATTATTTCACCAAAGAATGTGAAAAAAATGGAAATGATGAAGCTCTCGTTGCGTGTAGGGTTAAAGAGCTGCTTGAAAAAGGACTTGACATTGATGAAGCCATATTTAATTAAACAAAATGCCTTAAACAAGCCCTTTTAAAGGAAACAACTTGCCAAATATCATTGACACTCAATCTTTCATCGACTTGCAAATTCTACTTGCTGTGGCGTGTTGCTTGTTATTTTCGCCTTATATCGCCCAATTTTTAAGGCTTCCCACTCAGGCGGTAGAAATAATGCTCGGCTCACTCATCGCCACCTTTGGCTTCATCGGCGAGAGTGCGAATTTTGAGCTTTTAGCCAAGGTGGGCTTTTATTATCTTATGTTTATAGCGGGTATGAAGGTGAATTTACGCGTATTTTTAACGCTTGATAAGGGCTTTTTAAAACGAACTCTCCTTTACATAGCCTTGCTTTATGCTTTAAGTAGTTTAATCGTCAGTTTTTACGGAGTTTCTCTCATATTTATCATCATCTTGCCCGTGATGAGCGTGGGGCTTTTATCGATTTTGTTTAAAGAATTTGGCAAAAACTGCGAATGGCTTAATAGTGCAATGCTCGTGGCTATTTTTGCTGAGGTGGTTTCTATCATCTTGCTTACCATTGTTGGAGCGTTTTTTAACAGCAATAATGTCTTTGAAGTGGGCAAAAGCCTTGCCTATCTTTTTGTCTTTTTGATTTTGTGCTGGTTTGGTTTTAGGGCATTAAGGGCAATGTTTGTGTGGTATCCAAATTTAAGGACTATCATTATGCCGTGGCAGGACAAGGACGAAAAGGACATTCGCTTTTGCGTTGGCATTTTCATACTCATTATTTGTGCGATGATTTTCTCCCGCCTTGAAATCGCACTTGGGGCGTTTATCGCTGGTTCTTTCATCTCTACCTTTTTTAACCACAAAAAAGATTTAGAACACAAGCTTTCAGGCTTTGGCTTTGGTTTTTTAATTCCCATTTTTTTCCTTTACATAGGCTCGACTTTTGATTTGAATTTGCTTTTGAATTTAGCCGTGCTTAAAGATGCTTTCTTTGTTTTTGCGGCTATGCTAGTGCTTAGATTTTGTTGTGCTGGGGTTTTTGTCAAAAAATTTGGGCTTAAAAATACCTTGCTCTTTGCTTTAAGCCATTCTATGCCCCTAACCTTACTCATCGCCACAGCCACGCTTTCTTATGAGGCAAGTCTCATCACTCATCAGTTGTATTCAGCACTCATTTTAACGGCTTTGCTTGAAGCGGTGCTTGTGATGAGTGCAATCAAATTCATCGCCCACTTGAAAAAATAAAAAATTCGTTACTTTTATACTCAAAAAATGCTTAAAAATGATAAAATTACTCAAATTTAAAATATTTTTGGTTAAAATATACTTAAAAAATCACAAAAGGGGTTAAAAATGGCACAAAATTCTGTTACACTTACCGACAACCGAAATGGTAAAAGTTACGATTTTCCAATACTTGATGGCACGATAGGACCAAGCGTGGTTGATATTTCAAGCCTTTACAAGCAAACAGGTATGTTTTCTTACGATGAGGGGCTAACTTCAACGGCTAGTTGTCAATCAGACATCACTTATATAGACGGCGAAAAGGGCATTTTGCTACACAGGGGCTATCCTATCGAATGGTTAGCTGAAAACAAACGCTTTTTAGATGTGGTGCATTTGCTTTTATATAAAGAATTGCCAAGCAAAGAGCGTTTCGAGGCTTTTCGCTACGAGCTTAAAAAGCGTTCTTTCATACACGAGGGTATGCACAAAATCTTTGATGCTTTCCCAGATAACGCTCATCCTATGGCGATAATGCAAGCAGCGGTATCCTCACTTTCAGCCTTTTATCCAGACCATTTAAATATGGATATAAAAGAAGAATATATGGAAATGGCAGCTCGTATAGTGGCTAAAATGCCAACCATAGCCGCTACGGCATATCGCTACAAAAACGGCTTTCCTATGGCGTATCCAAATTTAGACAGAGGATTTACGGAGAATTTCTTATATATGCTTCGCACTTATCCTTATGATCATGTAGAGCTTCAAGATATAGAGGTTAAGGCACTTGATACGGTGTTTATGCTGCATATAGACCACGAGCAAAACGCTTCAACCTCAACGGTTCGTGCCGTTGGCTCAACTCACGCTCACCCTTATGCTTGTATCAGTGCTGGTATAGGAGCTTTGTGGGGACACGCACACGGAGGAGCAAATGAGGGCGTGATAAGAATGCTCGAACTCATCGGCACACCTGATAGGGTTGATGAATTTATCAAAAAAGCAAAGGATAAAAACGACCCATTTCGTTTAATGGGCTTTGGACACAGGGTTTATAAAAACTTTGACCCTCGTGCAAAGGTGCTTAAAAAGTTAAGAGATCAGCTCATCGATGCCATAGGCATAGATACGAATTTGATAAAGGTGGCTTCTCGCATTGAGGAGATTGCTTTAAATGATGATTATTTCGTGCAAAGGAATTTGTATCCTAATGTGGATTTTCACAGCGGCTTAATCCTCAAAGCACTCGGCATACCAAATGAAATGTTTGCCGTGCTTTTTGTCATCGGCAGGACGGCTGGTTGGATTTCACAATGGATAGAGCTAAAAGAGCAAGAAAGCATTAAGATAATGCGTCCTCGTCAGCTTTACATTGGTAATACGCCACAAAGCTAGTTTTAATGCCATTGTGGGCTTGCTCGCAATGGCATTAAAAAGTCCAAATCAGTGGCAAACCATTTTTATACAAAGGCTCAAAAGCATCAGCTCCCTCAAAAATACGACTCATTTCCTTTACCTTTGAAATGTCCCAAGAGCTGATGTCTTGCTTAAATTGTTTGGCTTTGCAAAACATAGCTTCCATATTTTTGACATTTGAAGTATCCCATAAATTCAAGGGCTGATTAAACGAAGAAGCATTATAAAACATATAATCCATACTCTCAACCTTACTCACATTCCACAAATTCAAAGGCTGGTTAAAAGAACGAGCGTTATGAAACATAGACGACATTTTTGTGATTTTTGAAAGCCTCCATTCATTTAAGGGTTGATTAAAGCTCTTTGTATCCATAAACATTTCGCTCATATCCTCTACATTACGCACACTCCAAGAATTTATAGGCTGGTTAAAGTGTATTGCTCCACGAAACATAGCTTTCATCGTTGTTACCTTTGAAGTATCCCACGAATTTAAAGGCTTATTAAACCAAGCATTCTCAAACATACCCTGCATATTGCTCACATTTGAAGTGTCCCAAGAACTTATATCGCAGTTAAAATTCATTGTATATTTAAACATTTCTTTCATATTCTTTACCTTGCTTACATTCCACAAATGCAACAACCTGCTAAAATGTATAGCCCCAAAAAACATAGACTCCATATTTTCGACATTTGAAGTGTCCCATTGATTTAAGGCTTGATTAAACTCAAAAGCCCTGTAAAACATAAAGCTCATATCCTCTACCTTGCTTACATTCCACGAGTTTAAGGGCTGATTAAATTTTTCAGCATTAGCAAACATAAAGTTCATATACTTTACCCTAGAAGTATCCCAAAAATTTAAGGGCTGGTTAAAGCAAACCGCCGCAAAAAACATAGCAGACATATCCTCTACCTTGCTTACATTCCAAGAATTCAAAGGTTGATTAAATTTTTCAGCATTAGCAAACATACAACGCATATCTATCACGCTTGAAGTATCCCAGCGATTTAGAGGCTGATTAAAATGTGTAGCTTTTTCAAACATACAGCTCATATCACTTACCTTGCTTGTATCCCAAGTTTCTATACCGCTAAAATCCTTTCTTCGTGTCTCGCAAAATTTTTTCACTCGTTTTTTTGCTTTTTTATCCCATATTTTTCGCATTCTCACGCCAAAAAGCTCACTCATATCGGTGATTTTACTTGTATCAATCTCGCCTAAATTCACCTTTAAATTATCAACAAGCTTTTCAAGCTCCTCTTTGCTTTGCGGGAAGTATTTATGCTGATTTTCTTGTTTTTTGCACCATTTTGGCACTTTTTCATAAAGCAAAGTCTGCCTAAATATACTCTTTGTCGCATTTTTCATACTTGCAATGTTCCAAGAGTCTAAATTTTGCTCAAATGATTTTGCTTTGGCAAACATTAAGTGCATATCACAAACCCTGCTTACATTCCACGAATTCAAAGGCTGATTAAATTTTTCAGCCCCAAAAAACATAGCTTTCATATTGATAACGCTTGAAGTGTCCCAATTATCTAGTGGTTGATTAAAATTACTAGCCCCGCGAAACATTTCTTGCATATCACAAACCCTGCTCACATTCCACGAGTTGATATTGTGGTTAAAATTTTTTGCCTCACAAAACATACCCTGCATATTAGTTACATTAGAAGTATCCCAAGTTTCTATACCGCTAAAATTCTCTCGCCTTAAAGGACATACCAGCACTTTCTTTTTTGTCTTTTTGTCTAAAACCCATTTTTCCCTACTCGCAAAAAGATAGCTCATATCAGTAATGTTATGTGTGCTGATTGAGCCTAAATTCATTCTTAAATCATCAACAAGATTTTGCAATTCCTCTTTGTCTGCGGGATTGTATTTAAACCATTTTGGCGGGTTGTATTCAAGGGGTGAATTTTTAAACATAGAAAACACATTTACTAAACCATAATCTTTATATATATCTACATTCCACGAGTTAATATCTTGCTTGAAATTTGTAGCCCCCTTAAACATTTGAAAGAAATTCACAACCTTACGAGTATCCCACTTATCTAGTGGCTGATTGAAATTCAAAGCTCTGTAAAACATACATTCCATATTTCTTACCTTGCTTACATTCCACGCATTCAAGGGCTGATTAAAGTTTGTAGCTCCCTCAAACATTTTTTCCATATCTTTTACCTTGCTTGTATCCCAAGAATTGATATTTTGATTAAAATTTTTTGCCCTCTTAAACATAAAGTTCATATCACAAACCCTGCTTACATTCCACTCATTTAAGGGCTGGTTAAATTTTTTAGCCCCAAAAAACATACAGCTCATATCTTTTACCTTAGAAGTGTCCCAAGAATTTAAGGGCTGATTAAAATTCGTAGCATAAGTAAACATAGCAAACATACTTGTTACCTTTGAGGTGTCCCACTTATCTAGTGGCTGATTGAAATTTAAAGCTCCGCAAAACATTGCCTTCATATTTTTTACCTTTGAAGTGTCCCAAGAGCTTATGTTTTGATTGAAATTTTTAGCCCCAGCAAACATACAGCACATATTTGTTACCTTGCTTGTGTCCCAAGTTTCTATGCCGCTAAAATCCTTTCTTTTGCTGAAACGATAATGCCTTATCCATTGTTTTTTCTTTTTATTCCATTGTTTTTCTTCATAGCAAAAAAGCTCACTCATATCGGTGATTTTACTCGTATCAATCTCGCCTAAATTGATACTTAAATCATCAACGAGCCTTTGTAATTCCTCTTTATTTTTAGGACTATACATTGTTTTCTTGTTTTAGCACAAACCATTTTGGTGGATTGTTTTGTAAGGGTGAGCCTAAAAACATTTCTTTATTATGCTCACATTGCACTTTCCAAGCATTTAAATCCTGATGAAAACTTTTCGCACAGAAAAACATATTTTCCCCTTTAATGTAAAATTTACTGCTTTCACGCAACGCATTTGAAACACTTTTTTAGCTCTCACTTCCTTGTGTTGAATTGTTTTGTTCTAATTCCTTGGCAAGTTTTTGGATGTCGGGGTTAGTTTTTAAAAAGTCGTTTAATAACTCCACCTTTTTATAACGCTTTTCAAAATACTCTTCTAAGCTTTCATTACTTAAATCCACCAAATCCGTTTCGCCTTTTTCATTAGCTAACCACCAGCCCCATTGATTGATTTTAATATTTTCAATATTTGGGCTTTTTTCGATGATTTTTTTCAATTTTTTAACTATTTCATCTTTACCATCTTTTTTCCATCCTTCATCGTATAGACGAAAACCGATAGAACGATTAAAACTTGTTCTTTCAAGTGTCAGCACATATTTAAATGTTTGCTCACTCTCACTCTTACTGTGATTTTTATGGCAAATGATACGCTTCTCCCATATTTTACTGCCTATGGGCTGATATTCTTTTTCTTCTAATAGCTCATAACCTTGCGATTTATATTTTTCGGCACACTCTTGCCTAAACATTTCAACGCTCAATTCCTCCGCACGCTGTTTTTGAATTTTAGCAACTATTTTGATGAATTTTTCTCGCTTGTCCTTATTTTCCTCCAAAAATTGCTTTATACCCATTTTTTCCCCCTCTATTAAGATTTTCACGCATTCTTTATAAAATTCAAAGCTCATATAAAGATTGCTGATATTTTTGCATTCTTTTTGACATTTTTCTATCCATTTTAAAATCTCCTCTTTATAAGTAGCGTTTTTAAAAGAATAAATTCCTTCCCTTTCGCCTTTTTCATTAAGCCGTTCAAGTGTTTTTTGATTTCCTTCTTTATCTACTATTTTCCACTTACCCAAGCTATATTTTAAATCCTCCTCCTCTTTAACCTCTAAACTCAAATACACCACAGCGATATTTTCATACTCCACGCCCTCTTCTTTAATCTTGTTTATATAAGTGCTGATTTGTTCTTTCCCATCACCTGCATAGATTTTATTTTCTATGATGAGATGATTTATGCCATCATTTAAATACAAGTCTATATTTTTGTATTCTCTTTGCACCCTTACTAAATTTGTATCTTTAAAAAAATCCTCTAAACCCAAACACTTCAAAAAAAGCCTTAAAAACAAGCCCTTTTGATAGTGCAAACCGCCAGTATCAAGAACAGAATGCAAAAAACGAGAATGAAGCCCCACTTCATCGCTCATACTGCGAATGACAAGGAGGGGATTATAATCATTACTCCTCTTTTTTCTCTCCTCTTCTTTTTTATCAAATTCATCATAAGCCTTAAAAAACTCCTCATAATCCTCAAAAGAACATTCATCACTTATCATCAATTTTCCTTAAAATAAGAATTTTTTATAAAAAATTTTTTACTTATTATTATAATGCCCCCCCCCCTTAAAGGAAACTTAAAAATTACCCTAAATTGACAAAAAATTTAAAAATTTTTTTGATTTAAAGATAAAAGCCATTTGACTTAAATTTAAACCGCAAAATGCTATAATTTGACTTTTAAAGGAGGGTGTTTTGAATTTAGACAAACTTTTACAACTTGCCCTAAATGCGAGTAAAAAGGCTTCAAAGGCGATTTTAAACGAAAAAAACAGCCTTAAAATTTGGCACAAAAAAGACGGCACACCTTTAAGCTCGGCTGACTTGCTCTCAAATGAAATACTTTGTGATGAGCTTTCAAAAAGCGATATAGCCGTATGCTCTGAGGAAAAGCCCCTGCCTTTCGAACAAAGAAAGCATTTATCTTGCTTTTGGCTCATCGACCCGCTTGATGGCACGAAAGGCTTTTTAAAGCAAAGTGAAGAATACTGCATACTTATCGCCCTCATCTTTGGCAAACGCCCCATTTTAAGCGTCATCACTCAGCCAAGTAACGATGAGAGCTTTTACGCTCACGCTCAAAGCAAGGTGTATAAAAACGATGAGCTTTTAATCAAAGATGAAAAATGCTTTCAAGCCCACAAAAACATTGCCCTAACAAGCGTTCATCACTCCAACGCACAAAATAAAGCATTTTTGGAAAAAAACAAGCTAAAAGCCTTGCAAATCAGCTCCGCTTTGAAATTTACAGCCTTGCTTGAAGGCAGGGCTGGGGTGTATCATCGTTTTGAAAATTTACACTCTTGGGACATCGCTGCTGGGGACTTTTTACTGCAACAAAATGGCGGTTTTATGGGAGATTTTAACAAAAAAGCTATCTCATATAACGAAAAAAGCTTTCTTGCTCCGCCATTTTTAGCACTCGCACAAGAGGAATTTGCAAACGAGATAATTTTTTAATTACCTTTTTTGTGTAAAATAGACATTTTTTGGGGGAAAAATGAAAATCATCGCCTTTTTACTTGCTTTTTTTGCGCTTTGTTTTGCCTCTGAGGAGGTTGATGAGCAAGAATTTGCAAATAAAATAGTCATTAAAATCACCACACCAGAGCCTTTTGAGCTGATTGATTTAAATCAAACGGACATATTTCAGCCCAAAGAGCCTGTGTTTAATAGCTTTAAAGAAATCGCTAAAAATAATATTTACTTGCAGTATGAGGACACGAACAAAGACTTTGCCTTGCTTGTGGGCTATAATAAAAATCTGCATTTAGAATTTAAAAATTTAAGCGTTAATGGTGATGAATTTGTGGGGAAAATTTTTGAAAAATTCATTGATTTGGCTAATTCTGACAAAAGCGTGCAACTGCTTAACTACCAAAACAACAGCCTTTATGAAAGCGTGCAAAATTTTTCCCTTTTAGACTCGCAAAACAAATACAGCCATTTCATCGTTTCTACGCTTTTAGATTATGAAACAAGCTTTGATAGAATGTATCTTAAATCGCCTGATTATATGCTTTTCATCGCCTTTGATGAGAGCTATTTGCAAGAGTCAAAGATTTGGTTTTTCCGCAAAGAGCTTATTTTCATCAAGCTGCATTACAAGCTTATCAGGCTCAAAGATAAAACGCTCGTAGAAAGTAAGCCCATTGAATTTTCATTTAAACTTCCCAAAACAAAAGATATGAGCGAAAAATACAACTTCGCCGCCGAAAAAACGGGCATAGAGCTTAAAAAATACTTCGCTAAAATAGCCCAAAATTTAGACTAAATCACCACAACTTCGCGTTCTAATCTTACGCCAAATTCCTCAAACACCCTTTTTTCCGCAAGTTCGATGAGAAAAATCGCATCATCAAAGGAGGCGTTTTTTTTGTTGATGAGAAAATTGGCGTGTTTATCGCTTATCATCGCTTCACCCTTTACAAAGCCTTTAAGTCCCACAGCTTCAATGAGCCTTGCGGCAAAATCGCCCTTGGGATTTTTAAAGATAGAGCCAAAACTCGCCCCGCTTGGTTGGTTATTTCTTGCCTGTTTTAAAAGCTCATCTTTTTGATGATTAAAGCCAAAATGAGCCTTAAATTTCGCACTAAACATCAGCTCATCAATGCCGCAAAAGCGGTAAGCAAAAGGAATTTGTTCTTTTAAAAGCTCTTTTTGAGCCAAAGCTATGCTTAATAAATTATTACTTATACACTCATCTTTAAGCCCAGCGTTCATCTTTAAAATGCCGCCTAAAAGTCCGGGAATTTTACGCAAAAATTCAAAACCAGCAAGATTTTTTTCCTTGCAAAAACGATGAATGCTTGATGATTTAGTCGCACAGCCTATGTGAAGTATCATAAAATCTTTATTTTGTTCTAAAATTTTAATAAAATCAAATTCCTCGCCCAAAATGCCTAAATTTTTAGGATTGGGGCTGATGAGTAAATTATTCGCTCCGCCAACGATAAAGCCTTTAAATTCGCATTTTTCACGAAGCACCTCAACTTCAAAAGTCCCACCAATGCGAACGCTGCTATAACGAGCAAAATCAATTATCATCGTATCAGCGAGGGGATTTGATTAAATAAGCCCGTGGTAAAATCTATCATCATATTCATCATCCACGGCATAATGAAAATCAACACAACCACGACAAGTAGGATTTTTGGCACGAAAGAAAGTGTCATTTCGTTGATTTGCGTTGTGGCTTGAAAAATGGAGATAATAAGCCCGGCAAAAAGCCCAGCCAAAAGCATAGGCAAGGAGAGCATAAGTGTGATTTTAAAGGTTTGCACGCCCAGAGCAACTAGCGAAGATTCCATAATCTGCCTTTAAATTTTTGCATAATGATAACATAAAAGCTTGAATTTGTAGCACTTTTTTGAATTTTGTTTTATTGGGCTTGATAAAGTCTCAAAAATACGGGAAATTTTGGCAGGTTATTTTTGGTAAAGCCGTTGAATTTGTAGGTGATGAAAGAGCCTATGGGTGGTGGATTTTTTCTTTCTTTGTCGCTAAAACCAGAGCCTATTTTAAAGCGAATGCTTTGAGAATGGCTTAAATTTTGCTCACAAGTGAGAGAACCGAGCATTTTTTCAAATTTGCCTTTCCCTGCGTGATGAGCGATGACTTGGCATTCAGCGTCTTGATAGGCTTTGAGTTTGAGGGCGTTTTTAGTGCGAAAATTCTCATATTCGGCTTTATTTTTGCGAATGACTAAACCCTCTCCGCCTGAATTTGTAAGCTCTTGTAAGGTTTTTTCTAGCTCATCTTTGCTTTTTATAGGGCTTTGAGCGATGATGAAAAGTGGGTGAGTGTCTTTTAGAGTATCTTTGAGTGTGCTTAAATACCTCTTTAAAACAGCAAGTCGCTCTAAAAGAGAACCTGTGGCATTTGGCACATCAAAGACAAAATACCCCACCCTTTGCCACTCCTCGCACTTGCTTTTACTCACAATGCTTAACAGCTCCTCAAATTTGCCCCTGCCAATGTAAAGCTCCCCGTCCAGTGCAAAGGGCGGTAAATTCTGTATCCAGCACTCAGGGGCGAGGAATTTTTTACCACTTCTTGATTTTAATGCTTTGCCGTCCCACAACGCTCTAACCCCGTCAAGCTTTTCGCTCATCAAATAGCCCTCAAAACTGCCATTTTCAAGCCATTTTTCATCATATTCGCTAAGGGCAAAAACATCAGCTTTTACACTTAAAACGAGCAAAATACTCATCAAAAACACTATTTTTTTCATCTTTTGTCCTTAATCTTATTTAATAAAAGCTAAATTTTGCAATAATTCTTTTAATTTTAACTGGGTTTTTGGAAAATGCTCGGCTATGGTAAAGCCTACAATCTGGGCGTTTTCATCAAGTAGTTTAACAATGTTGATAATATTTTGAATGCTTAAAATGCCCGTATTTCCAACAGCTGCATAAAGTTCGTTTGGATTTAAAACATCTAAATCAAGATGAATGGCGATTTTTTTCGCTTTTGAATGCTTAATAAAATCTAAAATCTCTCTCAAAGCTTTCTTTTCATTTTGTGCTATTTTTTCACCCCAAATAGCCCTTATGCCAAGACTTTGTCGTCTTTTATCATAGTGTTTTGCCTCATCGCTACACAAGCCTACAAGCAAGGAATTTTGAGGCTTTATAAAGGCTGGAAGCGAAAATTCCTTTTGCAAAGCCTCATCGCCCGTAATCGCACTCAATGCCATTGCGTGATAGCCTTGATAAAAATCATCGCCCTTAAAGCCCAAATCCGGATGTGCATCAATCCAAACAAGTGCGATTTCATCTTTATAAATTTGTGCCAAATAGCTAAAAGGAGCAATACTTACAGCACAATCTCCACCTAAAACGAGAATTTTACGAGCTTTTTTATCTTGTAAAATCTTTAAAGCATTATCATTTTGAAGCTTTAAAATGTCCTTATCTATGATACCCTCTTGGCTTATTCTCTTGTCGTTTTCATCTGCTTTGTAGTCTAAATCCACACTCACAATTGCGGTGTTTTCGTCTAAATTTGGGTTGATTTGTTTTATCAATAAATCTAGAATTTGAGTGCCTAAAACATAGCCTCTTGCCGCCTCGCTTGGCTTTAAATCCTTAAACCAAGAGGCAATATCTCCACCTTGCCACTGAGCAAATACGAGTTTTAGAATATTTGTTTGCATTTTTGTTCCTTAAATATTTTCTCAAACCAAATTATAAAACCTTGCAATAAAACAAGTAAGGGATAAATTTATCCTTAAAAACTCAATCTTTTCAAGCAAAATTCTCCCTAATGTGCCTTCTTAAATCCTCCTCCCATTCTTTAAAATTTGGATTTTTGATGACATCAAAAGCCGTAAAACTAGGCAAAAAGCGTGTAAATCCTATGAATTTGTGAATTTTGTAAAGGTGGGTAAAAATTTCATCAAAGCCCCTTGCGTCAAAAAATTCGCCGCTTTGATTAAAGGCGTATTTTGGAGCATTCCAAGTAGAACTTATCATCACAGCTTTTCTTGCACAAAGCCCCCCACTGCCATATCTCTTACTCTCATCATTTTTGCTTCTGCCATCGCCATTAAATAGCACACCCACAGCCTCAGCGTATAAAACCTCATCAATGTATTTTTTCACTATCCAAGGATAGTTCATCCACCAGCCCGGAAACTGCCAAATCACGCATTCTGCCCTCTGCCATTTAGCCACTTCCTCTTTAATCTCATAGCCACTTGCTATGTGCGTTATTTCCACACTTTTGCCAAGTTTTTTAAACTCATCTTGCATAATTTCGACAAAAGCAAGGTTTAATTTTCCCTTGCTTTCGCCATATTCCATTCCTCCGTTGAGGATTAAAATATTTTGCACTTTTGCTCCTTAAATTCAAACAAAATGGATAATTTTTTCGAATTTTTGTCTGGTTGAAGCGTATTTTGGAGCATCTTTTCTATATCCAAATGCTGCCATAACGGCTACGCCAAAATGTTTAGTGTCGATTATACCCTCTTTTTCAAGGATTTCATTAACACTTTTTCTGTTAAAACCCTCAATAGGTAAAGAATCAACGCCTAAAAGTGCTGCTGTGGTGAGCATATTGCCAAGGGCTATGTAGCATTGTTTGCAAGCCCAGTCAAAGAGCTTTTGCTCATCATCATAAAGGCAGAAATGTTCCTTTTGAAAGCCCGTAAAAAATTCACGCCTCATCTTTTGAGCCTCATCATCTAGCCCTTTTACCTCTTTCATCATCATTGTGATATACTCACTATTTGGGTGCAAATCAGCCTTTGTCCTTGCTAAAATCAGCACAAATTCACTTGCGTTATTAAGAGCATCTTGTCCGCCCCAAGTAACATTATAAATCTTTTGGCGAATGGCTTTATCCCTTAAAACGACAAAATTCCAAGGCTCAAAGCCAAAAGAACTCGGGCTAAGCCTTGCGGCTTCGAGTATGGTTTTAAAATCCTCCTCACTCACGCTTTTACTAGCGTCAAACTCCTTACAAGCGTGGCGAAAACGAAACGCTTCAAGCACCTTTGCATTGTCTAAAAATTTCATTGTTTGTCCTTTCGATAAAAATTGTGAAATTATAATATTTAGTGGTTAATTTTTTTTAAATATAATTTTTATCATAATTTTTTAGGACAATCAATGCCAAAGCTCGTTTTTATGGGAACTCCCTCTTATGCAGCACGAATTTTAAGCGAACTTATTGCTTGTAAATTTGACATTGTCGCCGTTTTTACGGGAGCTGACAAGCCTGTGGGGCGTAAGCAAAGCTTAAAAATGAGCGAAGTTAAGGCTTTGGCTTTGGAAAAAATCCCACAAACCCCCATTTTCACGCCAAAAACCCTAAAAGATGAGGAGATTTTAAAGCAAATCAAAGCCTATAAGCCTAATTTTATCATCGTTGGTGCTTATGGAAAAATCCTGCCAAAAGAGCTTTTAGACTTTGTTCCTTGCATAAATTTACACGCTTCACTTTTACCAAAATACCGCGGGGCAAGTCCCATACAAAGTGCCATTTTAAACGCAGATGAAATCAGCGGAGTTTGCACTATGCTAATGAATGAAAAGCTTGACGGCGGGGCGATTTTAGAAAGCAAGAGTTTAAACATTAAAGATAAAAAGGCTGATGAAGTTTTTGAGCTAATGAGTAACTTAGCCGCGAAGCTTTGTATAAGCACTTTGCAAAATTTTCACAAGCTTAAAGCCCTACCACAAGATGAAAGTAAAGCGAGTTTTTGTGTTAAAATTCGCAAGGAAAATGGTTTGATTCATTTAGAAAATGCCAAGATGATTTATCAGCAATTTTTAGCCTTTTATCCTTGGCCCGGTGTGTTTTTAGAAAATGGCTTAAAATTCATAGAGCTTGAATTTGTAGATAATGAGCCTCACAGCGAGGCGGGTGAGATTTTAGGGCTTGAAAAAGAGGCTTTTTTACTTGCTTGTAAAATGGGGACATTGAGAATTAAAGCTTTGCAAGAAAGTGGTAAAAAAATTTTAAATGCTAGGACTTATCTTAACGGGAAAAGGTTGGGTTGTGGAGATAATTTGTGTCGATAAAATAGACTCTACGCATTTATTTATGTGTAAAAAGGTGCGAAAAGGCGAAGTTAAAAACAATTTTGCCCTTTACGCTCTTCAACAGAGCAATGGTGTGGGCAGTAGGGATAATTCTTGGCAAAGCTCAAAGGGGAATTTGCACCTTTCATTTTGTTTAAAATGCGAGGATTTAGCTGATGATATGCCTATGGCTTCGATGAGTATTTATTTTGCCTTTATTTTGAAAGAATTACTTGCCTCAAAAGGCTCAAATTTGTGGCTTAAATACCCCAATGACTTGTATTTAGAGCAAAAAAAAATCGGCGGGGTGATGAGTGCTAAAATAGATGATTTTGTCGTTGTTAGCGTGGGTTTAAATCTCATCTCATCGCCATTTAAAGCTGGAATTTTAGATATAAGCGTGAATTTAGAGGACTTGATAAAAAAATATTTGAAAGAAATTGAAAAAAAATTTTTATGGAAAGATATTTTAAGCAAATATATAGTAGAATTTGAAAAATCAAAAACATACACTTTTCACTATAATGGCAAAGAAGTGCCTTTAAATAGTGCTTCGCTGTGTGATGATGGTTCGATTTTATTTCAAAACAAAAGGATATATAGTCTAAGATGAGTGAGATAATAACGATTGCCAACCAAAAAGGTGGCGTGGGTAAGACGACAACGGCGATAAACTTGGCTGCCTCTTTGGCAGTAGCTGAAAAAAAGGTGCTTTTAGTTGATGTTGATCCACAAGCTAACGCAACAACTGGGCTTGGATTTAATAGAAACAACTACGAGTATAATATTTACCACATTTTCACAGGACGCAGACAAATTACAGATATTATACTTAAAACCGAATTACCAAAACTCCATCTTGCTCCATCAAACATAGGCTTAGTCGGCATAGAACAAGAACTCGCAAAAGACGACAGCATAGAACATAAAACCATACTCAAAAAGCAATTAGCTCAGGTGCTTGATGAGTATGATTTCATCATTATTGACAGCCCACCAGCACTTGGAAGCATTACAATCAACGCTTTTGTGGCAAGTGATAGTGTGATTATCCCCATACAATGTGAATTTTACGCCCTTGAAGGTGTGGCTATGGTGCTTAATACCATTAAAATCATCAAAAAAAGTATCAATCCCAAGCTTAAAATTCGCGGATTTTTACCGACTATGTTTAGCGTGCAAAACAATCTCTCACGCGACACGGTAGAGGATTTAAAGCAAAATTTCAAAGAACAGCTTTTCACGCACAATGATAACCAAGATGATTTCATCATCGTGCCGCGAAATGTAAAACTTGCTGAAAGCCCAAGTTTTGGTAAGCCTATCATCTTATATGACATTAAATCACCCGGTTCTATTGCTTATCAAAATTTGGCTCATTCTATTTTAAGGTAAATTATGGCAAAGAGAAAAGCATTAGGACGAGGATTAGAGGCTCTTTTAGGCGATGCGACTGAGGCATATAGCAAGGAATTAGGCTTTGACTTAAATGGAGTCGAGCAAATTGACATTGCTCTTATTGAGACTAATCCCTTTCAACCAAGAAAGCATTTTGACGAACAAGCCTTGAACGAACTTGCCCAGTCTATACAAGAATACGGACTCATACAGCCCATTATCGTGCTTAAAAAGAGTGCGAATTCTTACATTTTAATCGCAGGAGAAAGGCGGCTTAGGGCGACAAAAATGCTTGGAAACACCGACATAAAGGCGGTTGTTTTAGATACTGATGAGAGCAAATTAAGAGAACTCGCCCTCATTGAAAATATACAAAGAGAGGATTTAAATCCCATTGAACTAGCCCTTTCTTATAGGGATTTAATTGAGGCTTTAAGCATTACCCAAGAGGAATTAGCAAAATATATACACAAATCAAGGACACAAATTACCAATACCTTGCGTTTGCTCCAACTTGATGAAAGAACACAGCAACTCATCATTGAGGGTAAAATCACGCAAGGACACGCTAAAATTCTCGTAGGGCTTAACAAAGATGATGAAAAAATGGCGGTTGATACTATAATAGGACAAAAGCTTAATGTAAGAGATAGCGAAAAAATCATTCAAAAAATGAAAAAACATAATCAATTTGAATCATTTGACGAGCATTGGCAGAGCGAATTTAAAGCCTTGCAAGAGCATTTAAGTAAGCTTAATATTCCTTATAAAATAAAGAATTCGCAAATTACCTTACATTTGCATAGCATAGATAAAATTAAAGAATTAAATAAATTATGGCGATAATTTAAGCTTTTTTTGTTACAATGTCGTAACATTTTTTTTGAAATAAAGGAGCAAAGTTATGTTTGATGATGTCAATCCATCGTATATGTTAGCTACGGCTGTGATTTTTTTAGCCTTAATGATTATTTTAAATGCCCTACTTTACAAACCTTTACTCAAATTTATGGACGATAGAGCCGTTTCTATCGACAATGACGAAAAAAAAGTCAAAGACAATTTCGATGAAATGACGAATTTTAATGAAGAGCTTAACACTATCAAACAAAATACCCGCGATGAAATCGCTGCTATCAAACAAAAAGCCGTAAATGAGGCTAGAAATTCAGCCGAGGAAGCACTTAAAAACAAAAAAATAGAATTAGAACAAAAAATGCAAAGCTTTTATACCCAACTTGACAAAGAAAAACAAGATTTAGAACAAGAACTAAAACTTCGTCTGCCTTTGTGGCAAGAAGCTTTACAAAAGAAATTAAAACAAATTTAAAAGGATAAGGCGTGAAACAACTTTTTTGCTTTTTTGCTTTTTTACCGAGTGTGATTTTTGCCGCAGGTGGAGGCTCTGGCGAGTATGACATTGTGCCAAGGGCGGTGAATTTTCTTATTTTTGCGGCGATTTTAGTGTATTTGCTTAAAAATCCAGCCAAAAATTTTTACAAAAATCGTATCAGTAAAATCGCTTTGAGATTAGATGATATTCAAAAAAGGGTGCTTGATAGCAAAAATAAAAAATTAGAGATGATAAAAAGGCTTGAAGATGCAAAAAAAGAGGCTGCAAGTGCAGTAGAACTTGCTCAAAAAGAGGCTTTAATCCTCAGCCAAAAAATCAAAGATGAAACAAAAAACGAGCTTTTGCTGCTTGAAAGGTATTTTGAGGAACAAAAAGATTATGAGCAAAGAAAAATGCAAAAAGAAGTCGTGGCACAGGTTTTAAGCCAAATGTTTGACAGCAAGGAAAACGAGCTGAGTCAAGATGAAATTCTAGCTATTATGCTGAAAAAGGTGTCTTAATGGATAATTTAGTCGCTAAAAAATACGCCAAAGCCATTTTAACAAGGGCGGATTCAAATGAATTTTACGAAGCATTAAGCCAAATCACACCGGCTTTTTCACTTGATAAATTCAAGCTTATTTTGGGTTCTTACGAGCTGAAAAAAGAGGATAAATTAAATTTAATTGCCTCATTTTTTCAAAATATCAAACCCAATTTTATGAATTTTCTCAAACTTTTAGCCCAAAATTCAAGGCTTGATTTAATCCCACAAATCACAGAGGAACTTCGCAAACAAAAGGCTTTAAAAGAGCAAATTTACTCAGGCACTTTGTATTCTAACAAAGCAGTAAAAGAGAGTGAGTTGAAAAAACTCGAAGAAAAGCTTAGCCAAAAATTCGGCGTAAGCATAAAGCTAAACAATCAAAACACTCAAACACAAGGTATTAAGATGAATTTAGATGAGTTAGGATATGAAATATCCTTTTCTATGCAAAATCTTAAATCAAAAATAAGTGAATATATACTCAAAACACTATAAAGGAGAATTTTATGAAAATCAAAGCCGATGAAATCAGCTCTATCATCAAGGAAAAGATTGAGAATTTCGATTTAAATCTTGAAATTGAAGAAACGGGCAAAATCATCTCAGTAGCAGACGGCGTAGCAAAGGTTTATGGACTTAAAAATGTTATGGCTGGTGAAATGGTTGAATTTGAAAATGGCGAAAAGGGTATGACGCTTAATCTTGAAGAAGCAAGTGTCGGTATCGTCATTTTAGGTAAGGGCGAGGGCTTAAAAGAAGGCAGCTCTGTAAAAAGGCTCAAAAAACTACTCAAAGTGCCTGTGGGCGATGCCATAGTAGGACGCGTGGTGAATGCACTTGGCGAACCCATAGACGCCAAAGGAGCGATAAACGCCACAGAATACCGCTTTGTCGAGGAAAAAGCCAAGGGTATTATGGCGAGAAAAAGCGTTCATCAGCCTTTGCAAACCGGGCTTAAAGCCATTGATGCTCTTGTGCCTATTGGACGCGGACAAAGAGAGCTAATTATTGGCGATAGACAAACAGGTAAAACAACCGTAGCCATTGATACTATCATCAATCAAAAAGGGCAAGATGTCATTTGTATTTATGTCGCCATAGGGCAAAAGCAAAGCAATGTCGCCCAAGTCGTTAAAAGGCTTGAAGAAAATGGTGCTATGGACTATACTATCGTGGTGTGTGCTGGTGCGTCAGACCCTGCGGCTTTGCAGTATCTTGCCCCTTATGCTGGTGTAACTATGGGCGAGTATTTTAGAGATAACGCAAGACACGCTCTCATCATTTATGATGACTTGTCAAAACACGCCGTAGCTTACCGCGAGATGAGTTTGATTTTACGCCGCCCACCCGGACGCGAAGCCTATCCGGGCGATGTTTTTTATTTGCATTCAAGGTTGCTTGAAAGAGCAAGTAAGCTTAATGATTCACTCGGTGCTGGAAGTTTAACAGCCTTACCTATCATCGAAACACAAGCAGGTGATGTTTCAGCTTATATTCCAACAAATGTGATTTCCATTACCGATGGGCAAATTTTCCTTGAAACAGATTTATTTAATGCAGGTGTGCGTCCAGCTATCAATGTAGGACTTTCCGTCTCTCGTGTCGGTGGTGCAGCTCAGGTAAAAGCCATAAAGCAAGTTTCTGGGAATTTAAGGCTTGACTTGGCTCAATATAGAGAACTACAAGCTTTCGCACAATTTGCAAGTGATTTGGACGAAGCAAGTAGAAAGCAGTTAGAGCGAGGACAAAGAATGGTTGAGGTGTTAAAACAGCCTCCATACTCACCTTTGCCTGTGGAAAATCAAATCATCTTAATTTTTGCTGGAACAAAGGGCTATTTAGACGATGTGGCAGTAGATAAAATCACTGAATTTGAAAATGGGCTTTATCCTTACATAGAGGCAAAATACGCCAATATTTTAGAACAAATCAAAAGCAAAAAAGCCTTGGATAAGGATTTAGAAGAAGCACTTCACAACGCTTTAAAAGAATATAAAGCAAGTCATATATAAGGTGCATTATGGCGAGTTTAAAAGAGATAAAAAGAAAGATAAAAAGCGTTAAAAACACGCAAAAAACAACCAAGGCAATGAAACTTGTTTCTACGGCTAAACTCAATCGTGCCAAGGAAGTTGCAAGAAGGGCGAAATTTTATGCCAATAAAATTGTCGAAGTCTTATCAGAAATTTCTTTAAATCTCAACACCATTTCAGCTGAGGATAAGCGTTTTGTGCTGTTTCAGCAAAGAGAGCAAATCAAAAATGTCGATATTATATTCGTTACCGCAGACAAGGGGCTTTGCGGTGGTTTTAATGTTAAAACAATCAAAACTACAATGGATATGATAAGACACTACAAGGCTGAGGGCGTTGGTGTGAGGATTAGAGCTGTTGGAAAAACGGGCATTGATTTTTTGAGATTTCAAGGTATTGAGCCTTTGCAAAGCTATTTGGGACTAAGTGCAAGTCCTGATTATGAAAAGGCTTGTGGGGTTATCAATGCGGCTGTTGAGGATTATTTAGCCGGATTAAGCGATAAAATCATCATCGTGCATAATGGCTACAAAAATATGATTTCACAAGAACTTCGCGTAGATAAGCTCATACCTGTTGAGCCACTGGCTGTGCAAGATACAACAAAAATGTCAAAATCAGCATTAGAGCTTGAACCAGAAAGCGATGAGCTGATGAATGAGCTGATTAAGACATATTTTGAGTATAGTATGTATTTTGCTTTGATTGATTCTTTGGCAGCCGAACATAGTGCGAGAATGCAAGCTATGGATAGTGCGACTAATAACGCCAAAGAAATGGTTAGAAAGCTGAGTTTAGCTTATAATAAGGCTAGACAAGAAAGCATTACCACCGAACTTACCGAGATTGTAAGCGGTGTTGAATCAATGAAATAGGAGATATAAATGCAAGGGTTAATTTCACAAGTTATGGGACCTGTTGTTGATGTGGATTTTAAAGAGTATTTACCGCAAATCAACGAAGCCCTAATCGTTCATTTTGAAGCTGAGGGCAAGAAGCAAAAGCTTGTTTTGGAAGTGGCTGCACACTTAGGCGATAATCGCGTCCGCACCATAGCAATGGATATGACTGACGGCTTGACACGGGGTTTGGCTGTGGAAGCTACGGGAAATTCAATAACCGTGCCTGTTGGCGAAAAGGTTTTGGGGCGAATTTTCAATGTCGTGGGCGATTTGATTGACGAGGGCGAGGAACTAAAAGTCGATAAACGATGGAGCATACACAGAGAACCGCCTAAATTTGAAGAACAAAGCACACAAAGTGAAATTTTTGAAACGGGCATTAAAGTTGTTGATTTACTTGCTCCTTACGCAAAGGGCGGTAAAGTCGGACTTTTCGGTGGTGCTGGTGTGGGTAAAACCGTTATTATTATGGAGCTTATTCACAATGTGGCGTTTAAACATAGCGGATATTCTGTATTTGCAGGTGTTGGCGAAAGAACTCGTGAGGGTAACGACCTTTACAACGAAATGAAAGAAAGCAATGTTTTAGACAAGGTTGCTTTATGCTACGGACAAATGAACGAACCACCCGGAGCTAGAAACCGCATAGCCCTTACAGGACTTACTATGGCTGAGTATTTTAGGGACGAAATGGGACTTGATGTGTTGATGTTTATTGATAATATTTTTAGATTTTCTCAATCAGGCTCTGAGATGTCCGCCTTGCTTGGGCGTATCCCTTCGGCTGTGGGCTATCAACCGACATTAGCAAGTGAAATGGGACGCTTCCAAGAGCGAATCACCTCAACCAAAAAAGGCTCAATCACCTCAGTGCAAGCCGTTTATGTCCCAGCTGATGACTTAACCGACCCAGCACCAGCGACCGTTTTTGCTCACCTTGATGCTACAACGGTATTGGAGCGAAGTATTGCCGAAAAGGGAATTTACCCAGCTGTTGATCCTTTGGGTTCGACTTCTCGTATGCTTGATCCTCATATCATTGGCGAGGAGCATTATAAAGTCGCTCGTGGAGTGCAATCAGTGCTACAAAAATACAAAGACTTGCAAGATATTATCGCCATTTTGGGTATGGACGAGTTAAGTGAGGAAGATAAGCTTGTGGTTGAAAGGGCAAGAAAGATTGAAAGATTTTTATCGCAACCTTTCTTTGTCGCTGAGGTTTTCACGGGAAGTCCGGGCAAATACATCAGTTTAGAGGATACCATAGCAGGATTTAAGGGTATTTTAGAGGGTAAATATGATCATTTGCCTGAAAGTGCCTTTTATATGGTAGGCGGCATAGAAGAAGCCGTAGCTAAGGCTGAAAAAAGCAAGGCTTAAAGATGAATGAGCTTATACATTTAGAAATCGTTACACCTATGGGTATGATTTATGACGGCGAAGTAAGTAGCGTTGTCCTGCCCGGCAGTGAGGGAGAATTTGGTGTTTTAAAAGGACACGCTTCTTTGGTTTCTTCCTTAAAAGCTGGTGTGATTGATATAGAAAAACAAGACTCAAAGCACGAATTTGTCGCTATTGATTCAGGTTATGCTGAGGTGAATGAATTTAAAATCACCGTCCTTGCCAAGGGCGCAGTGGCGATAAATGCAAGTAGTGATAGCGAAGTGGCAAAGAATTTAGCCCAAGCCAAAGAGCTTATCAAATCAATGAGTTCTGATAGCACAGCTTTGGCTGTAACCTTTGGTAATATAGACAAAAAATTAGGGGTATCGTAATGGTTAATTTATCAGCAATTTCTCATTTTTTCAGTCAATCAAGCCTTATTACTTATGTGGTTTTGGCGTGGCTATCCTTTTATTTTATCCTTTCTTTCACCATACTTTTCGCAAGACTTACTTCTTTATCTGTATGGTCGGCAAAGGAGAAGGGAAGTTTGGAGTATCTTTTAACGGGTAGCAATGACATCTCGCAAACCGATTCCATACTCAAAAAATGCCCCAGTCTTGATAACAATCACTTGCAAATGTATAAGAACACGGCTGAAAGAAGAGCGACTACGGGTTTGACTTGGCTAAGCATTATCGCTTCAACCTCACCCTTTATAGGGCTTTTTGGCACCGTTGTCTCCATACTTGAAACCTTTGGCGGACTTGGGACACAAAATTCATTAAGCATTATCGCCCCAAAAATCAGCGAAGCCCTCGTAGCCACAGCCTGTGGGATACTTGTAGCTATACCTGCGTATAGTTTTCATCTCCTCATTAAAAGAAAGGCGTTTGAGTTGATTCAAATCATTGATAATGAAATCAAAGTCTTGGTAAAGGCGTAAAATGTTAAGCGATGAAAAGCCGGAGTTAAATATAACACCTTTGGTGGATATTATGCTTGTGTTGTTAGCGATTTTAATGGTTACAGCACCGAGCATTACCTATGAGGAAAATATCAATTTGCCAAAAGGCTCAGCACAAACGCCAAATGTCGTTACGCTTAAAAGTCTTGTCATTGCTATAAGCTCTAAAAGAGACATTTATATCAACGACAAGAAATTTAATTTTACGAGTTTTGCAGATAATCTAGTGCTGTCAAAATCCCAATACAAACTTGATGAACCCGTCTTCATAAGAGCCGATAAAAGCTTAAAATATGATGATGTGATGCATGTTTTAAGAACGGTTAAAAATTTGGGTTTTACCAAGGTTTCTTTACAAACGGAGTAAGCGGTGAAAAATTATGGTATGAGTATTTTTAACGCTTTTTTATTAGCCTTGCTTGTGTATGCTGGTTTGCTCTTTTTTATCTTTTTTAAAAGTGATACCCGTGTAGTCAAATACACAGACATTAAGGACAGCTTTATTGATGTTGAATTTGGAGAATACAAAAAGCCAGAAGTTCAAGCTAAAAAGCCAGAAACTCAAAACAAGCCAAAAAGCGAAGAAAAAGGACAAGAAACAACCAACAAAATGATAAAAACAGAAGATGAGGTGCAAAAAGCGACTAATATCAACGAGCTTTTTGGGGACATTAAAGAATTTCAACAGGAAAAAACGATAAAGGTTCAATCCTCGGCAAAATCAACTCCAAATGCAACTGAACCAAAGGAAAACGCACCAAAAAAGCAACTTAAAGACAATTTAATGCCGACAAATCAAAGAGTGGGCGAAAGTGTGCAAAAGCAACAAACGGGAATTTATGATAAATTCTTGGGTTTAGTGGAAAGAAAACTGCGAGAGAATTGGACTTTGTTTGAAAGAAGTGGAAATTTTACCGCTAAAATTGAGTATGTGATAGAAAGTAACGGATATTTTCGCTATACTTCGATAAGCAAAACAGGCAACGAGGAATTTGATGCCAAAGTTATTGAATTTTTAAGCACCTTGCAGGGTAAATACATTGCCGTGCCACCAAGAAACAGGGCTTATAAAGGCAATGTTGAATTAAGCGATAAAATCACTATGATAGGAGAATAGATGAAAAAATTATTGATTATTTTATGTTTTTTTGGCACAGGGCTATGGGCGGATAATACCTTATACATAGTCAATAAAGGCGAAGCCTTACCAAAAATCATCATCAAGGATAAATCAGATTTGAGGGATAAAAATTTACAAAAGAATTTTTATAATCTCATACTCAATGATTTAAAGGTGAGTTCAAATTTTGAAGTGCTTGAAAAGGGCGATGAAAAGGGCAATTATGTCTTTGAATACACCTTAATCAAAAAAGACAATAGCTTGAATTTAAATGTGATTGTCAAGGCTGATTCGGCGATAAAATCAAGCCGTAATTATAGACTTAACAATTTAGAACAGTATCCATTTTTAGCCCATAAAAGCGTAAAAGGCTCGGTAAAGGACTTGGGTTTAGCACCTATTGAGTGGATGGACCATAAAATCGTCATTTCTCGTGCCAATGGCTCGGGCAAGAGCCAAATTGTAATGGCTGATTACACGCTTACTTATCAAGTTGTGCTTGTTGATGGCGGCTTGAATTTGTTTCCAAAATGGGCAAATCAAGAGCAAAGTGCTTTTTACTATACCGCGTATGACCATAAAATTCCAACACTTTACCGCTTTGACTTACACACAGGCACACCAACAAGGATAATTTCAAGTGGCGGTATGCTCGTGGCTAGTGATGTCAGCAAAGACGGCAATAAAATTTTACTCACTATGGCACCAAATGATCAGCCTGATGTTCATCTTTACGATATACGCACCAAATCTTTACAAAAGGTTACGCAGTATTCAGGCGTTGATGTCAATGCGCAATTTGTAGAAAATGAAAAGAAAATCGTTTTTGTCTCCGACCGCTTGGGTTATCCAAACCTTTTCATACAAACCATAGGCGGTAGCGACCCTAAACAGCTTGTGTGGCACGGACGAAACAATACAGCTGTTTCGACTTTTCAAAACTACATTGTTTATTCAAGTAGAGAGCCTGAACAAAGGGGTGTATTCAATATTTATTTAATGAGCACAGGAAGTGATTATATAAGACAACTTACCGCAAATGGTAAGAATTTATTTCCAAGATTTAGCTCAGATGGCGGTAGTATAGTGTTTATCAAGTATTTGGGTGAAACCACAGCCTTGGGTGTGATTCGGGTAAATGCAAATAAAAGTTTTCACTATCCGTTAAAACTTGGTAAAATTCTTTCAATTGATTGGTAATTTAAGTTAGATTTAAGTTAAATTAAGTTACCATTATAATGCTAAATTTTTTAGAAAGGTCAAGGATGAAGAAAATTTTCTTAATCTCTGTCGCAGTCTCTGCGATAATTCTCGGCGGATGTGCCCCTAGGGGGGAAGGTGAAGAAGTAGTTGAAGACGAAGGCATTGAAGTTGCCGAAGGCGATGAAGCTACAACTTCTGATGGAACAGAAACCATAAGCCCAGTTAGCGTAAGCGGTGCTGGTGCTCCTGTTGTGTATTTCGATTTTGATAAATACAATATCAAACCTGAAATGCAAGCAGTCGTCAATGCAGGTGCTAACCTTGTTAAAGGACAAGCTGGTAATGTTCAAGTTACAGTTGAAGGACACTGCGACGAATGGGGAACTGACGAATACAATCAAGCACTTGGTTTAAGAAGAGCTAACTCTGTTAAGAGAGCTTTGACAAGACTTGGTTTAAATTCAAGTCAAGTTTCTGTTAAGAGCTTTGGTGAGTCAAAACCTGTTTGCACCCAAAGAACAAAAGAGTGCGATGCTAAAAATCGCCGTGCAGAAATCAAAGTTGGTTTCTAATCCTTAGATGAAACAAACTTTTTTCTCGGTAGCCCTTTTTTGGGCTACCCTTTCTTATGCTGAAATCTCCGCTTTTAATGCAGGTAATATCAATAGCAACTCAACTTATGGTTTAACACAAAATGAGAAATTACTCAAAAATAGACTTGATGAATTAAACAGCAATTACATTCAACTCAACTCAACTCTTGATTCTACCAATGAAAGAGTAGAGGGCTTACAAAGCACTTTTGAGGGTATCAATTCCCAGTATAACGAGTCAAACACTAAAATGACTCAACTAGAACAGCAAATTATCACTATGGACGAGGATTTGAAAAAACTCAATGCCTCAGTAACAACCATACGCAACGAAAATAAGCAAATCAAACAAGCCCTAAGTGAGCTTACCCAGCTTATCAATGCTTATCTCAGCAAAGATATAATGGACTCAAATTCCACAAATAATGACACCAACGCCACACAGCCTCAAAGCGAAGAAGCGTGGAAAAAGCAAGAATCAGCGGCAATTTTAGACTCAGCCCTTAAAGATTTCCAAAAAGAAAGCAGCTTGCAAAGTGCGAAAGAAAAATTTGAATTTCTCATCAGCAAAAAATACAAACCCGCAAGGTCAAATTTCTATCTTGGCGAAATCGAATACAAGCAAAAAAACTATTCAGGTGCCATAGTGTTTTACCAAAAAAGCGTGGCTTTGTATTCAAAAGACACCGATTATATGGCGAAATTGCTCTATCACACCGCAATCAGCTTTGACAAAGTCGGCGACACACAAAGGGCAAATGGCTTTTATCAAGCTCTAAAAGCCCAATATCCAGAAAGTGCAGAGGCAAAAGCCTCGCCAAATCGCAAATAAAGGAGAAAAATAAAATGGCGATAGAAAAAAATTCAGTTATTTCAATGTATTACGAACTCAAAGACGCCAACACAGGCGAACTTTTAGAGAACAACACACAGGCTCAACCCATTTCTTTCATACTTGGCAAGGGGCAAATCCTTGAAAGCTTGGAAAATGAGTTAAGCAAACTTGAATGCCCAACAAATGCGGACATTATCATCAAAAAAGAAAAAGCACTCGGCGAATACGATGAAAGTGCCATTCAAACCCTACCAAAAGAGCAATTTGCTGGTATTGATTTGCAGCTTGGTATGGAGCTTTTCGGCGAGGGTGAGGACGGCAGCACAGTTCGCGTGAGCGTTAAAGACATAGGCGAGGACACGGTAACGATTGATTACAATCACCCTTATGCTGGAAAAGACTTACTTTTCAGCGTAAATTTGCTTGACGCACGCCCAGCCACAGAAGATGAAATACTCACAGGAGTTATCGCAGGAAGTCATAGTTGTGGTTGCCACAGCGAAGGACATCACCACCACGGCGGCGGTGGGTGTTGTGGCGGACACGGAGCTTGTGGTTGCCACTGATGAAAATTGCATTTTTATTTCCGGGACAAGGCTCACAAAAGCTTGGTATGGGTAGGGAATTTTATGATAATTGCAAAGCAGCCAAAGAGCTTTTAGAAAATGCTAGTGATGCGTGTAAAATTGACTTTAAGCACTTGCTTTTTGAAGAAAATGATGATTTATCCAAGAGCGAATTCACTCAACCTGCTGTAGTGTTAAGCTCTTTAATGGCGTATTTGTTTTTAAAAGAAGAAAGCGGCGTTAAGGCTGAATTTGCATTGGGGCATTCTTTGGGTGAATTTACTGCTTTGGCTACACAAGGTGCATTTAGCTTTGTCAAAGCCTTGCAAATTGTCAATGCACGCGGTAAGTTAATGCAAGACACGAAGATACAAGCGGGTATGATGGTGGTTTTAGGTTTGCAAGATAGCGTTGTAGAAGCACTTTGCCAAGAAGCCCAAAGGGCAGATAAGCAAATTTATGCGGCAAATTACAACTGCGATGGACAAATCGTTGTAGCTGGTTTAAAACCACATTTAAGTGAGTATGAAAGCAAATTCAAAGAGGCTGGGGCGAAAAGGGCTATGCTTTTGGATATGAGCGTGGCTAGTCATTGTCCGCTTTTGCAAGATGCCTCCACAAAACTTGGAACTTTGCTTGAAGATGCCTTAAATGACAGCTTTGAGGCTGTGATTTCTAATGTGAATGCAAAAGCCTACACAAGCAAGGCACAAGCTTTAACCTTGCTTAAAGAACAGCTCATTAAGCCCGTTTTATACAAGCAAAGCATTCAAAATACCCAAAACAGCGTAGATTGCTTTGTAGAATTTGGAGCAAGCGTGCTTAAAGGGCTAAACAAAAAAATCACCCCAAAAGAAAGCTATTCTTTAAGCACACTCGCCGAAGCCAAAGAGCTTTTAAAGGTATTGCGATGAAAATAGCTATTTTAGGGGCAATGCCTGAGGAAATCACGCCCTTACTTGAAATTTTAGGCGATTACAAGCAAATTGTTTATGCGAACAACACTTATTATTTAGCCACTTATAAAAATCACGAGCTGATTTTGGCTTATTCTAAAATAGGAAAAGTCAATTCAACCCTCAGCACTAGCATAATGATAGAAAAATTCAAGGCTCAAAGTCTGCTTTTTACCGGCGTTGCAGGAGCTTTTAATCCCAAACTAGACATTGGCGATTTGCTTTGTGCGACTTCTTTGGTGCAATACGACCTTGACATTACGGCTTTTGGACACCCACTTGGCTATGTGCCGGGCAATGAAATTTTCATCAAAACCGATGAAAAGCTCAATCAACTCGCCCAAAAAGTCGCCAAAGAACTTGGCAAAAAGCTTGAATTTGGCATTATCGCCACAGGAGATGAATTTGTTTGCGATGAAAGCAAAAAGGCAAAAATTCGCCAAATTTTCAACGCCGATGCGTGTGAAATGGAAGGTGCAAGTGTAGCCCTTGTGTGCGATGCCTTAAAAGTGCCTTGTTTTATCTTGCGTGCCATAAGCGACAAGGCAGGGCAAAAGGCTGAATTTGACTTTGATGAATTTGTAGTCAATTCAGCAAAAATCTCCGCTAATTTCGTGCTTAAAATGTGTGATTATCTATGATAACATTAAGCAAAAGGCTCATTCGTCAAGTCGCACAGGCAAATGCGAGGTTTTCCCTCATTGAAAATGATGACAAAGTCTTGCTTGGATTAAGCGGAGGCAAGGACTCACTCGCATTAGCACACCTGCTTTGCCGTATGCAAAGACACGCTCCCTTTTCTTTTGAGCTTAAAGCCGTTACTTTAAGCTACGGAATGGGCGAGGACTACTCACAACTAAACGCTCACTGCAAGGAACACGGCATAGAACACGAGGTGATTGATTCTAATATTTACGAAATTTCAGGCGATACCATACGCGAAAATTCAAGCTTTTGCAGCTATTTTTCTCGTATGAGGCGTGGAGCTTTATACACTTATGCCTTGCAAAACGGCTTTAACAAACTTGCTATCGCTCATCATTTAGACGATGCGGCGGAAAGTTTTATGATGAATTTCATTCACAACGGGGCTTTACGCACCCTTGCTCCCATTTATAAAAGCAAACGCGGCGTTGTGGTGATTCGTCCTCTTATTTTTGTGCGAGAAAGACAGCTTAAAGACAATGCTATGGCAAATAATTTGCAAGTCATTGGCAATGAGTTTTGCCCCGGAATGAAGTTGAGCGAAAAAAATGTCAAATTTCCTCACGCCAGAGAGGAAGCAAAGGGCGTTTTGGCGAATTTAGAAAGGGATAATCCAAAACTTTTCACCAGCCTTAAAAGAGCCTTTGAAAATATCCACACTCAAAGCTTTTGGAAAGCGTGTTGATGAAAAAAGCCCTTGTTGTCGTGGATTTTCAAAACGATTTTATCGATGGGGCTTTGGGCTTTGAAAAAGCAAAGGGCTTGAAAGAGCGAATTTTAAAGCTTTTACGCGAATTTAAAGGCGATGTGATTTTCACCTTTGACACGCATAATAAGGACTATTTGCAAAGCAAAGAGGGGAAAAATTTACCCATTTTACACTGCTTAAAAGGCAGCCTTGGTTGGCAAATGCCTGATGAATTCAGCCCTTTTTTGCAAAAAGCGACAAAAATTTTTGAGAAAAACACCTTTGGTAGCCTTGATTTGGCTTTGTTTTTAAGACAAAAACAATACGAACAAATCGAATTTTGCGGACTTGTCTCGCATATTTGTGTTTTTCATAATATTATTTTAGCCTTTAACTCAGCCTTAAACACCAAGCTTATCCTGCATAAAAATGCTACGGCAAGTTTTGATGAAAAGCTAGAACACCACGCTTTTGAACTGCTTAAAGCCTTTTGGGTGGAATTTGTTTAAGCTTTGTTTTCACACAACTTTGCTATAATTTTCCGAAAAAATTTGAAAGGATTGTAATGCCGATTTTACCAAAAGATGAGCATTGTTGCGGTTGCACCGCTTGTTTTAATGCCTGTTCGCATAGCAGTATAAAAATGATGCGTGATGAGGAGGGCTTTTATGTGCCTTTTGTCGATGAAAACACCTGCACGGAGTGCAAAGCCTGTGAAGTCGCCTGTCCTACTCTGCCATTTTTAAATTTCTCTCCTTATAATGCAGTGCGTAAAAGCTCTACTTTTCCGCTGATAAATAAGACAGGGGGGGGGGGATTGTCAAAATTCGCTTCATAGCCTAACACATTTTTCTTTCTCTAAAAATTCCCTTCATTCTCTTACCTTTTCACCAAAAATCAAGCGTTTCGCCGAGCCTCTTTGCTTTGCCTTAAAAGCAAAAGATACTGCCTTGCGTTTAAAATCTAGCTCTGGCGGTGCTTTTAGCCTCATAAGTCAAGCTGTTTTAGCCCAAAATGGCGTAGTTTTTGGTGCGGGATTTGATGAAAATTTAAATGTCGCTCATCGTTTCATAGAAAAACAAGACGAGCTAGATTCTTTACGCCGTTCTAAATATGTAGAATCAAATCTTGGCACAAGCTATTCACAGGCTCAAAATTTCCTCAAACAAGGGCGTTTGGTGCTTTTTAGCGGGGTTTCTTGTCAAATTCACGGGCTGCATTCGTTTTTGAAAAAGCCTTATCCAAATTTACTCACCATTGAAGTGATTTGTAATTCCATTCCAAGCTCGAAAATTTGGGACATTTACAAGGAAAGTCTGGCAGAGGATTTAGGAGAAAAGCTCATTGATTTTAACTTTCGCGGTAAGGATTATGGCTGGGAAAATGGGGTTTTTGCCATAAAAACAAAAACAAAAACAAAAACACAGCCACACTTTAAAGATACTTATTTTAACAATTTCTTAAATCACACCATTACGCGAAAAAGCTGTGATAACTGCTACTCAAAGGCTTTTGTAAGCGGTAGTGATATTACACTTGGGGATTTTTGGGGTGTTAGAAATTATCACAGCGATTTTACTGATGAAAAGGGTGTGAGTTGCGTTTTGGTGCATAATCAAAAGGGACTTGATTTTATCGAAAAAATTCAGCCTTTTTGCCATTTGCAAAAAACGCATTCAGCCATTATCTGTGCGGGAAATACTGCCCTCGTTTTTTCACACTCGTTCAATGCAAACAAACAAGCCGTGCTTAAAAAATTCTTTCAAATTTACGCCCAAAATGGTGCTTGTGAGGCAATAAAATTTTTACAAAATCCAACACAAGCAAAGAAAAAAGGCATTTTGCACCATTATTACCGCGTTTATAAGGACGACCCTTTGAGAAAATTCATCTCAAATTCACTCAAAAGGGCGAGGAAATTGATTTTAAAGGAGAAAAAATGAAAAAAATCGCCATACTTACCTACTGCACGAGTCCTGATAACTACGGACAAATTCTACAAAGCTATGCTTTGCAAAGATATTTAAGAAATCATTTTCATCAATACGAAGTGAAAATGCTCTATCTTGACCCTTTTACAAAGCCTTGCAAACCCCAAAAGAAAAAGCTAACAAAAACAATTTACGAAAAATGCAAAAGCCTTGAAAGAGTGATAAGAACTTATTTTCACGCTTATATAATGCGTAGGCAAAAATACATTCAAAGGCTCAAATTCGAGCCGAACACAAATCAAAAAGATTTAAAACTATCACAATGGAATGAAAAAAGAGCTTTTGAGCGTTTTAGACAAAGGCACATTAAATTACACAGCAAAAAGCTTGAAATTTTTAACGGCTACAAAGATGAATATAACGCAGATTTTTACATAGTAGGCAGCGACCAAGTCTTTAACCATTGGGGCGAATTCAAGGAGTGCAAATATTACCTTGACTTTTTCACGCTTGAATTTTTACCGCCCAATCACAAAAGCAAAAAGCTCTCTTATGCGGCAAGTTTTGGCAAAAGGGAATTTGCAAGTGAGGAGGAAAGTGCGTATTTTCAAAAGAGTTTAAAGAAATTTGACGCTTTGAGTGTGCGTGAGGTGCATAATGTCAAAAATTTACAAGATTTAGGGCTAAAAAGCCTTGTCGTGCCAGACCCTAGTGTGCTTTTAACAAAAACAGAGTATGAAAAGCTCATCGATACAGAAAATACGACAATTGATACGATAAAAAGCGATAATAAAATTCGCAAAAACAGCCTTTTTGTCTATATGCTCGGCAATAAAACAAGCATAGATAAAAACGAAGTAATGGCATTTTTGCAAAAGGAAAATGAAGTCATTTATACCAATGCAAATATTGATTTTTCTTGTGTAAAGGACTTACAAAATGATTTCGCCCCAAGCGTGCAAGAATGGCTAGTGTGCGTTAAAGAATGCAAGGGGCTAGTTACAAACTCCTTTCACGGCGTAAGTTATGCCATTCTTATGAATACGCCCTTTGTCGCTTTGAAACTTGGCGGTGAAGCGTCTATGATGAATACACGCTTTGAATGGATTTTCGAACTTTTAAATTTACAAAACCGCCTTGTTGATAACATAAAAGACTTGCAAAAGCAGATGAATGAGCCTATAAATTGGGATTTTGTCAATGAAAAGCTTAAAGCGTGGCGAGAAGTTGGGGCTAAATTTTTGAAAGAAAATTTAAAATCATAGCGTTAAAATGCAAATTTTAACCTTATATTATTCTAAAATTTGTTATAATCTCGCTTCATTTTTAAAAAAGGCGGACAAAATTAGTGCGAATTGATGAGGATTTAACCAAATTTAACTCGATTAAAAAGCTTGAAAAGCCCATTACTTTTTTCGGCTCGGCAAGGCTTGATAAGAGTAATTTTTACTACGAAGAGGCAAAAAAACTTGCTTTTAAATTCGTTGAAGCTGGTTTTTGCATTATTAGCGGCGGAGGTGGGGGCATAATGCAAGCAGCCAATGAGGGAGCTTTTTTGGCAAGTAAAAATTTAAAGCTTTCGCAAAAAGAAAAGGACGAAAAGTCCGTAGGTTTTAACATTTGCCTACCTTTTGAGCAAAAGTCTAATGATTTTATCGGCTATAACATTACTTTTGAGCATTTAAGCGTTCGCAAAATGGCACTTATACAAAAATCCCTTGCCTTTGTGGTTTTTCCCGGCGGCTTTGGCACTCTTGATGAGCTGCTTGAAATCCTTACTTTAAAGCAGCTTGGCTTTAAGAAAGTGCCTATATTTTTGGTGGGGACAAAGTTTTGGCAGGGTTTTGATGAATTTATCAAACAAGCTTTATTAGAGGCTAAGTTCATCTCCAAAGGCGATGAAAAAGCCTACTGCGTAAGCGATGATTTAGATTTTATTTTTGAAACGATAAAGGAGACATTATGAAAATACTTGTAGCGATGAGCGGCGGCGTGGATAGCACTATCACAGCTTACACGCTTTTACAGCAAGGCTATGAGGTTGAGGGCTGTTATATGAAATTGCACGGAAAGCCACATTACCACGAAGCAAACATTGCTAAGGTGGAAAAAGCGGCGAATTTTTTGGGGATTAAGCACCATATACTTGACTTGCAAGAGGATTTTAAGGAAAAGGTGTATATGCCCTTTGTCAATACCTACAAAGAGGGCAAAACGCCAAATCCTTGTGCTTGGTGCAATCGCTTCATCAAGCTTGGCAAATTGCTTGAATTTGCCAAAAGTTTGGGCTGTGAAAAACTTGCCACTGGGCATTATGCGAGGATTGAGGAGGGCTTTTTGAAAAAGGCTTTTGATGAGAGCAAGGACCAGAGCTATTTTTTAGCAAGTGCGGATAAAGACGCCCTGCCTTACTTGATTTTTCCACTTGGAGAAAAGAAAAAAAGCGAAGTCAAAGCCCTTGCAGCAAGTATTAAAGGGCTTGAAAGCTTTGCTACGCAAAAAGAAAGTGCTGAAATTTGCTTTGTTGAGGATACTTATGTGCAAGTTTTAGAGCAGTTTATGGATACTAAAATTCAAGGCAAGGTGCTTGACAGCTCGGGTAAGGTTGTGGGCAAACACGAAGGCTATATGCACTATACCATAGGCAAAAGGCGAGGTTTTGAGGTGCGAGGAGCGCACGAGCCGCACTTTGTGCTAAAAATCAAGCCTGAAAGTAATGAAATCGTAGTCGGCACGAAAGAGGAGCTAAAAACCCTTGAATTCAGCCTTGATAAGATAAATCTTTTCGCAGATGCTGAAAAAATAGAATGCGAGGTGAAAATCCGCTACCGAAGCAAAAGCACACCTTGTGTGGTGCAAATTTTTGCCGATAAAAGTGCGAAAATCACACTAAAAGAGCCTGTGTATGGTTTAGCAAGCGGACAAATGGCGGTATTTTATGATGAGGATAAGGTTTTAGCAAGTGGGTTTATTGCTTGAATTGCCATTATCTATAAACTCCTTATGATAGATGACAAAATAAATTCAGTATGACAAAATGGCTGTCATTTTGATTACTCCTGTCATTTTGAGCGTGTCCCCCTTGTCATTTTGAGCGTAGCGAAAAATCCATAGGGTAAAAGTGGCGTTTGCTTTCACTTTTTATGGATACTTCACTGTGTTCAGTATGACAAGGCTAGTGTCATTCTGAGGCTTGATTTATCAAGCCGAAGAATCTTAAAGGCTATATGGCGACATTTGTTTTTATGAGATACTTCGGCTTCGCCTCAGTATGACACAAGGGGGAAGTCAGTAGGACATTATTCCTTGTCATTCTGAGGCTTACTTGTAAGCCGAAGAATCTCATAAAAAGAAGCGTTTCTTGTAAAAGAGATACTTCACTGCGTTCAGTATGACAAAAAATTCATCATACTGAGTAAATTTAAAGCTTAAAAATTGTAGGTATAGCTTAAAATAATGCTAAATGGGCGAGTGTGTGTTGTCTCTGTATCGACTATTTTCATTTGATTTCGCATTTGTTCAGGGATAAGCGGTGATGTGCCATTACTTGCCTCAAAGAGTTTGGATTTTGGGAAGTAAAATCTCGCTCCAAGCTCCACGCCGTGCTTTTCTTTGATAATGCTGCGTAAGCCTATGTTTGCATTTGCTGAAAAGTCTATGTAAGTCCTGTCTCCGTTGCTTACTTCGTATTCCTTACCATTAGCTATCCAAGTAACTGCTCCAACGCCCAAACCACCATACACACCAAAGGTATAGTCCTTGCTTGAAAGGAAATTGTAAAGCAAGTCAGCCCCCACAAAATAATCAATAAAAGTGGTATAATAAGTCTTTCCTGTATTTGTAAAGATAGAATTTGTAGGGTCTGTATAGAATGGCACTGCTTTTAAACTATTAGCTAAATTATCGCTGTATTTAACGCTTTTCATCGTGCCATAACCCACGCCGATTTGCCCGTAAGCTCTCACCCCAAAATTTTCGCTAAAAAACCACTTGTAACCGCCTTTTACAGCTATACTTGGCAGGAAATTGTTTGCTTTAATGTCTCCATTGATTTGCCCCCCCCCTAGTGGATTACTGATGTCAAGGCTTTGCTTGAATTTGGCTTTATTTGCTCCAAGCTCCACACCCACAAAAGCACCTTCTTTTTCAGCTCCAAAAGCATTTGAAGCGAAAATTCCACAAGCTAAAACGCCAAGTGCGGCGATTTTTGCAATCTTTGTCATTTTGTCTCCTTTTTGTTTAAATAAAGACGAAATTATAACTAAAAAAAGGTAATGTTGCTTACAAAAATGAAATTATTGTTTAAAAATCCCTCAATTTCAAGCTCAAAATTCTCGTTTGTTTGCTATAATGCTGTTTAAATTTATGAAAGTATTGCCGTGATAAATATTGATAAAAGAATTTTCACTCATTTTGACTTTATCCAGCCTATGCTCGTTTTGCCTATTATTGGCATTTCGCTCGTGCTGGTGTATGAGGCAAATAGCTTTTTAGGTGAAAAGCAGCTCATTTACACTCTGGTTGGCTTTTTGGCTTTTTTACTCTTTTTTATCTTTCCCATACGCAAATTCGCTTGGCTTATCCCTTTAATTTATTGGGTAAATATACTCTTGCTTTTAAGTGTAGATATTTTTGGTGTCGAAAAACTCGGTGCAAAAAGGTGGATAGAAGTGCCTTTTACGCATTTTACCTTACAACCTAGCGAATTTTTCAAACCCGCATTCATCTTAATGTTAGCCTATCTTATCTACCGCAAACCACCGCCAAAAAACGGCTACAAGCTAAAAGACTTTTGCAGACTCAGTTTTTACATACTTTTGCCCTTTTTTCTTGTGGCAAGTGAGCCTGATTTAGGCACGGCTACTGTGCTTTTAATCGTGGGCTTTGGCACACTTTTTATCATAGGGGTAAATTATAAAATTTGGCTTGGAATTTTCTTAATCGTAGGCTTGTCCTCTCCGCTCATCTACACGCACTTTTTAAAGCCTTATCAAAAGCAAAGAATTTATGATTTTGTCGCCAAAAAACCAAGCTATCAAGTCCAGCAATCTATCATCGCCATAGGAAACGGCGGACTTTCGGGCAAGGACACTGAGGAAGCTACGCAAACGCATTTTAAATTCTTACCCATTTCAACGAGCGATTTTATCTTTGCTTATACCATTGAACGCTTTGGCTTTGTGGGCGGGGCTTTTGTGCTACTTCTTTATATGATGCTCATCTTTCACTTGTTAAGCTTGAATAAAAACCTCAAAGATGATTATTTTGCCAAAGTTGTAGTCAATTGCGTGGCTTTGTTTATCTTTATCTACACGGCGGTAAATGTTTCGATGACGATAGGCTTTGCACCCGTTGTTGGCATACCTTTGCCCTTTTTCAGCCACGGGGGAAGTTCTTTTACGACTTTTATGATTTTCTTTGGAATTTTACAGCACCTCATCACTTTTCGCTATTTTTCCGTAAAGCAAACCATAAAAATTCGCTAATGAGCGTGAATTTATGCAAAAATACTTTGCAATTAAAAGAAAATTTAAGAAATTTTACACTATAATTTCAGCTTATGAAGTGTGGATTCATAGCTCAGTTGGTTAGAGCAACCGGCTCATAACCGGTTGGTCGCAGGTTCGAGTCCTGCTGAATCCACCATTTTAACAAATGCTTTTTATGTAGCTTACCGCCTCATAGGCATTTTCTTTGATGATGACTCTGTAAGTTTTAAGGCTTTCCACACTTTCATAACCACAACTTAACGCAACGCACGAAATACCAGCATTAAAAGCAGCTTTTATATCCAAAGAGGTATCGCCTATCATAAAGGCATTTTCCTTGCCTTTGTTAAGAAGTTTTAAGGCTTTTAAAATAGGCTCTGGGCTTGGCTTTGCCTCACTCACATCGTCCTTGCCAACCACAACGCTAAATAAATTTAAAATTCCTAAATGCTGCAAGGTGCTTTTGCTAAAAAACGAACCTTTCGTAGTTACCACAGCCAAATCAGCAAAGCTTGAAGCCAAATGCAAAGCCTCTTTGACGCTGGGTAAAAGCGTGGTTTGTGTAAGATAGATTTTTTCATAATGTTGGCGATATTTGTCTATGCAGTTTTGAATTTGCTCCCCGCGAAAGCCCAAATTTTCAAACATTACTTCAAGCGGATAGCCTATCATCGCACAAATTTTTTGAGCATCAAAGCAAGAGCTGCCTTGTAAAGCCACTTCAAAAGAAGCTAAAATCGCCCTCGTGCCGTCTATCAATGTGCCGTCTAAATCAAAAAGTAAGCTTGTTTTTTTCATCACGCAAAAAGTTTCAGTGTGCTTAAATAAAATGGCTCCGGATGCAGGATTCGAACCTGCGACCAAGCGGTTAACAGCCGCCTACTCTACCGCTGAGCTAATCCGGATTATTTTTAAAAAAGGGATTATATAGAAATTTGGTGCTTTTGTCAAGGGCTAAATCTTTTATTTGGCTCGGTAGAATTTCACACCGGCTAGTTCTTGGGTGAAAATGAGTGAATTTTTAAGCAAATTTTGCAAATTCGTCTTTGATGAGGGGCTGAAATTTTCTATATCAAATTCGCTCTGTGGGCGTAAGGTAAGCATTTTTAGCAATTCTTTTTCGCTAAAATCAAGGTTTTGCCTTGTAAAATGTCGCTTTGGCACAAGCACAGGCACTGCTGTGATGAGCTTTGCAAGGCTTTGCAATTTTTCCTCACTCACCGCTTTAACCGGATAAGCACTTGGGCGGTCTATACTGCTAATATCCACTCTATCGGGCTTTATCTTAGCAAAAGCCTCATTCAAAGCTTTAAATTCAAGCTCATTATCATTAAAACCTTGCACTACAAGCACTTCCATAACAAGCTCCCCCTTAAAAAGAGCCTTAAATTCGCTCATCTTGTCTATCATTTGCTCTAAATTTATGCTTTTTATGGCTCTGTCTATCTTAAAAAAAGTGCTTTTTACGGCACTATCAAGGCTGAATTTCACCACATCAAAACCCAAAATAGCCTTAAATTTAAGCTCGTCTAAAACGCCTGTGCCATTGCTTAAAATGAGGAGTTTTTTATCTTGCTTGACTAAATTTAGGGCTTTTACAAGCTCATTTAAATGCGGATACAAGCTTGGTTCGCCATTTGCGGTAATGGTGATGAAAGAAAATTGCCCTTTTTGGCTTAAAGCCTCTTTCACTCCATTTACCACCTCCTCAACACTTGGGACATTTTGTGCCGCAAAAATGGGCTTTGCAGCCTTTAATTCGCAATAAACGCAGTCAAAATTGCACTGCTTTATTTTGGGGCTTAAATCCACGCCCAAACTCAGCCCAAAACGCCTAGAATTCACAGGTCCAAAGATTATACTCATCGAGCAGAACTTTCCTGCACGAGTCGAATGAAAAATTTGGCATTTTCCACAGGAATATCGGGCAAAATGCCGTGTCCTAGGTTAAAAATGTGTGCTGCATCTTGCATAGTCCTTAAAATGTCCTCCACTCCGCTTTGAATAGCCTTTTTATCATAAAGTCGGCACGGCTCTAAATTGCCCTGCAAGGTGTAACGAGAGCTTAAAATGTCTTTGGCTAGTCTTAAAGGCGTGCTCCAATCCACTCCAAACACATCAAAATTCCCATTTATCCGCTCTAAATAGCCACTTATACCCTTTGGAAAGAGTATTACAGGGATTTGAGGATATTTTTCTTTGATGAAATTTGAAATTTCAAGCATATATTGAAAGGAAAATTCAAAAAATGCCTCCATTTCCAAAGCACTCGCCCAGCTGTCAAAGATTTGAACGGCGTTAGCTCCGGCTTTGATTTGCCTTTCTAAATATAATTTTAAGGCAGAACTTAGGGTTTTTAGGATTTGGTGCAAAAAATCTGGGTTTTGATAGAGGATTTTCTTGCATTTTGCATAGCTTTTTGAGCCGCTACCCTCTATCATATAAGTTGCTATCGTCCAAGGTGAGCCGCAAAAGCCTATTAAAGCTTTGTTGTGCGGTAATTTTTCTCTCGTAAGGGCTATTGCATCATAGACATAGCTTAAATTACGCACAGCTTTTTCGCCATTAAGGGCTTTTAAATCCTCTAAATCATTTAAAGGCTTGTCAAAAACGGGCCCCTCGCCCTTTTCAAAACGCAAAGACATACCCATTTCCAAAGGCAAAACAAGTATGTCCGAAAAGATAATGGCTGCATCAACGCCAAGAATTGTAACAGGCTGCAAACTCACCTCAGCTGCCTTTTTGTAGTCCTTACATAGGCTTAAAAAGTCCCCAGCTTGTTTTCTTGTTGCCATATATTCTGGTAAATACCGCCCAGCTTGACGCATCATCCACACGGGCGTGTAGGCTGTGGGCTTTTTAAAACAAGCATCGATGAAAATCATTGTTTCTCCTTTTGAAGTAGGTATTTTATGTTTTTAATATAGCGAATTTTCTTTGGTTGGCGGTGTAAATCCTTGATAAAATCCCACCACACAAGCCATTTTGGAAAGTTTATTTGTCGCAAAAGCTTTTTAATATGAAGTGAATCGGGATTTAAGGGGCTTTTAAAAATTTTCATATAAGAAAGGGTGCTTTTGCTGAAAAAATCCTTGTATTTTCGCTCAAATACCTCATCTTTTAGGCTTTTTTGCACAAAAAAACGCCAAATGCTAAACCCAACTAAAACAAAACAATAAGCCTTAAAATAAGCCCTCAACTCCTTATAATCCTCAAAATCATCACGCAAAGGCTCTAAAAAATAAGGAAGCTTTTTTGGAAAAGCTTTGTTATTTTGCGAAGTCATTGTTGAATTTGCTCTTTGTCTGTAAAAATAAAGTGCTTTATCTATGTGGCTTATTTTATTTGCCAAGCAAAAGAGCAAAGTGCCAAAGTCGTGGTCTTCGTGGTAAATTCCTTCTGTATAACGCAGGGTGTATAAATTTAAAAGAGAGGCTTTAAAAAGTCCTTGCGGGGAAAAATAAAAATCATAAAATTTATTTTGTGCTAAAAAGTCTAATCCACTTTTAGCATTGTATTTACAATTTGTAAGATAGGATTTGCTTTGTTTGAATTCTTTGTTTTCATCTTTAAATTCTTGAATGTGATGAAAGCTTATGTCGGCTTTGTTTTTGCTTAAATCATCAACGCAAAGCTTTATGCAATCTTTATCTAAATAATCATCACTATCCACAAAGTGTATGAGCACATCTTTTGGCAAAGTTTGAATGATGAGTTTGCTTATACTTGATACATCACTTTTAACATAGTTTTTACCAAGACAAGTAAAATGAGCTAAAAGCTTATTTAGTTCAAGTGTTTTTGTGTTATTATTAAAGCTATGTGTTTGAGTAAGGCTTAAAAGTGAATTTTCTTTTGTTGTGTTTTTTTCATCTTTTGAAAAAGAATTTTGCATTTGAGTTTGCAAAGCCTTTCTTAAAGGAGAGCCTTTTATCATTTCAATTCCAAAATTTCTTGCAGAGCTTAAACCTCCATTTGGCTTTGAAACAACAAAAATGCGTTCATCTTTTTTGGCAAATTCTA
>CAZSMF010000007.1:18912-42455 GCA_964607975.1 uncultured Campylobacter sp. | reverse complement strand
AGGGTAATTATAGAGTTTTAGTCCCTTGTTAATTTTCTTTATGGTATAATTCTTAAAGCTATTTTCTTGAAAATTCATGAGTTTTAGTCCCTTGTTAATTTTCTTTATGGTATAATCTCAAAGCTATTTTCTTGAAAATTCACGAGTTTTAGTCCCTTGTTAATTTTCTTTATGGTATAATCCCCTTGATTTAAAGGTATTTTTTTGCAAGGTTTTAGTCCCTTGTTAATTTTCTTTATGGTATAATGAGAGAGAGATGAGAAATTTGAATTTCGTTGTTTTAGTCCCTTGTTAATTTTCTTTATGGTATAATAATTTTGTCTATTTTTTCATGAATTTTCAAGTTTTAGTCCCTTGTTAATTTTCTTTATGGTATAATCTACAACAACAACAACAGCAAAGGCTGTGAGTTTTAGTCCCTTGTTAATTTTCTTTATGGTATAATATACCTTTAAGAAAAGTTGGCTAAAAGGGTGTTTTGGGAGTTAGAGTAGGGCGAAAATCCTGTTTTAACTCGCAGTGCGAGAAAGAAAATTAACAAGGGACTAAAATAAGGGAGTTTTTAGGTTCTCCCGCAGGGTTACAATCCCTAACAAAAACCTAGTTTTATCCTGCTATTGTCAAAGCTAAAAATGTAGTTTAAAAAGCAAGATTTTAAAAGCCATAGCCAAAGCTCTTAAAATTCAAACAAGCTTGGTTGCACGGGCTTTTTGGGCTTTTTCTCTGGTGTTTTGTTGGTGGTAAGATTATTTAAAATTTTTGGGGCGCAATCTTTTAAAGTCTCATCATCAGCGTTTTTATTAGCATAGCGATAATCCCCGATTTTCTCATCAAATTCAAACAGCACAAGATTTTTATCATCATTTACTCGCTCGTTAAAACTAGGGCTTCCAAGTAAAATTTGCATATTGTCAAATTGCTTTTCAGTGATGATTAAAACACGCACATTGCCAAAGGGTGGTAGTATTTTTCGCACCCTATTTACCGCACTTTGAGCGGCAACTACGCCTTTACAAATTTTCATATAAACGCTAAATTGCAGCATAAAAAAGCCAAGTTTGATGAGTTCGTTGCGGAATTTTGTAGCGTGTTTTTGCTCTTTTTTTGTTTTTGTCGGCACATCAAACATCAAAAGCACACGCATAAATTTATCATTCTTTAAAGCTAACATAGTTAAGTTTTTCGCCATTAAGCAAGGCATTTTTAAAATTTGCTACGAAGTGATTTATCGCACGAATCAAGGCTATGTTTTTGCCCTCAAAAAAGACGGCATTTTGCAAATTTTCTATGAGGGCAATTTTGTGCGTTTTGTCTAAAAAATCCCCCGAATTTGCCTCCTTTTTTAAAAGCAGCACTTTCATATCCACAAAAGCCCTAAAAACCTCGATAATATCATCGCACAAATTAAAGCCGTTGTAGGCGTTACCGTGCTTTATGCCAAGGGCTGGGCAAAGCCCACTTATGCAAACAGCCCTCACAATAGCAGCTCTAACAATGGCATAGCCATAGTTTAAAGCTGAATTTTCAAAGCATAAATCATCACGGCTAAAATTTTTACCAAAAAGCGTTTTAAAATACAAAGCCGCAGCTTTTGACTCCATAAAAGTGCCATCATTTAAAGCGACATTTTTAGCCCATTCTAAAAGCGTTTGGCTTTGTTCTTTAAACCCAGCATTTTGTAAGACATTGGCTTGGTTGGTGATTTTATTTTGTATGATTTTCTGCCATAAAATCGCCTTTGTTTGCTGCTTTACTAAAAGCTGTTCTTTGAGGGTTAAAGAGGCGTTAAAATGCGTTAAAAAGGGCGTAAATATGCCATTTGGTAGGTGGCTTTCATCGCAAGTTAAAAGCGTGATTTTAAATTTAGCAAGAGTAGATAATAGTGCTGAGGTTATGGTGATTTGAGGACTTTCTAAAATGATAAAAGATAAGTCCTTTAAATAAAGCTTTGCGATATTATCTGCTTGATTTATTTGCAGGTGATTTTTGCAAAGCGTAAGTTTGGCTTCATTGCTAATAATCACGCTTTTAAAGGCTTCATCATAGCTCATTTTACGCCTTTTGGACTTGATTTTAAAGAAATATTTTCTTGTTCTTTAAATTCGGCTTTTTTGTATTCTCCAAGTGGTGAAATTTGGTATTTTTCAAAGGTTTTGAGGTTTTGAATGCCAATACTCTCTCCTTTAACTTCGCTTGGTGTTGCATTTGTAAAAAGTAATTTTTGATTTTGCGTGAGTGAGGCAAAATGGTTATCGTGCTTTTCGACATTGATTGAAGCTGTCGAAGTTCCAAAGCCCACATAATAACACAACTCCGCCTCTTGCATTTCCTTTTTCTGCACTAAAATCAAATCATCTTTAAAAAGCGAAAAACAAAATTCATAATTTTCATCCATTTCCAGCCACTCTTTAATCACGCCATTTTTATCCTTGCCACTGACTACGGCACGATTTGGCAAAATCCCTAATGCAAAATCCATAGTATAAATTGGCACGCCATAGAATTTATTATTTTTATCTTTGAAAATATCCACTCTTACCATAGTGCCATTATCTACTATTTTAGTGCCTATTTGACGGACTTTACCTAAATTTATCGCCCTTTGTATGCCTAATTTGCCTCCATAAGCTTTTAGCATTTTTTCATCATTAATGCCCCTAAAAGTTTCCTTATGCAAAGCCCCTCTGGCTCTTTTTCGTGGAGGTTTTGAGACAAAGATTTTACTCATCTTTTCCTCAACAATTTGGCGAAAATTTCCATAAGGCAGACAAAATTTTGCCTTTATTTGTTCATTTAGCCTTTCTTTTTTGTCCTTATACTCGATTTTGTCTATTTTTCTTAAATACATTTTGCTTTTAAGCTCATTTTTTTCTTTGTAGTATAGGCTAAATTTTTGTATCATAGACGCATTTGTGTGAGCGATGATGATAGCATCAAGGGCGTGGTGGAGGTGGTCGTTTCTATCCTTTTTCTCAAATCCCCAAATTCTCCTTAAATTCGCAGTGAGTGTCCCGCTTATCACCTCAATATGCACCTTGCTATTTTTCTCTCCGCTAACCGTGCATTCGTTTTCATCAAGTGGCAAAAAGGCTAAATTATCTTTGGTGTAGTTAAGTGCTAATCTAGCAATGTATTGCGTGTCATTGAGATTACGCTGCTTAAATTCATTTTGCTTGTCTTTAAAATTTTCATTAAGAATTCGCTTGTATTTTTGCTCTGGCAAGGTTTTAGCAAAAGATTTTATCCGCTCCCATTTTTCCTTATCTTCGCCAAAGGCTTCAAAGGGCGTTTTGTTAAGTTTGTTTTGATTAGCCTGTGTAAAAACAAGCACTTTATTCATATAACTATCATCAAAACTGCGTGAATACGGGTAAATATGGTCTATTTGCAAGGCAGTTTCATCTTTTAAATGGTGGTTGCAAATTTTTCCTCCATTATAAGCACAAAATTCGCCTTGTTCTTTCCAAAGTCTTATTTTAAGGATATTGCTATCATTTTTAGGCATTCCTAAATCGTCAAGCATTCTTTTTGCTTCGTTGATTTTGTCAAGATTTTTCTTTTGCTCTCTTTCGTATTCTTTCCTTGTGTAGAAGTTTTTACCCACTTCTCTGGCTAATTCTAAATGAATTTTATGCACCTTGCCGTATTTTTTAAGCAGGGCATTTAGCACCTTGCGATATTCGCTTAATGCCCTTGCGACAACGGGATTTGCCAAATATGGCTCATACTCATTGAGCGGGGGTAAAAAATCACCCTTATTGCTATGCTTTTTTACTTCTTTTAAACCAGCATTTTGCACGGCTTCATCATAACGCAAACCCTGACGCATAAGGGGCAAAATCAAATTTAAGGCTTTGAGGCTGAGATTGTTAAATTTATCAAAGTTAAGATTGCTTAAAGCCTCTATTTGCTCCTCTTTTAACTCGCATTTTTGCAATGCCTGTTTTAAGGCGTCTTTGCTTTTGTTTATGGCGATAAGAGTTGCTATTTTATCTAATAAAGCCCTATCAAAACCGCTCAAATCACCTCCCAATGCCTTTTTAAAGCCTTTAAGTTTGGCAAATTCTATAAATTTCGCATCCTCTGCCTTGTCTTTGGTGTAATCAAGCTTAGAATCTTTTGGAAAGTGCAAATTTTCGTGTAAATTTAGAATTTTACGAAGTTCTTTATACTTAATCTCGCCCTTATTCATCACAAATTCTAAAATTTCGCTGATTTTATCCTCGCTATATACTTCACCGCTGATTTTTGAAAGATGAGAAAGCGTGTTTATTATGCGAGTAAGTGCTACAAATTCCATTGCACTCATAGAATCTTTTGCGCCGCGAGGCTCATCTTCAAAAAAGGTGCATTTGCCAATTTTATCCGCAAAGCTTTTTAATGGGCGTTGCAAAAAGGCTGTCTCTAAAATCGCTTCTTTAAAATCAAGCTCTTTAATCTTGCCATTTTCATCGATGATTTGGTATTTTTTATCGCTTATTTTAAAGCCAAATTCAAGCTGTTTTTTAAAGATTAAATTTAGCTCATCTTTTAGCCACTCTTGCTTTAAAGTCCGCTCGTAGTTTCCTTCTTTGTTGCGAATGTTAAGATACTCTGCTGTGTTGCCTTGCTTGTTGTTATGCTGTTTGTCCTCGTTTTTAAGCTCTTTGCGTCTTGCGTTTTCATCAAGCCAAAATTCCTTGTAAAGATACTCGCCTATGCTCTCATAGCCTTTTTCTTGGAATTTTTTCTCGTTTTCTTTGATTGCCTTGCCTATGATTTTGCTCTCATCTTTATCATCATCTTTTGCGTGTTTGTTGCCATAACCTCTGTGCTTTGCTATGTGTAGGATTACCCTTGCAAATTCCTCTTTTGTTAAGAGTTGTTTTAAGGCTTTTGCGCGAAGTTCGTAAGGATTTTTAAGTGTGCCTAAAAACGCCTTTGGCAAAGTGCCATCATCTGCTAAATAATGCTTTAAATCAAGATTAAATTCCTTACAAATAATGACTTTAAGCCTATTTAAACGAAGCTTACGCCTTGAAATTGTGCGTCTTACGCCTCTTGCCTCTCTGCGAGGTAAGGCTAATGAGCTGCCATCTTTTGGATTTTCTGCTTCGGTGAAAATCCTCACCCCACAATCTTGTAACAAGCCATTTTCTAAAAAAGCCCAGCCTATGCTTGATATGCCTATGTCAAAGCCTAAAATTTTCATCTTTGCTCCTTGAATTTTTTACACCATTTTATCAAAAAAAAAAAAATGAAAAATCTATTTTTGTTAGTAAAAATTCATTATAATTTCACTTTTTGCAAAGGTTTGTGATGAATTTTCCTTTTATTGACTTAAAGTCCCAATACAACGCCTACAAAGATGAAATTGACGAGGCGATAGCTAGTGTTTTGCAAAGCAGCTCATTTATCGGCGGGGCAAAACTTGATGAATTTGAAGCGAATTTAGCCGCTTATGTGGGCGTAAAACACGCCATAGGCTGTTCTAGTGGCACTTCGGCTTTGTTTTTAGCCTTAATGTCTCTTAATATCAAGCCAGATGATGAGGTTATCGTGCCTTCATTTACCTTTATCGCTACGGCTGAAATGGTGAGTTTGCTCGGTGCAAAGCCTGTTTTTGCGGACATTGATTTGCTTGATTATAATCTCAATGTTAAAAATATTGAAAAGCTTGTAAGCCCTAAAACAAGGGCTGTTATCGCCGTTAGTATCTTTGGGCAAATGCCTGATTTAGTCGCTTTAAATGAATTTTGTCAAAGTCAAAATATAGTTTTGATTGAAGATGGCGCTCAAAGCTTTGGGGCTATTCAAGAAATAGGGGGGGGGGCATTGAAAAAATCCTGCTCCATAGCACCGCTTTCTTGCACGAGCTTTTTCCCTTCAAAACCTTTGGGAGCGTATGGAGACGCTGGGGCTGTATTTACAAACGATGATACACTAGCTCAAAAGATAAGAATCATACTCAATCACGGGCAAAAAGAACGATACAAACACGAATTTATAGGCATTAACGGCAGACTTGATGGCATTCAAGCGGCGATTTTAAATGTGAAATTAAAGCATTTAGACGCAGAGTTAATCCAAAGACAACGCAGGGCTGAAATTTACAATCAAAGGCTTAAAAATGCCATTTTGCCGCAGGTTAAAAAGGGCTTTACAAGCGTTTATGCTCAATATTCTGTGCGGGTTGAAAATAGAACAGAATTTATAGAAAAGTTGCAGAGCAAGGGCATTCCAACGGCTATTCATTACCCCTTGGGGCTTCATTTACAAAAGGCTTTTAGCACACTAGGCTATAAAAAAGGCTCTTTGCCAAACACAGAGCTTGTGAGTGAGCAAATTTTATCCTTGCCTATGAGTGCTTTTTTAAGCGATGAACAGCAAAATCAAGTCATTGAGGCTTTTGAGTAAGGCAGTTTGAATGAGGGTTGGCATTGCTGGACTTGGTAAAATGGGGACAAATCACCTTAATGAGTTAAGAAAGGACAGCGAATTCGAGCTTGTAGCCCTTTATGACTTGTATTTAAATGAAAAAGTAAGTGAGCCATTTTTTACGAATTTAGACGAATTTTTAAAGACAAAATTAGACATTGTTATCATTTCAAGCCCTACAAGCACACATTTAGAACTAGCAAAAGCCATTCTACCAAAGGTAAAAACTTGTCTTATTGAAAAACCACTCGCTTTAAATTTAGAACAAATGAATGCGATAAGCCGCCTTGCCAAAGAGTATGGAAATTTCGTAGCTGTGGGATTTAGCGAGAGATTTAATCCAGCCATTTTAGCTCTTAAAAAAGAGCTTGAAAATGAAAAAATTTTAAGCATTAACATACAGCGATACTCACCCTTTCCAAGTCGCATAAGCGATGTGGGTATTTTGCAGGATTTAAGTGTGCATGATGTCGATTTAGTAAGCTTTTTAAGTCAAATGCAGTGTAAAAAGCAAGGAATTTTAAGCATAAAAAAAGAGGGCAGGGAAATTGAAGCCATTATCAGCTTACAAAATAATACACTCATCGCCTCAGTGCATCAAAGCTGGAATGCAGCCCTTAAAATTCGCCGCGTATCAATAATCACGCAAAATTCTTTCTTTGAAGCAAATTTAAATGATTTTACCTTGCGTAAAAACGGCTCTTTGCTCACTTTACAAGGGGAAAGTCCTTTGTATGCTGAACATAAAGAGCTTTTAAATTTAGCCAAAAGTGGCAAAATGGGGCGATTAGCCACCATACAAGATGCGATAAACGCACAGCTTTGCTTGGAGGAAATATGAAACTTGTTTTATTTTTAAATATGGGCGGGGCGAGTAAGCTTGATGAGTGCGAACTTTTTTTGAAAAATATGTTTAACGATACTTATATACTCACCATTAAAAACGATTTTTTGCGTCAATTTGTGGCGTGGTGCATTACAAAGGCTCGTGTGAGGGCTATGCGAAAAAATTACGAGCATTTGGGCGGAAAATCTCCGCTTAATGAGCTTACCCAAGAGCTTTGCAAGCGTTTGAATGAGGGTTTTAGTGATGTTAAATTTGACTTTGTTAATAATTATGTGCCGCCCTTTGCGAGTGAGGTTTTGCAAAAATACACGCTTACAAAAGATGATGAATTGGTGCTTTTTCCCCTTTACCCTCATCACTCCCAAACCACCGTGCTTTCATCGCTTAAAAGCACAAAGGAGGCGATTTTAAAGGCACAAATTTCTGCCAAATGCACGCAAGTTGAGGTTTTTTATAAGAATGAATTGTATAATGAGCTTATTATCTCGCATATTTTAAGGGAAAATGAAAATTACCAAAAAGGGCATAAAAAAACCCTCATTTTTTCAGCACATTCCTTGCCTGTTTCGATTATAAAGGCTGGTGATATGTATGAAAAGCATATTAACGAGCATTTTGATGCCTTAAAAAAGCAGCTATCGTCTCATTTTGATGAAATTTTGCTTGGCTATCAGTCAAAACTAGGTCCCGTAAAATGGCTCAGCCCCGCTACGAGCGAAATTCTAGCGAATTTAAATAATAGTGCTTTGATTTATCCGCTGTCTTTTTGCATTGATTGTAGTGAGAGCGTTTTTGAGCTTGAAATTGAATACCGCAAAATCGCTAAAAAGGACTATAAAGTCATCGCTTGTCCTAATTATAGTGATGAATTTGTGTCTTTTATTAAAAGCTATTTGGGGCTTAAATGATAAGATTTTGCCTCATTTTTTTGACTTTCTTTTTGACGGCTTGTTCGATAAGTGGGGACGAGAGAATTGATACAATGCTTGAAGAAATGCGTGTTGAGGTGCTTTATGACATTCCAGCAGATAAGGACAATACCGCAGGACACCACATAGGCAGTAAAATTCATATGAAGCCTCGCTCTTTTTACCCACAAAAACAGCAATATCTCTTGGTTTTACTTCACGAGATAGCCCACCACATAGGAGCTATGACTAAACGAATTTCTTATCTTCGCTATAAACAGGACGATTACAGGCTGCTTGAAGAGCTTGTTGCCAATCAATACGCTATGCAAATGATGAAAATTCTAGGCTATAAACTGCGTTTTGGTTATTATGAGTTAAACGATAGCTACACGGCTACTCTTAAAACGCGTTATGGCTACACGGACGGGCAGATTAAAAATTATGTTAATGATGAGGTGAAAAAGTCCGTAAATATCAGCAAAAGGCTTTTAAAAAGGTGAATTTAGCTTGATTATTCTTGTGGATTTGGTTTTAAAAAGCCCTCACGCACTAAAATATCAACCGTGTCCTTAAAAATCGGCAAGGCACTTTGTGCGGCATAGTAGCTGTAAGCTTTTGTGGGATTTCGCACAAGCACACCTATGGTGTAGGCGTTTTTAGAATCGTTTGCAAAGCCAAAAAACGAGGCATTGTAGCGATTTCCTGTGTAACCACCCTTTTGAGCAATGCGTGCCGTGCCTGTTTTTCCGCCTAAAATCAGCCCTTGTGTAAAGGCTTTTCTACCCGTGCCTTTTTCTATGGCGGCGATGAGAAAATTTTTCATCACCTCGTTGGATTTTTTAGAAAGTATTCGCTCGGTTTTTTCTTTGCTGTTAAGCTCCTTAAATTCGCCATTTTGGAAAATTTTTTCACCAATTTTTGGTGTAATGTAAATGCCATCATTATTAAAGACATTATAAGCGGCTAAAAGCTGTATAAAAGTCGTTTTAAGCCCATAACCATAACTTAACACCGATTTTTCAATGTCTCGTAGCTTTTTAGGCTCAGGCAGTTCGCCTTTTTGCTCATAAGGCAAGTCAATGCCGCTTTTTTCGCCAAAGTGAAAGATTTTTAGCCCTGAGACTATTTCAAAATTACTCAATCTTTTAGCAATTTGTATCATTCCTATATTTGAAGAATACACCAAAATGTCCTCAGGACTCATCATTTTAGCCCTATGGTCATCTTGTATGGTGAAGCGTCCAAGCTTGTAAGAGCCGTTGAAGGTGTTTATTTTTTCGTTGATTTTGAGCTTATCAAGCCTTAAAGCTGTGGTGAAAATGAAAGGCTTGATGACAGAACCAGCCTCGTAGCTGTATTCAATGGCACTAGCATTCAGCACGGACAAGTCTTTGCCCCTGTTGCTCGGGTCGTATCGGCGTGAGCTAGTCAAAGCGACTATCTTGCCTGTTTTGCTTTCCATAACGCCTACTATGATTTCATTAGCCTGTAAATCTAAATTGCTTTGGTCTATGGATTTTTCTATGGATTTTTGAATTTTTAAAATGATATTGGTGTAGAGGTTGCAGCCGTTGATTTTGCGTTGTTGAATGGAGTCTAAATTCAAAACAATATTTCCGCCTATGTCTTTAAAGCCTTGAATTTTCTCGTCTTGCAAGGCTTTGAGGCACTCATCGTAGTATTTTTCCAAGCCCTTTACGCCCACATTTTTAAACACGCCGTATTCTTTATCAAGCACCACTCTTGTGTAGCCAATAACAGGCGTAAGCGAGTCCTTTGACATATAATTTCTATCCTCTTTATGCTCGATGATATTTAAACCACGCGTTTCAACTTTGTTATTGCTGTTGGTAAAAGCCTTGAAAAAGCCTTGCACATAGAGCTTTTTAGCAAGTTCTTTAAGATAACTTGCCTGTTTTGAGTCTATGTTTTGCAAAAGCACGAAATTATAACTTTTTGGGTTTTTATTTGCTAGTCTTTTTTTAATATCTTTCATCGTTTCATTGCTTGAATTGCTGTAAATTTGAAAGAGTTTTAAAAACAAATCAAGCTTGGCATTGTTGATACTTCGTAAATCAATCTCAGCACGATACACCTCTTTTGATGAACTGATGATAAAGCCATCTTTTGTGATGATATTGCCCCTTAAAGCAATGTTGTATTGTTCTTTTTCGGTGTTTGGGAGATTGCGTTTTGAGGTGAGAAAAAAGGTTGAAAGCAAAAAAAGCCCCATAAAAACAACAGCCATAAAAAAGGCGAAAAAGACTTTGGAGACTCTGTTTTTATTAGGGCTTTGCATACACTAAATTTGCGTCCTTGTGATTTCCTTATAAGCACTAATGGCTTTGTTACGCACTTCAAGCATAAATTTCATACTTGTATCAGCCTTGTTTATGGCAATGGCAGCTTGGTGCAAGTCTTTAACCTCGCCCGTGGCAATGTCAGTCATCGCTGCTTCGGCTGTTTTTTGCGTAGTGTCTTGTTCTTCAATGGAATTTTTCAAAAGTCTTGCAAATTCCTCACCAATGCCCGGTGTGTTTGTCGTTTTTTTAAGATCTTGTAAATTGCCAATTTGTCCTATTTGATTGATTTCATTCATTTTTAACTCCTCATTAACTCTATGGCACTTTGTGCTATGGCTTTCGTGCTGTTAAATGCTGCTACATTGGCTTGATATGCACGAGTAGCCTCTATCAAATCTGCCATTTCCACGACAGGATTGATATTTGGATACGCCACATAGCCCTCAGCATTTGCGTCTGGGTGGTCTGGCTCGTATTTGAGTCTAAATTCCTTATCATCTCGCACGACTTTATGCACTACAACACTCATTATGCTTGGGTGTGCGTCCTTTGGTGAGCTTGGGTCATCAAGAGGATTTTCATATTGCAAAAGATTGCTGTCCTCTTTGACTTTGCGATTTAGAATTTCGCTAAAATCAGTAGCTCTAAAAATGACAGAGCGTCTCCTATAAGGTCCGCCCTCAGCCGTTCTTGTCGTGTTTGCATTAGCTATATTTGAGCTGATGATATTAAGGCGAAATCTTTGAGCGCTTAATCCATACCCGCTTATATCAAAATCACTTAAATACGCCATTTTTCACTCCTAACTAAGCTTTGAACTCGCATCTATGATACCCCCAAATATGCTTCCTTGCTTTCGCAAGACACCATCAAGGGCATTAACCATAGTCACATTTTTACTCATTTCACTTGTCTCCACATCTAAATCCACCGTATTGGCGTCATTTCTTGCTAAATGCCCGTCCCTTAAATAAATCGTTGATTTACTAGGGTCTGGAAACTTCCACGGCTCTTGATGAGCCTCGTGCGTAATGGCAAGTTTCAGTTCTTTATTATCGTCTTTTTTAAAAATTTCTTTCGCTCTTTGCACCAAAGCCGTTTCAAATTCTACATCACGAGCTTTGTAAAATGGAGTATCGACATTAGCAAGGTTTGAATTTATCATTTGATTTCTTAAATTTCTACCTGCCAAAGCCGATGTAACAAGCTCTTTTGACTTAAATGGTGTAATCATTATTCACCTTTCTTTTTGCATTAGTAACAATACAAAGCAAAAAGTGTTCCAAAATTCAAAAAAGCTTGAAAAAGCCTTTTATTTGCCCCTTTGAGCATCTACGGCTTTATTGTGGTCATTAACATTAGTGGTAAATATGTGCTTTCCTGTGCTTTTATCACGCATAAAGTAAAGATAATCAGTCTTTGCAGGAGAAATTGCAGCCTTTATCGCATCAAGTGAGACATTACACACGGCTTCTTTTGGCAAACCCTCAAATTTATAGGTATTGTATGAGCTTTCATCGTTTCGTATCCGCTCGGGCGTGATTTTGCTGTGAGAATAAAGCCCATAATTAAGCGTCCCGTCCATTTGTAAACGCATACCTATTTTAAGGCGATTTTTAATAACCGATGAAACTATGGGCATTTCGTCCTTACCAGCAGCTTCTTTTTGAATCACCGAAGCGATAATCACCCATTCGTGCCATTTTTTTTCATTATATTCGCCAAAAATTTTCATAGAGGCTTGTTTAAAGGCACTTTGTGAGTATTTTAAAAGCATTTGTATGAGTAAAGGCTCATCAATGCCTTTGGGGATTTTATAAGTTTCTGGGTAAAACATACCCTCTTTGTAAGGGGCTTGTTTTTGGTATTCCTCAACGAGTTTTTCAGCATTTAGCCCAAGTTGTTGAGCGAGTTGGTGCAAAAATACGAGGGTAGTTTCGCCCGGAATGAGCGTAATGCTTACAAGTGCAGCCTTTGCCGTAGTAAGCTTGTATAAAAATTCGCCACGCTTTAAATTTTGCGAGCCTAAATCTATCCACCCAGCCTGAGGTTGTCCTAAAAAACGCAAACTTATCGCATCAATTTTACTCATTGTATAACCATTGTTATTTAAATTCGCTATAATTTTGCTAATAGTTCCTTGCGGGATAAAAACGACTGATTCGCTCTTTAAAGGCAAAGTGAGGTAGTAAAATGTCCCTATAAGTAAGATAAGAAAGACATTAAAAATGAAAAAAAAGATATTATGGTGTTTGGCGATATTTTTTAGCATAGTTCTTATCCTTTTCATCGTGCTTAAAATAGGTTTTAGCATAACAAGTATTCAAACTCATCTTTTTGCTATTGAGAAATTATATATAAAATTAGACACAAAACTTACTCTAAAAGCAAAAAAAATTCAAATTTTTGACTCAAAAGATGAAAATGTTGAATTTGACTTAACCCAAATCGCACAACTGACACAGCAATTAAAATATTTGTATTTTTTCTTTGAAGAAATCGACATTGCCGAGCTTCAAAGTAGCGAACAAAATTTATCCCTTGCCTTTAAAGACGGCGAATTTAAAGCCAAACACGAGCTTTTTTCGGCTGTTGTGATGATAGAAAGAATGCCACATACCATAAATGCACGCATTAAAGAACTTATCCTTGCTGGAACTGATGCGAATTTGAGTATGGATTTAAGCCTTGATGTGGAGGAAAATCAATACAATTTCGCAGGGACTTTGCATTCTTCAAGGACTTATTTTGACTTTCTTTTTATGCTTAATCCAAAGCAACTTGGATTCAGGCTTGATAATGTGAATATTAAGGATATAGAATTTATTTTTGATTATCTTAAAAAAATCAATGTCAGCTTGGGTGCAAATGTTACGACTTGGGTAAGCCAAAGGGCTGCGGCGAAGTTTTATCATTTTGATTATGTGCAAGGTGTGGTGAATTTAGGCAAAAAAACCAGCATTAGCGAACTTTCAGGCAGGGGCTATGCTAGTGATTTGGCGGTAAAAATAGCTGATGATGTTGAGGAGATTAAAATTCCTTATGTAAGCTTGAATTTAAGCAAAAAAATGCTTGATTTTGGTTTTGATAAAGCCTTTTTTAACGGCAAAAATTTGGGCGAAAGTAAGATTTTTATTTATGATATAGCTAGTCCCTCAAAGGCTGGAATTTCTGTGGGTATAAAGTCAAAAGAGCTTATGCTTGATGAGAAATTACAGGCTTTGTTGAGGCATTATGGCATTAAAATTCCACTCACTCAGCGTTCGGGTAAGCTAGTGAGTGATTTTGTCATTAACATTCCCTTTTCAAACCCTGCAAATAACAACTACAAGGGCAATTTTGAGCTAGAAAATGCCGCTTTTGATAAGGCGAATTTATTCGTGCATAAAGGTAAAGTAAGGCTTGAAGAGGCAAAACTTTTTTTAGATGATTTTAAAATCAGCAATGAATTTCTAGCCTCCGATTTAAATGCAAGTATCAATTTGCGTGAAAAAAATGGCTTATTTGATGCAAATATTACAAAGCTTTATTTTGACGGGCTTTTAAATATGCAAAATCAAAAGGCACAGCTTCACTTTTCTTTCAAAGATGATATAGTTGTGGATATTAAGGATTGGGCTTTACAGATGAATTTTACCGAAGGACTTGCCTTAAACGCTTCAAAACTCATCATTTTTAAGCCTCATTCGCCCATTTTGCAGAATTTGCGTGTTACAAATGTGGGTGATTTTAGCCTTGAAAGCAAAGATTTTAACGATATGAGCATTCGTTTGGCAAAGGTGCGTTTTGAGAGTGATTTTTTAAAAAGCAATTTCGAACCCTACAATAACGATGATTTTTTCATCGACAAAAAGGGTAGCAATATTAAAATTCGCACAAAGAGCGGCTTAATCGAAGCAAATATGCAAAAAAATACCATTAAAGCTAATGTTAAAAATCTTTATTATAAATTCAGCAATACCACACCAACAGGTAGTTTGCAGGATTTTAACATAGAACTTCACGGCTCAAATTTTGGTTTATTGCTTGAAAATTTTGAAAAAACTCTGCTTTTTGACAAGATTGATTTTACTATGTTTGGCGATAATTTAAGCATAAAAGCAAGTAATGAGGAGGCGAGGTTTGATTTTAGAAAAAGCGCAAAAGATTTTGTCTTAAAGGCTGATGAAATGAATGATAATTTTGTCAATGCCTTTTTTCGTGGCAAAATGGTGCAAAATGGCAAATTTAGCATTCTTATCAAGGGCGATGATGAAAGGAGTTTTGAGGGCAGGATAGTCTTTAATGAGACTTATTTAACCGGACTTAGATTTTTTAACCAGCTCATTAGTTTTATTGATTCTATACCAAGTTTGGTGCTGTTTAAAAACCCAACCTTTAATGAAAAAGGCTTGAAAGTCAAAAAAGGTGTCATACTTTTTACGAGATTTGAGGAGGGTTTGGGGATAAATGCTTTAACTTTTAATGGAGATAGTGTCGATATTTTAGGCGTTGGCGATGTTGATTTAGAGCAAAAAAAACTAGAATTAGAACTTGAACTTAAAACCCTAAAATCCGCATCAGAACTCATAGCCAAAGTCCCCATCATCAATCAAATCGTTCTTGGCAAAAACCGCGTTATTTCCACGCAAATTCTAGTCGATGGCACACTTGATGAGCCTAAATTCCACTCACAAGTCGTTAAAGAAGCCCTAAAACTACCTTTTAATATGCTTAAAAACATTATTGAAATTCCAGCCTCTTGGGTAGAATAAGCTTAAAAAGTGCTTAAATTGTATATTTTTTCTCAAATTTTAAACAATGTTTTCAAAATATAACTTTTTTTGGTGTATAATCTCAATAAAATTTCAAAAAAAGGCGTAAAATGACTTACACACTTACTGATGAATCCCCAGCCCTAGCGACTTATTCTTTCTTACCCATAGTGAAAGCCTTTTTAAACAGTGCAAATATCTCTGTTTTAAGTGCTGACATTTCTTTATCGGGTAGAATTTTAGCCAATTTTAGCCAATATTTAAAGCCAGAACAAAGGCGTGAGGACGCTTTGGCAAAGCTTGGCGAACTTGTTAAACAGCCAAATAGCATTTTGATAAAGACTCCAAACATATCAGCTTCTATACCCCAGCTTAAAGCGGCGATTAAAGAGCTTCAAAGCAAGGGTTATGCTGTACCTAATTACCCTGATGAGCCTTGTAATGAGGAGGAAAAGGAGATTAAAGCCACTTATCAAAAAGTGCTTGGCTCAGCTGTAAATCCCGTGTTAAGACAAGGAAATTCAGACCGCCGCTCAACAAAGGCAGTTAAAGAATACGCTAAACACAACCCTTACCGTGTCGTGCCTTTTGACAAAGGCTCAAAAACAAGGATTTCTTATATGCAAGATGGAGACTTTTTTTCAAGCGAAAAAGCCATTTTAGTGCAAAAAAACTGCACCGCAAAGATAGAATTTGTCGCAAATGACGGCAAAATCGTTGTTTTAAAAGATAAACTTGCTTTGGAAAAAGATGAAATTTTAGATTGCAGCGTGATGAACGCACAAAAGCTTGATGCGTTTTATCAAGCACAAATCGCACTTTGCAAAAAAGAAAACTTGCTTTTATCTTTGCACTTAAAAGCGACTATGATGAAAGTGAGTGATCCTGTGATTTTTGGGCATTGTGTGAGGGTTTATTTTAAGGCTTTGTTTGAGAAATTTGAGGCTGAATTTAAGACTTTGGGTATCAATGAAAACAACGGCATTAACGAGCTTTTAAACAAAATTCAAAGCTCAAATAAAAAAGATGAAATTCTAAAACTCTACAACGAAATTTTAGAAAATAATGCTGATTTATCTATGGTAAATTCGGACAAAGGCATAAGCAACTTGCATATACCAAGTGATGTTATCGTTGATGCGTCAATGCCTGCAATGCTTAAAAACGGGGCAAAGCTTTGGGATAAGCACGGCAAGGAAAGGGACACCAATGCTCTAATCCCCGATAAAACCTATGCTGTGGTTTATGAAGCCGTGCTTGAAGACTTACGCAAAAACGGCACACTTGAACCAAGCAAACTTGGCAGCGTTTCAAATGTAGGCTTAATGGCAAGAAAAGCCCAAGAATACGGCAGCCACGACAAGACTTTCATCATAGAAAATGAAGGCTTTGTGCGTATCACTAGTGATAATGCCATTTTGCTCGAACAAAAGGTGCAAAAGGGTGATATTTTCAGAGCCTGTGAAGCAAAAATCGATGCGGTGTTAAATTGGATAGATTTAGGCATACAAAGGGCTGAAAATTCAGGCGAAGAGGCGATTTTTTGGCTTGATAAACAAAGAGCAAGTGATAAGATAATGATAGAACTTGTGGAAAAAAGGCTCAAAGAAAAGGGGGCGAATTTGCCTATTTTAAGCCCGAAAGAAGCGTGTTTGAAAAGCCTTGAAATCATACGCTCGGGCAAAAATGTCATCAGCATTACAGGAAATGTGTTAAGAGATTATCTTACCGACCTTTTTCCTATACTTGAACTTGGCACGAGTGCGAAAATGCTCTCCATAGTGCCTATGCTTAATGGCGGGGCAATGTTTGAAACGGGTGCTGGTGGTTCAGCTCCAAAACAAGTCGAACAGCTTGTGAGTGAAAACCATTTGCGTTGGGACAGCTTAGGCGAATTCCTTGCCCTACAAGCAAGTTTAGAATTTTTTGCTCAAAAACGCAACAATTACCGAGCAAAAGTTTTGGCACAATGCCTTGATGAAGCCATAGGCAAGTGGTTAGAAGCAAATAAAGCTCCATCACGCAAGGTAAAAGAGGACGATAATCGCACGAGCCATTTTTATTTGGCTTTGTATTGGGCGAATGAACTTGCAAGGCAGGGCAACGAAAAAGAACTGCAAAGCATTTTTAAAGATTTAGCCACACAATTAAGCTCAAATGAAGAGGAAATTCGTGCCGAATTCATCAACGAACAGGGCAAAAAGGTAGATTTGGGCGGATATTATCAATTTGATGATGAAAAAGCACAAGCGATAATGTGTCCGAGCAAAACCTTTAATCAAATCATAGCGAGTATTAGAAAAAGATGAAAATAACGATTATTGGAGCGGGTAATGTCGGTGCAAATGTCGCCTACGCACTCATTTTACGGCAAGTGTGTAATGAGATTGTGCTGATTGATACCGATGAGGACAGGCTTATAGCTAGGGATTTAGAGTTAGGACAAAGCATAGCGGCTTTGAATTTAGAGATAGATTTGCTTTGCACGAAAGAGTATGAACCTTGCAAGGATAGCGATGTCGTCATCTTTTGTGCTGGTTTTCCGCGAAAAGACGGGCAAAGTCGCAATGAGCTTTTGCAAATTAACACGCAGATTATGCTTGATTGTGCTAAAAAGCTCAAAGCAGTCGTGCCAAATCCCCTTTTTATCATACTTACAAACCCCGTTGATTTACTTTTAAACGCCCTGTATGAGAGCAAACTTTTTGATGAAAAAAAGATTGTGGCTATGGCGGGCATACTTGATAATGCGCGTTTTAAGTATGAATTGGCGAAAAAATTTCGCTGTTCTTACCTTGACATAGACACGCAAATCATCGGCTTTCATAACGATGATATGGTGCTTTTAAAATCTCGTTCTTACTACAAAAACCAAAAAATAGACAAGCTTTTAAGCGAAGATGAATTTGAGTTTATAGAAAATGAAGTCAAAACAGGCGGTGCAAAAGTCATCAAACACCTTAAAGCATCAGCCTTTCTCGCTCCTGCTGTGGCTTGTGTGCGTATGATAGAGGCGATTAGAACGGGCGAATTTTTGGTGATGAGCGTCATTTTAAATGGAGAATTTGGCGTTAAGGGTAAAGCTTTTGGCGTTTTGGCAAGGCTTGATTTAAACGGAGTGCTTGAAATTCTAAATGTAAATTTAAGCGAGGAAGAAAATGCAAAACTCAATGAGTCTTTGCAAAAAAACAATTATTTAAGTGAAGGAAAAATATGAGTGTGAGTATCCCAGAAAATACTCCTGTTTGGGTGAATGAACACAGATGCAAAGCGTGTAATATCTGTGTGAGCTATTGTCCTGCGGGAGTTTTGGCTATGCGTGATGATGCAAGTGCGGTTTTAGGAAAAATGGTTGAGGTGATACACCCAGAAGCCTGTATAGGCTGCGTGGAGTGTGAAATTCACTGCCCTGATTTTGCGATTATGGTGGCGGCAAGAACGGAGTTTAAATTCAACAAACTTACGCCCGATGCCAAAGAGCGAGCAGCGGCAATCAAACAAAATAATTTTAAGAAAGTGTAGGTTGATATGAGAGAATTAGTAGCAACAGGAAATAGTTTAGTGGCTAAGGCAGCCATAGAATGCGGCTGTCGTTTTTTTGGAGGCTATCCTATCACGCCAAGCTCTGAAATCGCTCACGAGCTTTCTCATCTTTTGCCTCTAAATGATGGCACTTTTATACAAATGGAAGATGAAATTTCAGGCATTAGCGTGAGTATTGGTGCGGCGATGAGTGGCACAAAGGCGATGACAGCAAGTTCTGGTCCGGGAATTTCGCTAAAAAGCGAACAAATCGGCTATGCTTTTATCGCTGAAATTCCACTTGTCATAGTCAATGTTATGCGTGGAGGACCTTCGACTGGTTTGCCTACACGCGTGGCTCAGGGGGATTTGTTTCAAGCCAAAACGCCAACTCACGGCGATTTTGCAAGTATAGCTCTTGCTCCTGCTTCGCTTGAAGAGGCTTATACTGAAACCATTAGAGCCTTTAATCTTGCTGAAAGCTTGATGACGCCGGTATTTTTACTCCTTGATGAAACCGTGGGGCATATGAATGGCAAGGCGAAGTTGCCCGATTTAAGTGAGGTAGAGATAAAAAATAGGGCTAAATTCAGCGGCGATAAGAAAGATTACAAGCCTTATGCGGCGTCTTTAAACGAACCAGCCGTGCTTAATCCTTTCTTTGAGGGCTATCGTTACCATATAACAGGGCTTCATCACGGCGATATAGGCTTTCCTACTGAGGACGGCGACATAGTCAAACGCAATATAGAAAGGCTTTTTGGAAAGATAAGAAGCAGGGTTGATGAAATTTGCCTTTTTGAAGAGTATGAGATTGAGGATGCTGATTTTCTTATCGTTGCTTATGGTAGCGTAAGTAGGGCGGTTAAAGAAGCCATTGCTCGACTTCGCGAACAAGGCGTGAAAGTAGGGCTTTTCCGTCCTATTACTCTTTATCCAGTGAATGAAAAAAAGATAGCAAGCGTGGTTAATCACTTCAAAAAAGTGCTGGTGTGTGAGCTGAATATGGGACAATACCTCGAAGAAATTCAAAGAGCGTGTAAGAGAGATGATTTGCTCACTTTGCTTCGTGCAAATGGGCGTCCGCTCACTCCAAGTGAGATTATCGGTAAAGTAAGGGAGAATTTATAATGGCTTTTGATTATGATGAATATTTGCGTGTGGATAAAATGCCTACGCAGTGGTGTTGGGGCTGTGGAGACGGCGTAGTTTTAAAATGTATCATTCGTGCCATACAAAAGATAGGCTGGGATATGAATGATGTGTGTCTTGTCGCTGGTATAGGGTGTAGTGGGCGAATGAGTTCTTATGTGAATTGCAATACCGTTCATACCACGCACGGACGAGCCATAGCTTATGCTACGGGCATAAAACTAGCTAATCCAAGTAAAAATGTCATCGTGGTGAGTGGAGACGGCGATACTTTGGCGATTGGTGGTAATCACACCATACACGGTTGCAGACGCAATGTAGATTTAACGCACATTGTGATTAACAACTTCATTTACGGGCTTACAAATTCGCAAACCTCGCCTACAACGCCGCAAGGCTTTTACACCGTAACCGCACAGCAAGGAAACATAGACCCAAATTTTGATGCGTGCGAGCTAACCAAAGCAGCTGGGGCGACTTTTATCGCTAGGGGCAATGTCATTGAGGCGGCAAAACTTGAAAATATACTCTTTAAAGCATTGGCACATAAGGGTTATAGCTTTGTTGATGTCTTTTCAAACTGCCATATCAATTTAGGACGCAAAAACAAAATGGGCGAAGCTACGCAAATGCTTGATTGGATAAAATCACGCATTGTCGATAAAGATAAATTCGACAAAATGAGCGATGAGGAGAAAAAAGGCAAATTCCCAACGGGAATTTTGTATGTTAATGATGAAAGGGCTGAGTATTGCCACGCCTATGAGGAAGTGCGTAGGGCGACAAAAGAAAAACGAATGATTGATTTAGGAGCATTGTAATGAAATTTCAGCTACGATTTGGTGGAGAGGGCGGACAAGGCGTTATCACAGCAGGTGAAATTCTCGCCCAAGCGGCGATTGAGGAGGGGAGATTTGCCTCTAAGGCTTCAACTTACACTTCCCAAGTGCGTGGAGGACCTACGAAAGTCGATATTATCATCGATGATAAAGAAATTTTATTTCCCTACGCCATAGAGGGCGAGATAGACTTTATGCTTTCTACGGCAAATAAAGGCTACAAGGACTTTAATAAGGGTGTGAAAGAGGGCGGCATCATTGTCATCGACCCAAATTTGGTAAGTCCTGATGAGGGGGACTTTAAGAAATGGCGAATTTATAAAATTCCTATCATCACCATAGCCAAAGATGAGGTGGGAAATGTCGCTACGCAATCTGTCATCGCCCTTGCCATAGCTGCTTTGATGAGCGAGTGTATAGATTTAGAGCGTTTAAGAGCGGTAATGCTTGATAGTGTGCCGCCTAAAACAAGAGAAGCAAATGCAAAGGCTTTTGATTTAGGCATTCATTACGCAAAAGAAGCGATGAAATAGGCTTTAAAAGCCTAGTTTTTTCATCAAAGCCACGCAAATAAGGCTGATAAAAGCAACAAAGCTCATATAATAGCCCAAATAATGCTCATACAAGGCATTAACCACAAAGGGCGTGATAAAGACGAAAAAGGCGTAAGAGAGATTATAAGCAAAGCTCAAAGCACTCAAACGAACTTGACTTTTAAAAACCTTTGTCATAAATACAGGTGCAAAGGTGATAATACCTTGTGAAAAACACGCCAAAAGGTAAAAGCTGATGAAATTTTCATCATAAAGCCCTACACCAAAGCCAAAAAGAGCAAAGAGGCAGGAAAAGAGTATGCAAATTTTGTATTCGCCAAAAAATTTTGCCAAAAGCCCTTGTATAAAAGCTCCTACGATGACGCTTAAAATGGCTAAATTTGTGTAAAGCAGTTTTTGACTTTCATTAAAGCCCAAAAGTGCATTGAAATTCTGCGGGATAATAGTAAGCGTGGCTACACCAGCAGATAAAATAATACTCATCAAAAAGCACACCAGCATAGGCATTTTGTGCGTTTTTAAAGCCTCATACAATGGAAATTTAAGGATTTGCTTTGTTTTTTGCAATTCTTCAAAAACGGGCGTTTCGCTTAATTTTTTTCTCAAAAAACAAGCCAAAATTCCAAAAACTCCACCCAAAATAAAGGGCAAACGCCAAGCAAAATCAAGCACTTGCTCGGGCGTGAAAACGGCATTGATAAAAAGCACCACAAGCCCTGCTAAAAGTAAGCCAAAGGTTGTGCTTGCTGAGATGAAACCAAGTGCTAGGCTTTTGTTTTTTTCGCTTACAAATTCACTCACAAAAACCCAAATTCCGCTCACATCAGCCCCCACAGCCAAACCCTGCACGATACGCACGGCAAAAAGCGTGAATGTAGCGAACAATCCTATACTTTCATAGCTTGGTAACACCGCTAAAATTAAGCTTGGCAATATCATCAACAGCATAGAAAGATAAAAAATGTTTTTTCGTCCAAATTTATCGCCAAAATGTCCAAAAACAATAGCTCCAAAAGGACGAGCCAAATACGCTACGCCAAAGCTCACCCAGCCGCCCAATTTCGCCCAAAATTCATTCTCTGGGGGAAAGAAAATTTGAGGAAAAATCGCCACAGCGAAAAAGACATAAAGTATAAAATCATAAAATTCTAAAATACCACCCAAAGAGGCATAAATCGTGTTTTTGAAAGCTTTTTTTTGTGAATTTGTAGTTTTTATCATTGTTTTAACAAAGTTGCAAAGGGCTTTTCGCCCTTTGATTTAGTATTTTCCACCCTCGATAACAACATCTTCTGGACTTATATCACTTGTGAAAGCTTCTTTTAAAGTCGCTTCATAAGCCTTGTGGAAAAATTGTTCATCAGCAAGTTTGACGATGAGATTATCGACAAAGTCTTTGAGTGCGACATTGCCCTTTTGAACGGCAGCAGCGATGACATCTTTGCTTCCAAGCTCACGCACAACGACTTTAAAATCTGCATTATCCTTAGCCCAAGCGAAAAGTAGGGTATTATCGTGTGATAATGCGTCCCCTCTGCCGTCTTTTAGGGCTGCGAATGTTTCTGTATTTTGGTCATACCTTACAAGTTCAATGTCTGGGTAGTTTTTTGTGAAAAAGGCATCAGCTGTTGTGCCTTTATTGACGATGAGTTTTTTGCCTTTAAGCTCCTCTACACTCGTGATAGCTGAATTTTCAGGCACGACTATACCCAAAGAAACTTTCATATAAGGTAGGGTAAAATCCACTTGCTCCGCTCTTTCTGGTGTTTGAGTGAAGTTAGCAAGGATAATATCGACTTTGTCGGATTTTAAGAACTCAACCCTATTTGCTGCCTCGACAAGCACAAATTGCACCTTGTTTTCATCGCCTAAAAGCTCTTGTGCAATGCGTTTTGCAAAAACAATGTCATAGCCTTGATTGACACCACTTGCATCGACAAAGCCAAAAGGTGGTTTGTCGCCAAATACGCCTATGCGAATCACTCCATTGGCTTTAATGTTATCAAGTGCGGTAGAAGTGGCGTTGGTGTCAGTTGCGTTTGTTTCGCTTTTTTTAGAGTCTGCACCGCAGGCGGTTAAAAACACCGCAACGAAAAGTCCCAAAACAGCTAAAATTAGCTTTTTCATAAAATGCCTTTCTGGCTTTTCAGCCTAAAAAAATTCGTCTAACTTTTATTTTACAAAAGAAAGACGGGAAATTTTACTTTAAAAAAAATAATGGTGGATTAAAAAACTCTTAAATTT
>CAZSMF010000007.1:0-18812 GCA_964607975.1 uncultured Campylobacter sp. | reverse complement strand
TTCATTCGCTTAAAAACAAGGCGATTTCATCACTTAACATTAAATTTGCGTTGAAAAATCGTCCATTTTTGTAAAAAAGCCTTTTCTTTTGTGTGAGAAAAAGGGCTTTTTGTCTTTGCGAGGGGCTTAATCTACCCTCATCAACGCCAACACAGCTTCGAAGTCCTAAAAATAAATGCTCTAAAAGCAAATTTGAAGCACTTAAATGCTCCTCGTGCCTGAAATTTGGCTCTTTAAGATAGGCTTTTAAGCTTTTGTGCGTGTAAAATCGCTTTTCATCATAAAAACTTACCGCACTCAATCCACAGCCAAGATATTCTACGCCCTGCCAATAGGCAAGATTGTGCTTACAAATTCGTCCAAAATTACTCACTTCATATTGCAAAAAGCCCAAATTTTCAATGCCTCGTATAAAGTATTTCATCAAATTTGGAGCGTTTTTTTTGTAATTTTTGTGTTTAAAAAAGGCGGTGTTTTTTTCTAGTGTTAAATGATATGCACTAATATGAGAAAGCCCTATTTGAGCAAGTTTTTTGAGCTTTTCAAGCTCAAAATCAAGCATTTTTTTTGTATCCAATTTACTATCATAAATCATATCCACATTGACATTTTCAAAGCCTAAATTTTTGGCACTTTCAAGGCTTTTAAAAATGGCTTTTGCATTGTGAATTCGTCCTAAAAAGGCAAGTTTTTGCTCATTAAAACTTTGAACGCCAAAAGAAATGCGGTTTATGCCAAGTGCTTTTAGCCCTTTGAGCCATTTTTCATTGCCTGAGTGAGGGTTTGCTTCTATACTACACTCAGCAAATTCAGCTAAATAAGGCGTTAAAAAATCAAAAAGCCTTTCATAAAGGCGAATTTCAATCACACTTGGCGTTCCACCGCCTATAAAAAGGGTTTTAACGCTCTTTTTTTCTAGGCAAAGCTTTTCAAAATGAAAGCGTAAATCTTCAAGCAAAGCCTTAAAATAAGCCTCCTCAAAGCCATTAGCCTTTAAAGAAGTGAAAGCACAATAATGACACTTGCTTTGACAAAAAGGAATGTGAATGTAAAGGTGCAAACAAAGCCTTTGAATAAATTTAGCCTGTATTATACGAAAAAATTTAACTTGTTTCAAGGCTTTTTAAATTAAAAATTGCTAAAATAATCTTTTATTTTACGCACAAAGGATTATCGTTTGCAAATAGAGAAAAAATATCGCCCAAATGTCGCTGCTGTCGTGCTTTCAAGCAAGTATCCTTTTGAATGTAAGGTGCTTTTGGCAAGGCGAAATGATACGGAAAATATTTGGCAGTTTCCGCAAGGTGGTATTGACAAGGGCGAGAGTGCGAGTAAGGCTTTGTTAAGGGAGTTAAAAGAGGAGATAGGCACTGATGAGGTGGAGATTATCACAAGCTATCCGCAGTGGCTAAATTATGACTTTCCAAGCACGGCGATAAAGAAAAAATACAATTTTGACGGGCAATGTCAAAAGTATTTTTTGGTGCGTTTAAAACCGGGCGTGAAAATCAACCTGCACACCAAAGAGCCTGAATTTGACGATTATCAGTTTGTGAGTTTAAAAAGGCTTTTTGAGCTTATCACGCATTTTAAGCGTCCGCTTTATGTTAAGGTGATACAATATTTTCAAAACAAAGGATACCTTTAATGCTTATCGTGCAAAAGTATGGTGGAACGAGCGTTGGGAATTTAGAACGCATCGAAGAGGTGGCAAAACGAGTTTTAGAGACAAAAAAAGCAGGGAATGACCTTGTTGTTGTGGTTTCGGCGATGAGTGGGGTAACGAATTTACTCATCGAACAGGCTGAATTTTTTAGCAAAACGCCTAATTCACAGGATATGGACTTGCTTTTAAGTAGTGGAGAACGCGTAACTTCGGCACTTTTATCCATAGCTTTAAACGCAAAAGGCTGCAAGGCTATTGCTTTTTCTGGGCGAAAAGCTGGAATACTCACAGATAGCATTTTTACAAAGGCAAGAATCAAGCACATAGACACTGAGGCGATAAAGGCTGAATTAAATGACGGCAAAATCGTTGTCGTAGCAGGTTTTCAAGGCGTGGATAAACAAGGGCGTGTAACTACGCTTGGGCGTGGTGGGAGCGATTTAAGTGCAGTGGCTTTGGCTGGGGCTTTGGAGGCTGATTTGTGCGAAATTTACACCGATGTTGATGGTGTTTATACTACAGACCCTCGCATAGAGCCAAAGGCTCGAAAACTTGAACGCATAAGCTATGATGAAATGCTTGAATTAGCAAGTTTAGGAGCAAAGGTGCTGCAAAATAGAAGCGTAGAACTTGCTAAAAAGCTTGGCGTCAAAGTCGTTACAAGAAGTAGTTTTAATCGCAACGAAGGAACAATCATTACAAAGGAAGAAACAATGGAACAAGCATTAGTTAGTGGCATAGCCTTGGATAAAAATCAAGCAAGGGTTACTTTGCGAAAGATAAAAGACAAGCCCGGCATTGCTGCTGAAATCTTTTCAGCCCTTGCTGATGAAAATATCAATGTGGATATGATTATCCAAAATGTCGGCGTTGATGGGGCGACAAATTTGGGCTTTACCGTGCCTGAAAATGAGCTTGATTTAGCTAAAAACACTATGCAAAAGGTGCTTGGTGATACTATCATTGAAAGCGATAAAGATGTCGCCAAGGTTTCAATAGTGGGTGTGGGTATGAAAAGCCATTCTGGTGTAGCGTCAAAAGCCTTTAAAGCCCTCGCAAAAGAGGGCATAAATATAGGTATGATTTCCACAAGTGAGATAAAAATTTCAATGATAGTGCAAGAAAAGTATGCAGAACTTGCCGTTCGTGTCCTCCACGAAGCGTATGGGCTTGATAAATAATGGATTATTTGAGTTATTTGCTTCAAGTCATACGAAGTGGCGGCGTTTGTATGTCGTGGTTGGAGTCAAAAAGGCTTGAATTTGGGGCTTTGATGATGGTTAAATTTAAACCACTCCTTGAAGGTAAAAGCTTTATCTTGCTTTGCGATGAGGAAAGAGCGTGGTATGAGCGGTATTTTTTGCAAAAAATCAACGCCAAAACCCACCGCCCCTTTGTGCCGATTTTCTCCCTTGAAAATTTTTATACACGCAAGATAAAGACAAATGAGGACATAGCCTTGCTTAACGACTTGCTTGAAGTGGCTTTTCCTAATGGTTTTATGTTTTTTTACATAGGCACGAGCGTGGATAAAAAATTTCAAATCGCCATTTCTCGTGATGATAGCTTGTTGTGGCTATTTGATGAACAGCTTCAAAACAGCTTTTCGCTCATCTCGCAAGATAGGGACTTGGACGAAAAGCTCATCTCGCTGTATAAGCTTTTTGACCAGAGTTTAGATGCGATTTTGTTTAATCAGGTTAGACTTTGAGCTTTACAAGTAAAATTCTCATCACAAGCGATTTTGAGGCGGTTAAAAGCCAGATGATAAGCGAATTTGGCGAAAAAAATTTGCGTTTTATCCCCAAAAATCCTGCCAATGAATTTTTAATCGATGAGGCAAGGGCGGTTGAAAAGGAAAGCTATATAGCCGAAAATAAAGAAAAAATCATCATCATAATGGCAAATTCTTTTCGCAATGAAGCGCAAAATTTTTTGCTTAAACTCTTTGAAGAACCGCCTAAAAACATTAAATTTCTCATCGTTTGCCCTTCAAAAAATTTGCTTTTAGCCACTGTTCGTTCAAGATTTATCTGCCAAAATGCTACGCAAAAAAAGCAAAGAAAGGCTTTGAATTTGGATTTAACAAGCTTGGATTTTAAAAAAATCCTTGCCTTTTTGCGAGAAAATGAGAATTTAGACAAGGTGCAAACACAAGAATTACTTGCCAATCTAGCCTTGCAAAGTGCTAAAACGCATAATTTAAGCGAAAATGAGCTTGAATTTTTCTACAAAGCCTATGAATTAGCAAGGCTAAATTCCAAAGCGGGTGTTCTTTTAGCCACGCTTTTACTCAATCTTTATGAAAGTGAAAAATGAAAATCTTTAAAATAAATGCAAATACCGATTTTAACGCCATTTGTGCCATTGTAAAACCACATAAAATGGGACAAAAAATAATGAGTGAAAAAAGTCAAATGCACTTTTTTTTACTCAAAGACATTAAAGCCCCAGCGGCTAATATCTTAAAGCAAGATGCCATCAGCGTTGGTGCTGAACTTGTAACGCACAAAGATACTATTTTAGGGCAAGAGGGCAATACAAATGCCTTGCTTATGGCGACACAAGCTCAAATAAATCAGCTTATTAGCAAGGAAAGTAAGCAAGATTTTGGCTTGAAAGCCTTGTCAAACTTTTTGAAGCAAGATTTTACCAAGCCTAAAAAAGCCCAGCTTATGGCGGTTGTAAATATCAACGAGGACAGCTTTAACCCGCAAAGTAGGGTGAAAATGAGTGATTTACAAGAGCGTTTGGAAAATTTACTTGAATTACAACCCGATTTTATAGACATTGGAGCGGTTAGCTCTCGTCCTTATAGCGTGTATTGCGGTAGTAAAGAGGAATTTTCTAGGCTTAAAGAGCCATTAGAGCTTATTTATAAAAACAAATACTTTGAAAAAAGCACATTTAGCCTTGATAGCTTTGATGAATACTCATTAGAATACGCTTTAAATAGAGGCTTTAAGCTCATCAATGACATTACGGGCTTGAAAAATGAAAAATTAGCAAGTTTGGTAAAGTCCTATAATGCTAGTTATTGCTTAATGCATATGCAAAATGAACCGCATAATATGCAAGATAACCCTCATTATGATGATTTGCTCGGCGAAATTGACGCTTTTTTTGAGGAAAAGCTTGAAATTTTGGATAAATTTAAGCTCAAAGATGTGATTTTAGATGTTGGCATAGGCTTTGGCAAAACCCCACTTCATAATATGCTTTTAATCAAGCATTTGGAGCATTTTTTGCATTTTGAAAAGCCCTTACTTGTGGGGGCAAGTCGCAAAAGTCTCATCAATGCTTATTTTCCAAGTGGGGTGCAAAATCGCCTCGCAGGGAGCTTGTATTTGCATTTAGAGGCGTTTAAAAATGGTGCAAGTATCATAAGAACGCACGATTTATACGAACACAAACAGCTTTTCACCTTGCACGAGGCAATGAGCGAGATAAAAGGACTGCTTGATGAGTGAAAAAGAGTATTTGCAAAAGGTTGCCCTTGCTAATGAGTGGATGAGGGCGTATTATGAAAAAGACGCTCCTTTGGCAAGTGATGAGGAGTATGACAGGTTAATTAGAGAGCTTAAAGCCTTTGAAAATGCTAATGAAAGCCTGATAAGTAAGGATTCTCCTACGCAAAAAATAGCCCCAGCCATTCAAAGCGAGTTTTATAAAATCAAACATAGTGCAAAAATGTGGAGTATGGAGGATGTTTTTAGCGAAAATGAGTTAAGAGCGTGGAGCAAAAGGGCAAAATGCGAGGGTGGTTTTTTCGTTGAGCCTAAATTTGACGGGGCGAGTTTGAATTTAACTTATGATAAAGGCAAACTCATAAGCGGTGCGACTAGGGGAGACGGGCAAGTGGGCGAGGACATTACGCTTAATGTTTTTGAAATACAAAGCATTCCTAAAACCATTGCTTACGAGCAAAAGATAGAAATTCGCGGTGAGGTGGTGATTTTAAAAGATGATTTTGAAAAATTAAACGAAAAAAGGGCAAGTTTAGGACAAAGCCTCTTTGCAAATCCTAGAAATGCGGCAAGTGGGAGTTTAAGACAGCTTGATACGAGCGTTACCAAAGAGCGAAATTTGATGTTTTACCCTTGGGGCGTGGGGGAGCATTCGCTTCATTTTAAAAAACATAGCGAGATTATGGGCTTTATTAGAAGTCTTGGCTTTTTAAAAGATGAATTCGTGCGAGTTTGCAAGAGTTTAGATGAGGTTTTAGCCGCATATAACGAGCTTTTAAAGCAAAGAGAAAGCAAAAGAGTGATGATGGACGGAATGGTGGTGAGGGTTGATGATTTAACACTTTGCAATGAGCTTGGCTACACGGTGAAATTCCCCAAATTTATGGCAGCCTTTAAATTTCCAGCCCTTGAAAAGACTACAAGGCTTTTAAATGTGAATTTGCAAGTGGGGCGAAGCGGGGTGGTAACGCCTGTGGCTGTGCTTGAAGCGGTGGAGATTGACGGCGTAATCGTGCGTAATGCCACACTTCACAATTTTGATGAAATCGCAAGGCTTGATGCGAAAATTGGAGATTTAGTAAGCCTCATACGCAGCGGCGATGTGATTCCAAAAATCACCAAAGTGTATGTAGAGCGGAGAAAGGGCGATGAAAAAAGCATCAAGCGTCCTACTCATTGTCCTGTGTGCGAAAGTGAGCTTTTAGACGAAGGGGCTTTCATCAAATGCCAGAATTTAAGCTGCGAGGCAAGGCTTGTAAGCTCAATTATTTATTTTGTTTCCAAAAAATGCCTCAACATTGACGGGCTTGGCGAAAGCATAGTGCAGTTTTTATTCAAAAAGCAAAAGATAAAGAGTATTGAGGATATTTTTTTCTTAAAATATGATGATTTTGTGGGCTTGGAGGGCTTTAAGGACAAAAAAATCAATAATCTTTTAAACGCCATTGAAAATGCCAAAAAAACGAACCTGCACCGCTTTATCAACGCACTTGGAATCGAACACATAGGCGAGGTTGGTGCTAAAAAAATCGCCACAAGCTTTGGGCTAGGCTGGTGCGATAAAAGCGAGAGCGATTTTTTAGCCCTTGATGGCTTTGGAGCTGAAATGGCAAAGTCTTTGGCTGAATTTTTGCGTGTAAATAATGAGCGTATCAAGCATTTTTATGAGATTTTAAAATTCCAAGATGAAAGCGAGGTTAAAGAAAGCCTCATTAGCGGCAAAAGCTTTGTCATCACAGGCACACTCTCTCGCCCCCGTGATGAATTCGTTAAAATCATCGAAAATTTAGGGGCTAAAAGCACTTCATCAGTTTCTGCAAAAACAAATTTCGTGCTTTATGGCAAAGAAGCTGGAAGCAAACTCGACAAAGCAAGGGCTTTGGGAGTAAGGTGCATTGATGAGAGCGAGTTTTTTAAGCTCATTGAGGAAAGTTAATGCGAATTTTAGTTATTCTTGGGCTTTTGATTTTTGTTGTAACTTGGCAAAAATTAAGCTTTGCCCTGCTTTTTTTACTGCCTACATTTTACGCTTTATACAGGGAGAATTTCCTCATTTTATGGGCGCGTAAAAGCATTATCAAAAACGCTACACTTAACAAAAATGCCCTTTTTTACAAGCTTACAGAAAAAAACACCCTTTTGTATGTGGCGTCTTTTTGCCTTGCTGTCGTTGGGCTTGTTTCTTTACTGCTTAATTTAATGTATGCAAGCAGGCTTGATTTAGCGTTTTTGCTCGTGCTTTTTCCCTTGCTTTTCATAGGCGTTAAAAAGCTTTTTGCCTCTCAATTTCGCAAAAACCCCTACAACACCCTAAAAATAGTGCTTTTTTCCGCCTTACTCACGGGGCTTTTTTACTCAATTTCCCAGCTTTTTTTCAAAGAACACTACGAGCCTTTTTTCTACCTTCATCATTTTTTAGACACTTACAAAGTCTCTTCTTTCCAGCCACTTGACACAGTTTCTCTTACTTTGCATTTTGCTGTGGTGTTTAAGAATTTTATGGTTTTTTGGCTTGAAAGTATGCCTGTTAAATTTCTTATTTTCGGCTTTGAACTGCTTAATTTTTTCATACTTTGCAGCTCTTTTGCCTTGCTTTGTAGCTTTGTGTTAAAAAGCAAGAAAAACACCTTTGCTTGGCTTTTTTTAAGCCTTGTAAGCTTGGTGTTTTATGAAGAGACGATAAACTTAAAGCCTCTTTATCAAGAAAGGCTTTCTGCATATTTAAAAAGCATAGAAAATCCTTTTTTAGAGCAAAATTTAAGCACACTACAAGAACAAAATGAGAATTTGCAAAAACAACTTTTTACCCTCAAAGAGCTTTTCAATAAAAATGCCTTTGAAATAGGCTTGTGGTGGCTTTCTAGCGAGAAAGATGAGCTTAAAAAGTCCTTGCAAAAGGCTGTGCCGTGAGATTTGATAAATTCATAAGTCAAAAACTTAACATTTCACGCAATCAAGCCTTAGAGCTTATCCACAATGAAAGCATTTTGCTAGACGGCAAACATCAAAAAGCCTCTTTTGATGTGCGAATGCAGGGTTTAAGCGATGAGGAAATTTTGCATTCAAAGAGCCTAAAACTCACGCTTTTAGATGAAATTTATGTCAGCCGTGCAGCCTTAAAGCTCAAAGGCTTTTTTGAGGACTTTTCCCTTGATATAAGGGGTAAAAAGTGCCTTGATATAGGCTCATCAACGGGCGGTTTCGTGCAGGTATTGCTTGAAAATAAGGCTTCTTTCGTGGTAGCTTTGGATATTGGCTCAAATCAGCTTCATCACAGCCTTAAAACGCACCCAAAGGTGCAAAGTGTGGAAAACACAGACATTAAAAGCTATAAAAGCGATGAAAAATTCGAACTTATCACCTGTGATATAAGCTTTACCTCCCTTAAAAATGTGCTTTTTTGCATTGATAAACTCGCCAAAAGGCTCATTTTGCTTTTGTTTAAGCCTCAATTTGAAGTTGGTATCAAGGCAAAGCGAGATAAAAACGGCGTTGTTAAAGATGAAAAAGCCATAAATAAAGCTAAAATAGACTTTGAAAAAGAATGCTTGAAGTTGGGTTGGCTTTTAAAGGCTGTTTCGCCCTCAAAACTCAAAGGAAAGGAGGGCAATAGTGAGTTTTTTTACCTATACTCAAAAGCAAAAGATTGAAATTCTAGCACTTGGTTGTTTTGATGCTTTTCATTTGGGACATTTAAAGCTTTTAGAGCATTTAAACGCCCAAAATTCAGCCCTTTTAATCATAGATAAATTCCAAAGCAACAGGCTCGTGCCGAAAGAAAAAATGCAAACTTTGTGCGAATTTGACTTGATTTTTATTGATTTAGAACGCATAAAAGAATTAAGCGCCAAAGAGTTTTTAAGCCTTTTACAAGCTGAATTTACGCATTTAAAGACTTTGGTTGTGGGCGAGGATTTTCGCTTTGGTAGAAAGCGAAGTGCTGGGGCAGGGGATATTGAGCAATTAAGTTCTTTAAAAGCCATAGTGGTGAATGAATTTAAAATTCAAGGCGTAGCCGTGCATTCTAAACTTATCAAAGCGTATTTATCAAGTGGGGAAATTGACAAAGCAAATGCTTTTTTAGGTAGAAATTACGCAGTTGAGGGGGATTTGATAAGGGGGCAGGGTTTAGGTAAAAAAGAGCTTGTGCCAACCTTAAATGTCGATACGAAAAATTATTTTTTGCCTAAAAATGGCGTTTGGGCGAGTTTTTGCAAGGTGCAAAACAAGCTTTTTAAAAGCGTTTCTTTTTTAGGACATCGCTCAACGGACGATAAATTCAGCGTTGAAAGCCATATACTTGATGAAAATTTTACCCATTTAAAGCTTGTAGAAAATGAGCAAATTACTATCATTTTTAAGGCTTTTTTACGGGATAATCAGCGTTTTGATGATTTAGCTCTTTTAAAAGCTCAAATTCAAAAAGATTGTCAAAATGCCCTCAAACACTTAAAGGATAGTCGATGAAAGATAATATTTTCAAGCAAAAAGTGCAAAAACAATTCGAATTTGACGAAAAAGTTGCGAGCGTTTTTGACGATATGATAAGCCGTTCTGTGCCTTTTTACAAGGAAAATTTAGCTCTTATTACAGCTTTGGTGGCAAAACTTGCCGACAAACACGCTCGAATTTGTGATTTGGGCTGTTCGACAGCCTCTTTGCTGCTTGAACTTTGGCGGGTAAATTCGCATTTTGTTTTAAGCGGCGTTGATAATTCAAAGGCTATGATAGAAAGTGCGAAAAATAAAAGTCAAGCCTTTGGGGCGAAAATCGCCTTTTACGAGGGCAATCTTTGCGAATTTGAGCTTTTGGAAAATGATATTTTCATCGCTAATTACACTCTGCAATTCATTAGACCGCCGCAAAGACAGGCTTTGATTAAAAAAATTTATCAAAAATTAAAGCCCAAGGGCTTTTTTATTATGAGTGAAAAAATTCTTTACGAGGATGCCATTTTAGCAAACAAAATCATCGACATTTACAGCAATTACAAACACGCTCAGGGCTACACTCGCCTTGAAATCGCTAAAAAAAGAGAAGCCCTAGAAAATGTCCTCGTGCCTTACAGCGAAAAAGAAAACATTGCAATGCTTGAAAATGCGGGTTTTAAAAAGGTAGAAAGCTTTTTTAAATGGGCGAATTTTGAAAGTTTTATCGCTTTTAAATAATATTATTTTTTACACTAACCCTTTCAAGTCCCATAAATTCAATGAAAAATCGTTTTTTTTTTTTTTTGATTTTCAAAAAGAAATGTTAATGGAATTTAAGATATAATTTTCGTTTTATTGGTAATTTATATTACAAAAATGGAGCAAAAATTTGTTGATAAAAAAGTGCCTTGCTGTGCTTTGTCTTTGCGTTGCGGTGTATGCAGATGAGAGTTTTGATGATTTTGAAGCTGAATTTGACGCCTTTAAGGTAAATGATCCTTTGCAAGGCTATAATAAAGCAATGACAAGCTTTAATATAGCACTTTACACCTATGCCCTGCGTCCAGCGGCAAAAGGCTATGAATTTGTCGTGCCTGATGCGATAAGAACGAGCATAAAAAACTTTTTTAGCTACATTCAAATGCCCATACGATTTACGGGCAATATTTTGCAACTTAAATTTAAAGAAGCAGGAACTGAGTTGAAGCGTTTTGGAGTGAATACTATTTTTGGATTTTTTGGACTCATTGATGCGGCGAGTAAGGGAGGAATTCCTTTGCACCACGCTGATTTTGGCTTGGTTTTGGCTCATTATGGTGTGGGTGGGGGCTTTCATTTGGTTTTGCCCGTTTTAGGTCCTTCAAATTTGCGTGATACTTTAAGCATTCCTGTGAATTGGTATGCAAGTCCTATTACTTATATACCCACAGATTCATCAGCTTGGGTGAATTGGTTTAATGTTGGTGTAACAAGTTTTGCTATACTCAACACAGCCTCTTTTGAGACAAAAACACTTGATGCGATTTATTATAACACGCCAAATCCTTACCCTTTTATGCGTGATGCGTATGAAAAAAGGCGAATGGAAATGGCAAAGGACAAAAGATGAAAAAAATGGCTTTTTTACTTGCATTGTGCGTAGGAGCGTTTGCCCTCTCGCTTGATGAAATGCAAACGATTATGCAAACTAACATAGACAAAAGCAGAGCCTTGCTTGAACAATTTGGCGAGGATAAAAGCGGCGCGGCAAATGAGATGTTTAAGCTTTTTGACCCCATTTTTGACTATGCTTTAATGGCAAGACTTAGCCTATCTAAAAACTACGATAAATTAAGCCCTAATGAGAAAAAAGAGTTTAATCAAGCCTTTGAAATTCAGCTCAAAACAACCTTTACAAACTATCTTTCGCTTTACAAAAATCAAGAAATCAAAGTTACAAAAAAAGAAAAGCTTAAAGAAAGGGTTTTCCTCAACGCCACTATGCTCGTTGATAACGAGGAAAAAAGCATTATCTTTAAATTTCACAATAAAAATGGCGATTGGTTCGTTTATGATGTCGATGTTTTGGGTATTAGCATTATACAAACCTATCGTTCTCAATTTGCGGATTTGTTGGCAAAAGAAAGTTTTGCTACCTTACTTGAAAAGCTTAAAGCTAAAAGTTTTGATGTCAAATAATGCTCGTTGCTCTTTACAAAACCCTTATCAACAACGCTAAATTAGTCTTTTGTGCCACTTTGGCTGTGTGCGTGGGATTAAGCTTTTTTGCGAGTAAATTAAGCATTGAAGCAAGTGCGCAAACCTTGCTTTTAGAAAATGATAAAGATTTAGCATTTTTCAGGCAAGTGGGCAAAGATTATCAAAGTGATGATTTTTTGATCTTAGCCATAAAGCCAAAAGATGACAATCCTTTTTCCCCTCAAAGCATTGCCCTGCTTAAAGATTTACAAAGCAAACTCGAACAAATAAAAGGCGTTAAGGGCGTTTTAAGCATACTCAATGCCCCCTTGCTTAAAAGTAGCGACAATTTCTCTTTGCAGGACTTACTTAAAAATGTCCCCACCCTCACAAGCCCTGATACAAATTTGACAAAGGCAAGGGCTGAAATCACCACAAGTGCATTTTATCAAAACAATATCATCTCCCAAGATGCCAAAAGCACAGCCTTTGTGATTTATCTTAATGATGAAGTGTATGAAAATCTCATCAGCGAAGCGAATTTAAACTCTGAGGAAGCAAGAATTCAAAGGCTCAAACAAGAAAACAAACAAAGATTAGACGAAATCAAAGCCCTCATCGCCGAGTTTTCCCCACAAACAAACGGACTTTATCTAGGCGGCGTGAGTATGATAGCTGATAGTATGATAAGCTATATACAAGATGATTTGCTTGTTTATGGAGTGAGTTTAACCTTGCTTTTAAGCTTTGTGCTGTGGGTGTTTTTCCGCAAAATCAGCCTCGTGCTTTTCACGCTTTTTGTCTGCCTTAATTCTTTGGGCGTAGCGAGTGGAATTTTTGCCCTGCTTGGCTTTAAAATCACCGTCATTTCCTCAAACTACCTTGCCTTAATGCTTATTATCACCATTTCGCTCATCATTCATTTAATCACCCATTTTATCAACCTTTGCAAACAATTTCCAAAGGCAGGTATCCGCCACAAAGTCCTTGCCACACTTTTGGCTAAATCAAGACCAAGTTTTTACGCTATCTTAACCACAGCCATAGGCTTTTTAAGCCTCGTTTTAAGCAAAATCGAGCCTGTCATCAAACTCGGCATAATGATGAGTATAGGCATAAGCGTTTCTTTGCTGCTTTCGTTTTTGTTTTTTGCGAGTATTTTGCCCTTTTTTAAGGGGCTTCATTTTGAAAACAAGGCGACTTTTAAGGTGAATTTACTCAATTTTTGTGCGAATTTAAGCTTAAAATACCCCAAAATCATCTTTGGCGTGAGTGTGCTTTGCGTTGTGGTGTCGCTTTTTGGTATTGATAGATTAAGGGTTGAAAATTCCTTTGTGAATTATTTTAAAGATAGCTCACAAATCAAACAAGGGCTTGTTTTTATCGATGAAAATTTCGGCGGGACTATTCCGCTTGAACTCATAGTGCGTTTTGAGGATAAAAATGAAAGCCAAAACACCGAGCTAGACAGCTTTGAGAGTGAATTTGAGGCTTTAAGCAATGAAAAAACCTATTGGTTTAACGCCCAAAAAGTAAGGGTGGCTCAAAGCATTCATCAATACCTGCAAAATAAAGAATTCGTAGGCTCTGTATTAAGCCTTAACAGCCTTTTGCTTGTCGCCAAAGACATTAACAATGGCAAGGAACTAGACGACTTTGCCCTAGCCTTTTTGAATGAAAATTTGCCCGAGCAGTTTAAAAAAAGCCTCTTAAATGCTTATGTAAATATTGACAAAAACCAGCTTCGCTTTGTGATGCGTGTGAAAGATTCTGATTCTAAACTCAAAAGAGATGAATTTATCAAGGAAATTCAAAGCGATATTGAGGCTTTGATGAAAGATGAAGCCGTGCAAGTGCAGCTTTCAGGGCTTATGCTTTTATACAATAATATGCTTCAAAGCCTCTTTGCTTCGCAGTTTAACACCCTTATTTTTGTGGTGGGGGTTATCTTTTTGCTCTTTGTTTTTGTGTTTAGGGGCTTTAAATTCGCACTTACGGGCATTATCGCTAATGTCGTGCCTTTGAGTTTGGTTTTTGCCTTAATGGGCTTTTGTGGTTTGCCGCTTGATTTGATGAGTATTACCATAGCTGCTATTTGCATAGGTTTGGGCGTTGATGATAGCATACATTACATTTATAATTTCAAAAAACTCGTCTCACACAAAGGCATCATCAAAGCCATTAAGCTTTCGCATTTTCAAATAGGACAAGCCTTTTTTCAAAGCAAGGTGGCAATTATTCTCGGTTTTAGCGTGATGATAAGCAGTAATTTCACGCCCACCATTTACTTTGGCTTATTAACCGTGCTTGTAATGGTGCTTTTGCTCGTAGGAAGCTTACTGCTCCTGCCAAGCCTACTTGCTCCAATCTCCACGAAGCAAACCTAAAAGAAAAGAAAAAACGATAAACACAATAATGGCTATTGTTAGGTATTGGATAAATCTCATCTCAGTCCTTTTTCAAAAGTCTTAATATTATCTTTGCCAAAGACAAAGCCTTAAAGCGGTGCGAAATTTCAGCCTTTACACTCTCATCAAGCTCACCCAAAGTCCTTGTAAAGCCATTTGGGATAAAGAGGCTATCATAGCCAAAGCCATTTTGCCCTCTTTCTTGCGTGATGACTCTGCCGTGCATAAAGCCTTGTGCGGTGTAATCCCCCAAATTTGAGCTTATGCCTATACAAGCCGTATAAAAAGCTCTGCTTTGCTCTAAATTCAGCCCTTTAAGCTCGGCAATGAGCTTTGCTCTGTTTGCCTTGTCGCTTTTTTGAGCTGAAAATCTTGCCGAAAAAATGCCCGGTTTGCCATTTAAAGCCTCAACGCTAATGCCACTATCATCGCTTAACACGATAAATTCATCTTTTTGACTTTGATTTAAGGCTTTAAATACCGCCCTACTTTTAATCAAAGCATTTTCTTTAAAGCTAGTGCCGTATTCTTCAATCTCAAAAGGCTCTAAAATCTCTTCAAATGCGTAAATTTCAAAAGGACAAAGCAAGGTTTTAAGCTCTCTCACCTTACCAGCATTGTTTGAGGCTAATAAAATCTTCATATCCACACCTTAAAAAATTCTATTATTATATCCAAAATTTACATAAGAATTGCCTTATATTTAAACAAAATTTGGTAAAATAGGCTTTTTTAAAATTGAGGACTTGCTATGCTAAAAAGCATTTTGCCACTTTCTTTTATCATAGGAACTCGTTTTTTTGGGCTTTTTGTCATTTTGCCTGTATTGAGCCTCTATGCTTTCAACCTTGACGGAGCAAATGACTTTCTCGTTGGACTGCTAATAGGCATTTACGCTCTTATGCAAATGCTCTTGCAAGTGCCTTTTGGGGTGTTAAGCGATAAGATAGGACGCAAGAAGGCTTTATTTTTGGGGCTGGTTATTTTTATCATAGGCTCTGTATTCTGTGCTTTGGCGAATGATATTTATGTGATGATGATAGGACGGGCTTTGCAAGGAGCTGGTGCTGTTGGAGCGGTAGCCGCAGCTTTGATTAGTGATTTTACTAGCGAGGAGCAACGCTCAAAGGCTATGGCGATAATGGGTGCGTTTATCGGACTTTCCTTTTGTCTTTCTATGGTGCTTTCGCCGATTTTAAGTCAAAAATTTGGCTTTTCAAGCCTGTTTTGGTTGAGTGCAGTTTTAACGCTGCTTTGCATTGTTTTGCTTTTTACCGCCGTGCCAAAAGAACCTAAAATCACCACAAAAGCAGAGCAAACTCCCATTTTAAAGCTTTTAAGGCAAAAGAATTTAGCCCTGATGAATCTTACCAGCTTTATGCAAAAAATGCTTATTAGCATAGCTTTTTTTCTCATTCCTCTGCTTTTTGTCAAAAGCCTTGCCAATCCCAAAGAAAACTTGTGGCTTGTGTATCTTTGTGCGATGATAGTGGGCTTTTTGGCTATGGGCATAGCGGGTGCGCTTGGCGAGAAGCGGGGTTTAAGCAAAAGGCTTTTGCTTGTTGGTGTGGGGCTTTTTATCCTTGCCTTTGGCTTGATTGATTTTAGCTTTGTTTATTTTATCTCTTATGAAATTGCAACTTGGATTTTTATCCTTGCTGTGGCGGTATTTTTCATCGGCTTTAACCTGCACGAACCGATAATGCAAAGCGTGGCGAGTAAATTCGCACTTGCCAATGAAAGAGGCACAGCCTTGGGCGTGTTTAATGCCTTTGGTTACGGCGGAAGCTTTGTGGGCGGAGTTTTAAGCGGCGTAGCGTGGCGTTACCTTGATATACACATACTTACCATAGCCGTTGTTGTGCTTTCTTGTGCGTGGTTTATCTTGCTTTGCTTTCTTAAAAATCCTAGCGATTTTAAAAATATCTACCTGCCCTTAAACACAAGCTACAACGCACTTGATAAACACAAAGGCATAGTAGAAATTTACACACATTGCAATCAACTCATCATCAAATACGACTCCAAACTACTTGATGAACAGACTTTGAAAGGGCTTTTGAATTTGAGTTGAATGAGTTAATGGATAATCTGCCATTGTGAGTAAGTCCTAAAAATGCGTGAGTGAATCCTTGCCAATCGGTTATAGGGTCAATATAAATGGTTACAAAATACTTCATATTTGCCTCCTAATGCTAATTAAATGGGATTGTATTACCAACTTTAAACGTCAAAATAAGATGGAATGCACCTATAATATATGTCCAAAAAAATCTATAATATCTCATTTTCAACAGCACAATTGAAGTAAAACAAAAAAATACTATGCTCACCCACAAAAAAGATTCATAGTTTAAAAGCCAGAAAGTTGAAAAAATACTAAGCAGTAATGGCAATATATTTTTTATGTAGAAAAAATTTAACACAAAAATACAAAGCATACAAAAAAAGGTTACAAAATGGATATGAAAATATACAATGGGAATTATAAATAATCCAAAACTACACACAAACCACGCAATCTGTCCACTTGTGATAGAATCTAACCCTTTGGATTCTAACTTTGCTTTTAGACTTGAGTATATGAATAGATTCAAGCAATACCCCCTTTTAGGCTTTTCTTGTTTTATTTTTCTCATCTTGCTTATCTAGCTCATCAGGGTGAGTGTGAGCAAGTCCTATTGTTGATATGAATCGCAACACAATCTTTTAGCCCCTCCCCACAAAAAAATATTTTTTAATTTAAATGTAATGAAAATCGCCATTATCGTAACTTTCATTAAAAAAATCCTTGCCAATCACCTCGTGTTTTAAAATTTTTCAATCAATTTTTAAAACGCTCAAAAAGGCTTCTTGCGGTAAATTCACCTTTCCTATGGCTTTCATTCGCTTTTTGCCCTCTTTTTGCTTTTCCAAAAGTTTGCGTTTGCGTGTAATGTCGCCGCCGTAGCATTTTGCCGTTACATTTTTACCCATTGATTTTATAGTCTCACGGGCTATGATTTTATTGCCTATACTTGCTTGAATGGCAACTTCAAAAAGCTGTCTTGGCACTATTTCTTTCATCGCTTTAACAAGCTCTCTGCCCTTACTCATAGCCTTTTGACTTGGAACGATAATGCTTAAAGCATCGACATTTTCACCCGCTACCTTAATGTCAAGTTTGATTAAATCGCCCTCTTTAAATTCGCTTGGCTCATAATCAAAACTCGCATAGCCTCTTGTAAGGCTTTTAAGCTTGTCGTAAAAATCCATAATGATTTCATTTAAGGGCAGATGATATTCGAGCAAAACACGCTCAGGCGTAATATAGTCCATTTTATCTTGTATGCCTCTTTTATTGTTTAAAAGCGTGATGATATTGCCTAAAAATTCACTCGGCGTAATAATAGTGGCTTTAACGAATGGTTCTTTAATGCACTCAATTTTATTCACGGCGGGTAATTCGTTGGGATTTTGAATTTGCACCATTTCACCATTTGTAAGATAAACTTCATAAGTAACTGTTGGGGCTGTGGCGATTAAATCAAGTTTAAATTCACGCTCTAAACGCTCCTTAATCACTTCCATATGCAAAAGTCCCAAAAAGCCCACACGAAAGCCAAAACCCAAAGCCAAAGAGGTTTCAGGCTCGTAGGTAATGGAGCTGTCGTTGAGTTTGAGTTTATCCAAAGCGTCCCTTAAATCCTCGAATTTGTCCGTGTCTATGGGGTAAAGTCCAGCGAAAACAAAGGCTTTTGCCTTTTCAAAGCCTGATATAGCTTCCTTTGCTTTGTTTTTCGTCAAGGTAATGGTGTCGCCCACTTGCACATCGCCTAGTGTTTTTAGCCCCAACACCACAATACCAACCTCACCAGAATGCAAAATGGGCGTTTTTATAGGATTTAAAGGGTGTGGGTAAAGCAAATCCTGCACGAAATGCCTTTTTTCAGTATTCATCACAAGCACTTCATCATTTTTGCGAATTTCTCCCTCATACACACGCACCAAAGCCAATGCTCCAAGATAATTATCAAACCAGCTATCGTAAATAAGGGCTTTTGTCGCAGCTTCGTCCTTGCTTTTGGGTGCTGGAATTTGCGTGATAATCGCCTCAATAAGCTCTACTATGCCTTTTCCTGTTTTTGCACTCACGCAAATGGCGTTGGAGCAGTCAATGCCGATGATGTGTTCTATCTCGTGCTTGACTTTATCAATGTCTGCTTGTGGTAGGTCTATTTTGTTGATGACGGGGATTATTTCTAGGTTGTTTTCTAGTGCTATATAAACATTGGCTATGGTTTGAGCCTGCACGCCTTGACTTGCATCGACAACGAGCAAAGCCCCCTCACAACTTGCAAGAGAGCGACTCACCTCATAGCTAAAATCAACGTGTCCGGGAGTATCGATGAGGTTTAAGATGAATTTTTCGCCGCCAAATTCGTATTCAAGGCGGACAGATTGAGCCTTTATCGTTATGCCACGCTCTTTTTCTATATCCATAGTATCCATAATTTGAGCAGACATTTGCCTGTCGCTAATAGCCTTACACTGGCTGATGATTCTGTCTGCTAGTGTGCTTTTGCCGTGGTCTATGTGTGCGATGATAGAGAAATTTCTAATATTTGCCATAATCAACCTTGTGAATTTAAAGCCTAATTGTAGCAAAAAATGCTTGTGAAGT